>NZ_LIOK01000003.1:0-217518 GCF_001418025.1 Anoxybacillus suryakundensis
TGGGCTTCTTCAGTATTGCCTTTTTTCGGGTCATCGGACAAATGAATTTCCAATTTCGATGATGTTTCACCTTGACATATTACCGCAGGACTTTTTCTTTACATTGTAACATAAACAACGAGGAAAGGAGGGATGAGGGATGGACGTTGTTGCATTGAAAGAAGAAATCATTCAGTATAGTAGAACAATTGGAATTGATAAAATTGGTTTTACAAGCGCAGATCCATTTTTTGAGTTAAAAGAACGACTGCGTCAGCAGCAACACCTTGGATATCAATCAGGGTTTGAAGAACCTGACATTGACAAGCGAACGAATCCATCTTTATTGCTGTCAGAAGCACGTTCCATTATTGCGATTGCCCTCGCGTATCCGTCGAAGCTAAAAAATGCGCCACGAAGCACGAAAACAGAGCGACGGGGCATTTTTTGTCGAGCATCTTGGGGACAAGATTATCACGTGATTTTACGCGATCGCTTGCAAAAATTAGAACAATTTATTTTAGCTCGCGTACCGAATGCGCGTGTGAAGTCGATGGTCGACACGGGGGAATTAGCTGATCGTGCAGTAGCAGAGCGCGCAGGCATCGGATGGAGCGGAAAAAACTGTTCCATTATTACACGTGAATTTGGTTCATACGTCTATTTAGGCGAAATGATTACGAATATTCCATTTCCTCCTGATACGCCAATCGAAGACGAATGCGGGACATGCACCCGCTGTATCGATGCTTGTCCGACAGGAGCGCTCGTACAAGGAGGACAGTTGAATGCGAAGCGATGCATCGCCTTTTTAACACAAACGAAAACGTTCATTCCTGATGAGTTTCGCGATAAAATAGGAAACCGATTGTATGGATGCGATACGTGTCAACTTGTTTGTCCAAAAAATAAAGGGAAAGATTTTCATTTTCATCCAGAGATGGAGCCGGATCCAGAAGTGGTGAAACCTTTATTAAAACCGCTTCTTCATATGACGAATCGTCAATTTAAAGAAACGTTTGGGCATTTATCGGGAGCATGGCGCGGGAAAAAACCGATTCAACGAAATGCCATTATTGCATTAGCCCATTATAAAGATGAAAGTGCCATCGATGATTTATTAATGTTACTTCGAGAAGATTCACGTCCAGTCATTCGCGGAACGGCAGCGTGGGCGCTCGGTAAAATTGGAAATCGTAAAGTGATGCCGATGTTACAACAAGCAAAAGAGAATGAACAAGATGAAGATGTCATTCAGGAAATTGACAAAGCGTTAGTGATGCTTGAGAACGTGTAGTTGTTTTTCTACTGTTTGTGACATAACGTAGTAAAAAACGAAAAAAGTGGTGAGCGGGATGAGAAAACGACTACACGATCTCCTCGATGAACGTATCCGGGGTTTTTTTATAAACGATGTGACGGATGAAGAAGTTGAACGAAAAAAGCAGTTGTTAGTTAAGCGAAATGCCCAACTTGTGAAATGTGAAGGAAAGGGAACAATCATTGAACGAAAACATATCGTTTCAAAAACGTTCGTGCGCTATATCGTTCATTTTCGTTTTTTTATTTGGCAACATGGCTGGATGTATGTTGAAGAGAAACAAGAGATGCGTGAAGCAATATTTGAGCAACGTGAACTTGTTAGCGATCGCTTGCTTTTGCCTACCATCGAAACGGAACAAGTTGAAAAAAAGCAAGAGCGAGATGATGGTGAACGTGTTCGTTATACGTATGATCGATTAGCCGCGGTACGATATGCTGAAATATGGTGGAACGATTATAATCCAGCGTTTCACAAATTCCCTGTCGATTGTACAAATTTCATTTCACAATGTTTACATGCAGGCGGAATCCCCATGATGGGTTATCCGAACAAAACAAAAGGATGGTGGATGAGAAAAAACGACTGGAGCTATACGTGGACGGTCGCAAATGCATTGCGTTGGTATTTAAGTGGGTCAAAAACAGGCATTCAAGCCATCGAAAAAAAATCACCGGAACAGTTGTCTCTTGGTGATGTCATTTGTTATGATTTTCAAGGGGACGGACGATTCGATCATACAACGATCGTCGTGGCGAAAGATAAACAAGGGATGCCGCTTGTCAATGCTCATACGTCCAATAGTCGTATGCGTTATTGGTCATATGAAGATTCAACGGCATATACATCAAATATCCAATATAAATTTTTCCATATTATTGATCGTGTATAGGAGTGAAGATTGTGGCTTTACATGTCGTTTTATATCAACCAGAAATTCCAGCGAATACAGGAAATATTGCGCGCACATGCGCAGCAACAGGAACATCGTTACATTTAATTCGACCGCTCGGATTTTCAACCGATGATAAAATGTTAAAGCGTGCTGGATTAGATTATTGGGAATATGTCGATGTGCACTATTACGATTCATTACAAGAGCTTTTTGACACATATAAGGAAGGTGAATTTTTCTTTATTACGAAGTTTGGGCAAACATACTACACATCGTTTGACTATAGCGATTCAACGAAAGATTACTTTTTCGTTTTCGGCCGTGAAACGAGCGGATTGCCAAAAGATTTAATCGAAAACAATATGGAACGTTGTTTGCGTATTCCGATGAACGAATACGTTCGTTCGCTCAATTTATCGAATACAGCCGCCATTCTCGTATATGAGGCGTTAAGACAACAAAACTTTCCAAACGTATTTTAAGCGACTTTCGAATGAAAGTCGCTTAATTTTTTACTTCTGGCTTATCGTTATATCCCGCTGTAAAAATGGCAGCTAAGAACGCGAAAATAACACCAAGTACGAGAAGCGTTTTCATATAAAATCTCCTCCTTTATGAAGTGACAAGAAAATGACCACGTTTTCATTATAGCTTAATTGTATAGCGATATGAAAGTCATACTTTTACGAATGATTACGGACATCCTTGCATACATATGGTATTAATCATGATGCTAGACATCAAAGGTGGAGGAGGTCCGTGTATGGACATTTTGAAAAAAATACAAAAATATAGAGAAGAAGAGCAAAAATTAAAGTGGGAAGGAACATTTGCGGAGTACTTAGAAATCGTAAAAGAAAAGCCGTGGGTGGCTCAGTCCGCTCATTCTCGCGTTTACAATATGATTAAAGATGCGGGCGTAGAAGAAGTGGATGGAAAGAAAAAATACAACTTTTTTAGCGGTCAGTTATTCGGGCTTGAAGAAGCGCTAGAGCGGCTTGTAGAAGAATATTTTCACCCAGCCGCCAAACGACTAGATGTTCGAAAGCGTATTTTGTTGTTAATGGGACCGGTAAGCGGGGGAAAATCAACGCTTGTGACAATGTTAAAACGAGGACTTGAAGCGTACTCGTATACCGATCGTGGTGCGGTATATGCAATTAAAGGATGTCCCATGCATGAAGATCCGCTTCATTTAATTCCACACCATTTGCGCGATGAGTTTTATAAAGAGTATGGCATTCGTATTGAAGGGAACTTATCCCCATTAAACATGATGCGACTTGAAAAAGAATACGGCGGGCGCATTGAAGATGTGATGGTCGAACGCATCTTTTTCTCCGAAGATAAGCGTGTCGGAATCGGAACGTTCAGCCCATCCGATCCGAAGTCGCAAGATATTGCTGATTTAACAGGCAGTATTGATTTTTCGACGATTGCTCAATATGGGTCTGAATCGGATCCGCGCGCATATCGTTTTGATGGAGAGCTAAACAAAGCGAATCGCGGTATTATGGAATTTCAAGAAATGTTAAAATGCGATGAAAAGTTTTTATGGCATTTGCTTTCTTTGACGCAAGAAGGAAACTTTAAGGCAGGACGTTTTGCGCTTATTAGCGCTGATGAGTTGATTGTTGCTCATACGAATGAGACAGAGTATCGTTCATTTATTGCTAATAAAAAGAATGAAGCACTTCATTCGCGAATTATCGTCATGCCGATACCGTATAACTTAAAAGTGTCAGAAGAAGAGCGCATTTATGAAAAAATGATTCGCGAAAGCGACGTAGCAGATGTCCATATTGCACCACATACGCTACGGGTAGCAGCGATGTTTACAATTTTAACGCGATTAAAAGAACCGAAGCGTGGCGATATTGACCTTGTGAAAAAAATGCGTCTGTATGACGGTGAGCTTGTTGAAGGGTTTAATGAAGTGGATGTCGAGGAGTTGAAAAAAGAATATCCAGACGAAGGAATGAGCGGCATTGATCCACGCTATGTTATTAACCGAATTTCGTCTTGTATTATTCGCAAGGAAGTGCCGTCTATTAATGCGTTAGATGTATTGAGAGCGTTGAAAGAAGGATTAGAGCATCACCCATCTATTTCAAAAGAAGATCGGGAACGTTATTTAAATTTCATCTCAGTTGCACGAAAAGAATACGATGAAATTGCAAAGCGCGAAGTACAAAAAGCGTTCGTTTACTCGTACGAAGAGTCAGCGAAAACGTTAATGGACAATTATTTAGATAACGTAGAGGCATATTGCAACAAAGCGAAAATTCGCGATCCACTAACAGGAGAAGAAATGAATCCAGATGAAAAACTCATGCGGTCGATTGAAGAACAAATTGGCATTTCCGAGAATGCGAAAAAAGCATTTCGTGAAGAAATTTTAATTCGTATTTCAGCATATGCCCGTAAAGGTCAACGTTTTGATTATAATTCGCACGAACGGTTGCGTGAAGCGATTCAGAAAAAATTGTTTGCAGACTTAAAAGATATCGTCAAAATTACGACGTCCACAAAAACCCCTGATGAACAACAACTGAAGAAAATTAATGAAGTGGTTGCTCGATTAATTGATGAATATGGTTATAACTCTACCTCAGCAAATGAATTGCTTCGTTATGTCGGAAGTTTGTTAAACCGATAAAGCATGCCGCACTTGGCATGCTTTGTTTTATCATCGTAGAAAACAGGCTTGTCCAGCAAAAAAGGTCAGAACAATTTTCGAAATCATTTGTCAATTTTTTTCGGACGTTGCATAGGATAAAGTAACCAACCATTCATTCATTATTGTTGCAAGCCAACATAGTGTATGCGAGGAAAAAGGAAAATGTGCATCATTATTTTACATTGTAGGAGGGGAAAAAATGAGTAGAAACTTCATTGTGTCAAAGGAAGATTGGTCCCTCCATCGAAAAGGCCAAGATGATCAAAAACGGCACGAGGAAAAGGTAAAAGAAGCAATTAAAAATAACCTCGGTGATTTAATTACAGAAGAAAGCATCATTATGTCCAACGGTCGCGACGTCATTAAAATACCGATTCGTTCGTTAGATGAATATAAAATTCGTTATAATTACGACAAAAATAAACATGTCGGCCAAGGCGATGGGGACAGTCAAGTTGGTGATGTCATTGCGCGCGACGGTTCTGGTGACGGTCAAAAAGGACCGGGAAAAGGGCAAGGAGCAGGTGACCTGGCGGGGCAAGACTATTATGAAGCAGAAGTATCCTTAATGGAGCTTGAAGAAGCTTTGTTTAGTCAATTAGAACTTCCTGATTTAAAGAAAAAGCAACACGCTGACCATGTTGTTCAGTATATTGAGTTTAACGATATTCGCCGAACGGGATTAATGGGGAACATCGATAAGAAAAAAACAATGATGGCTGCCTTTAAACGAAACGCATTAAGTGGCAATCCGAGTTTTTATCCAATTTATCCGGAAGATTTGAAATTTAAAACGTGGAATGAAGTGATTAAGCCCGATTCGAAAGCGGTTGTTATCGCAATGATGGACACGAGCGGATCAATGGGTGTATGGGAAAAATATATGGCTAGAAGCTTCTTCTTTTGGATGACCCGATTTTTACGGACGAAATACGAAACGGTCGATATTGTTTTTATTGCGCATCATACCGAAGCAAAAATTGTAACAGAAGAGGAGTTTTTTACAAAAGGGGAAAGCGGTGGAACGATATGTTCATCAGCGTATCGAAAGGCTCTTGAAGTGATCGAAACAAAATACTCACCGACAAAATATAATATTTATCCGTTCCATTTTTCCGATGGCGATAATTTAACGTCCGATAACGCTCGTTGTGTTAAGCTAGTTCAAGAATTAATGAAGGTATCGAATATGTTTGGATACGGAGAAGTGAATCAGTACAATCGTCACTCGACTCTCATGTCGGCATACAAACATATTAAGGATGAAAAATTTCGCTACTACATTTTGAAGCAAAAGTCAGATGTGTTACAGGCGATGAGAAACTTTTTCCGAAAAGAAGAACATAAAACATTTGTTTAATCCCTTGTGTCATACAAGGTTTTTTTTTGTGAAAAAACAGTTGACAAACGGGTGGGGGGTTTTGTAATATACTCATAGAGGTAATGGTAATAAATTATTTTTTTGTTGTTTAATATACCCTTACTAGTATAGAGAGGTGAGAAAGATGAAACAAATATTACCACAAGAAGTGGAGCAACAATTAAAAGAGGGTCGTGCACTAAGCATTATCGATGTGCGCGAATATGAGGAAGTAGCCCAAGGTAAAATTCCCGGTGCTCGTCACATCCCGCTTGGCCAACTGCTTGAGCGGATGAATGAAATTGATAAAAACGAAGAACATATTCTTGTTTGCCGTTCAGGAAATCGAAGCGGTATGGCTTGTCAGTTGTTAGAAAGTTACGGATACCGCGTTGTAAATATGACAGGCGGTATGCTTGAATGGACAGGCGAAATTGAACGATAGGGGGGAATGGAATGACGATTCACGTCGATCTCGTGGTTGATGCAAAGGGGCTCACGTGTCCGATGCCGATTGTTCGCACGAAAAAGGCGATGGAACAGCTACAGCCTGGCCAAGTGCTTGAAGTGCAAGCGACGGATAAAGGTTCACTTGCTGATATTCAAGGGTGGGCAAAAAATACAGGGCATCAATATATCGGCACGATTGAAGAAGGTGATGTACTCAAGCATTATCTTCGTAAAGCAAATCCTACAGAAGTAAAGGAAGAAGCAAAATATCCTCACGTTGTTTCTTTAGAGGAGCTGCAAAAGAAAGTAGAAAACAACGAACAAGTATTTATTTTAGATGTGCGTGAGGAAGCCGAGTATGTATTTGGTCATATTCCAGGAGCATATCATATCCCGCTCGGACAATTAGCAGAGCGATTAAATGAATTAAATAAAGATGAAACAATTTATGTCATTTGCCGAACAGGTAATCGCAGCGATTTAGCTGCGCAACAACTTACTGAAAAAGGATTTACACGTGTATTTAACGTCATTCCAGGTATGACACAATGGAAAGGAACAATGACTAAAGGAGGAAATGAACAATGAAAAAACGTGTAGCTATTATTGCAGCAAATGGTGGTTTATTTGACGCATATAAGGTGTTTAACATTGCAACAGCAGCAGCAGCAACAGAAGCAGAGGTAGCTATTTTCTTTACATTCGAAGGATTAAATTTAATTCATAAAGAAGCATATCAACAATTGCCACTTCCAGAAGGAAAAGAGCAAATTCAACAAGGATTTGCCCAAGCAAACGTTCCATCTATTCCAGAGCTTGTAGGCATGGCGCAAGAAATGGGTGTGAAGTTTATTGCTTGCCAAATGACGATGGATGTGATGGGATTAACAAAAGAACATTTTGTCGATGGTATTGATGTTGGTGGAGCAGTGACATTCCTTGATTTTGCGAAAGATGCTGACATCACGTTAACATTTTAAGGAGGAAGAACATGAAAGCCGATCTTCTCGTTGATGCAAAGGGACTTGCGTGTCCACTGCCGATCGTTCGTACGAAAAAAGGAATGGACACATTACAATCTGGTCAAGTGTTGGAAATTCATGTTACAGATAAAGGAGCTAAAAACGACTTATCTGCATGGGCAAAATCAGCTGGTCATGAAATGATCGATATGGTCGAAGAAGGAGACGTACTAAAATTTTGGATTCGCAAAGCGTAACAAGCATCGGGCATATGTCCCGATGCTTCATATAAGGAGTGAATGAGCATGGACATCGGTTTTATTATTACCATTTTTTTAATTGGATTTATCGGTTCGTTTATTTCAGGAATGGTTGGAATTGGCGGATCGATTATTAAATATCCGATGTTGCTTTACATCCCACCATTGCTTGGTTACGCTGCATTTAGCGCCCATGAAGTATCAGGAATTAGCGCCATTCAAGTATTGTTTGCGACGATTGGAGGCGTTTGGGCGTACCGTAAAGGTGGGTATTTAAATAAAACGTTAATTATTTATATGGGTACCAGTATTTTAATTGGTAGTTTCATTGGTGGTTATGGTTCGAAATTAATGAGCGAAGGCGGCATTAATATCGTTTATGCGGTGTTAGCAACGCTTGCTGCGATGATGATGTTCGTTCCGAAAAAAGGAATTGATAATATTCCACTTGATCAAGTCACATTCAATAAATGGCTTGCAGCAGCGTTAGCATTCATTGTCGGAGTGAGCGCTGGCATTGTTGGTGCTGCAGGGGCGTTTATTCTTGTACCAATTATGCTTGTTGTATTAAAAATCCCAACACGTATGACGATCGCTACATCATTAGCGATTACATTTATTTCATCCATTGGGGCAACCGTTGGAAAAATTACAACAGGTCAATTTGATTTTTGGACCGCATTTATTATGGTTGTTGCAAGCTTAATTGCTTCTCCTATTGGGGCGAATGTTGGTAAAAAGGTAAATACAAAAGTATTACAGTTTATATTAGCTGCACTGATTGTCGCAACAGCGATAAAAATTTGGTTGGATATTTTGTAAAAACTGTTGAAAAGTTCATCCTTTATGTTATAATACTTATAGGGGTATATAAAATACCGAAACATAAAGGAGGAATGATCCAATGAAACAAGTAACTGTATATACGACAACAACATGTCCGTATTGTACGTTATTGAAAAACTTTTTAGCTGAGCGTGGCATCCCATTTAAAGAAGTAAATTTACATCAACATCCTGAGGCTGTTGATTATGTTATTCGCTCAACAGGACAAATGGGCGTGCCGCAAACAGAAATTAATGGGCGTTGGGTTATTGGATTTGATCCGCAACGAATTATGCAATTGTTACAACAATAATTTTTTTATCTATAAATATACCCTATAAGGTATAAGGAGAGGTGGATAATAAATGGCAGTATATGCGTTAACAGCACAACAAATCAATGAGATGATTGTCAATAAAGAACCGTTTTTCTTATTTGATGTTCGTAACGAATCTGATTTTGCTGATTGGAAAATTGAAGGAGAACACATTGAATATTTAAACATTCCTTACTTTGAATTAATTGATGGCGTTGAATCTGTGTTAGAGCGTTTGCCAAAAGACAAAAAAATTGTTGTTGTTTGTGCTAAAGAAGGTTCTTCTATGATGGTTGCTGACATGCTTGCTGAAAAAGGATTAGAAGTGTTTTATTTAAAAGGCGGCATGAAAGCGTGGAGCGAGTATTTATACCCTGTTGTTGTATATCAAGATAACGATATAAAAGTGTATCAATTTATTCGCGTCGGTAAAGGTTGTCTTTCTTACATGGTCGTATCAGGAAAAGAAGCGTTAATCGTCGATCCATCTCGATTTATTGATGTGTATAAAGAAGTTGCTCAAAAAGAAAACGTAGCGATTACACATATCGTTGATTCACATTTACATGCTGACCATATTTCTGGCGGATATGAATTAGCAAAACAAACAGGTGCGACATATTACTTAATGAAGAGTGAAGGTGCCGTATTTGAGTTTGAACCGCTAGAAAACCATGATCGCATCGAATTTGAAAAAGTAAGTTTAGAAGTATTAGCGATTAAAACACCAGGTCATACACCAGGTAGTGTATCATTTTTCGTAAACAACAAATTGTTGTTCTCTGGCGATACGATTTTTGTCAGCGGTCTCGGTCGACCAGACCTTGGTGGAAAAGCGCGTGAATGGGCAAAAGATTTATACGACACAGTGTATAACAAAGTTGCACAAATTGCGGACGATGTTATCGTGCTTCCTGCACACTATGCAAACTTCGATCAAGAAGTGAACGAGCAAGGATATATTGGAAATACGTTAGGAAACATTCGTCAAATGAATGAAATTATGCAGGGAAAAACAGAAGAAGAGTTTGTTGAACATGTGGCGCAATCTGCATCTTCTGAAACACCGCCAAACTTTGAAGACATTATCGCTATTAACCGCGGTGTAAAAGATGCTACACCAGAACAACAACAAGAACTTGAAATCGGTCCAAACCGTTGTGCGGTTCACCATACACATTAAAAAAGGAATTTTATTCAACCTCGCAAATCGCGAGGTTTTTTCGATTTTGTGAAACTTTTTGGACACAATAGTCGTATATAATGTATGTGAGCGTGTTCTCTTTTATTTTCAGTCATTTTCCATTAAAATATAAAGTAACGGAGGGATGGTTTCATGTTTTTTCATCCAATGGATTTTCTTATTTTGATCGCCTTCGGAGTATCGATTTGGGCGCAATTTAAAGTGAAAGGGAATTTTAGTAAATGGTCAGATGTTCCCGCTTCATCTGGTTTGACAGGCGCAGAAGTGGCGCGGCTCATTTTAGATCGCAACGGGCTATACGATGTGCCAGTTGAGCTTGTTCCGGGTACATTGACAGATCATTACGATCCGATTGCACGTGCGGTTCGTTTATCGGAGCCTGTGTACTATGGTCGTTCCATTGCTGCGGTATCGGTGGCGGCTCATGAAGTCGGTCACGCGGTGCAACATCAACAAGCATATGGTGCGCTCGTTTTACGACATCGTATGTTTCCGCTTGTGAATTTTACATCTGGTATTGCACCGTTCCTTCTTCTTGGCGGGTTTTTGATGCAACAATTTTCGTTAATTGGTTTAGGGATTATTTTATTCTCGTTTGCCGTTGCATTCCAAGTTATTACATTGCCGGTTGAGTTTAATGCTAGTTCGCGCGCCAAAGATTTTATGATCGCAGAAGGCATCATTCGCAATGAGGAAGAACGTGGAGTAAATAAAGTGTTAAATGCCGCGGCATTAACATATGTTGCTGCAGCACTTATTTCGGTGTTAGAATTGATTAAGTATGTGCTTATTTTCGTACAAGGAAACAATGAAGATTAATAAATAGGAGGTGGCATCCGCACGCATTCATGCGTGCGGACGTTCGTTGGACATATTTAGTTTATGGATGATTGTTTTTCTTATTGCGTTAACTGGTTTTTTTGTTGCTTCAGAATTTGCGATTGTAAAAGTGCGCTCCTCGCGCATTGATCAATTAATCGAGGAAGGGAACAAAAAAGCAGTAGCAGCAAAACATGTCATCACTCATTTAGATGAGTATTTATCTGCAAATCAGCTTGGTATTACAATGACATCGCTCGGGCTTGGTTGGCTCGGGGAACCGACAGTGGAACGAGCGCTTCGTCCGCTTTTTGAGCAGTTTCATGTATCTCCATCATTTTCTCATGGGGCTTCATTTATTGTGGCATTTGCAACAATTACGTTTGTTCATGTTGTTATTGGTGAATTGGCGCCGAAGACGATTGCGATTCAAAAAGCGGAAGCGATTACGCTATGGACAGCGCGTCCGCTCATGTTATTTTATCGAGTCATGTATCCATTTATCTGGTTATTAAACGGATCTGCCCGCTTAGTTGTTCGTTTATTTGGGTTCCAGTTATCTAGTGAGCAAGAATTGGCTCATTCTGAAGAAGAATTGCGCCTCCTTTTATCAGCCAGTTATAAAAATGGAGAAATTAATCATACAGAATATAAATACGTGAATAACATTTTTCGTTTTGACGATCGTGTGGCAAAAGAAATTATGGTTCCGCGCAAAGAAATTATTGCGTTAGATGTCAACGATTCCATGGACTACGTGTTACAAACCATTCGCGAAGAAAAGTATACACGTTATCCTGTCATTGATGGTGATAAAGACCATATTCTCGGATTAGTAAATGTAAAAGAGTTATTTACTGATCTTGTTGTGAACTGCCAAGAGCGAAAACAGTTGCGTGACTATATTCGTCCAATTATTCAAGTGATTGAAACGATCCCTATTCAAGATTTGCTTGTAAAAATGCAAAAAGAACGCATTCATATGGCCATTTTAGTTGATGAATATGGCGGAACGTCTGGTTTAGTGACAGTCGAAGATATTTTAGAAGAAATTGTTGGAGAAATTCGAGATGAATTCGACATAGATGAAGCTCCACTCATCCAAATGATCGATGACAACCGTGCAATCGTTGATGGAAAAGTACTTATTAGTGAAATTAACGATTTATTCGGTTTAGAAATTGACGATACAGACGTTGATACGATTGGTGGATGGATGTTGACGGAGCGTTATAACATTCGTCCAGGAGAGCAAATTGAGTTTGGTGATTACGTCTTTACAGTCGTGCAATTGGACGGTCACCATGTCAAAAAAATTGAAGTGACACGTCATCCATCGCCAGTAGATGTAGTCGCGGATATAAATGAAGAGGCTGCGTTATAATAACGCGCCTCTTTTTATATGACCGAAAATTGTTTTATCAGGTAATGCCGAGCATGTGATGAACTCTTTTGTAAATGGATGAGGAAAAGATAAGGAGATCGCATGTAACGCTTGCCGATTCATCCACGGTTTTCCTCCATATAATGTATCGCCAACTAACGGATGACCGATATAGCTCATATGAACACGAATTTGATGCGTTCGTCCTGTATCGAGGGTGAGGCGAACGAGCGACACATGTTTTTGTTTGTCATATTCGAGCCGTTCATAGTGCGTGATAGCTGTATCTCCTGTTTTCGATACACGTCGTTTTGTTGGATGGTGTCGATCGCGCCCGATTGGTGCTTCGACCGTTCCTTTTTTCTGTTTTACATATCCATGAACAAGTGCAATATACGTGCGATGAATGGTTCGTTCGGCTAAATATTTATCAAGAATAGCCCCAGCAAGTGCGTGTTTAGCGAATAAAATGACACCGCTTGTATCGCGATCGAGTCGATGCACATGACGAACTTTACTGTGTATTCCTTCACATTGAAAATGGAATGCGACGGCGTTTGCTAATGTATTCGTCTGATTTGGTTGTGTTGGATGAACATCCATATGTGCAGGCTTGTTAATGACAAGTACATGATCATCTTCAAATACAACATGAAGCGGTATGTATGTCGGAACCGGTTCGATCTGTTCTTCTTTTATACGAACACGAATGCGATCGTTCGGTGAAATGATCGTATGGAAAGGAACGATGTCGTCATTGATTGATACACCTTTTGTCATTCGCCATTCATGTAACATTTTTTTAGGAACGAACCATTTCGTTTGGAATGCTTGTTCTAGTGACAAGCCTTCCCATGCTGCTGGCGCTTCAAATATGAGCCAACTTCCTTTTTTTTGTACATTCATTCGTCTCACTCTTTCTATACAATAAATTACCAACACCAAAACAGGAGTTGGTGTGTTACAATTTCGTTATAGATTAGGAAAAGAAATGGAAAAAGGTGAGGCAATTGAAGAGCGTCTATGTTGCTACAGAAGAGCAAAAGCAATATATTCATTCGCTTATTGAACAGTTTTATACATGTATTTTTCCAAAATATTTTACGGATGATGAAATTGACACATTTCAATCGCTCGGCATATTACAGTTTGAATCTTCCACATATGATGGAACGTTAAAAGAGGCATTTACGATTATTTCTGCATTACAATCGTTACAAGCCATCATTGAGTTTACTTCGTTTCATCGTCATTCAGCTGATTATGAACAGCTGTTTCAGCACAATATTGAACAGCTAGAACAGCATGGGATTAGTTTTCCACTCACTCTTGAACATTTTTTGCATCAAAAAGATGAATATATAAGCATGTATATAAAGCCTGTTCACGCTTGGGTGATGTGAAAAAGCCTTCAAAACGAAGGCTTTTTTATTTGATCTGTTCAAACCACTTACGGAATACGTCTTCTTCATAATATCCTTCAATGCGTGCGACTTCTTTGCCATTTTTAAAGTGAACAATTGTCGGTGTTGCCTCGATATGATACTCGTCCCAGCCTTCTTCAAATTCCAAAAGGTTAAATTGCTTTAGATCAATTCCCATCTCTTTTGATAACGGAGCGACAATTGGTGTTGTCTTTTTACAAAATTCGCATGTTGAACTGTAAAAGTAAACAGTGATCGTTTCTTTATTGTTTAATGCTTCTTTTAATTCATTTGGTAAAATAACGTTTTGATAGTTCGGATCATCAAGAAGATCGATCGTAGCTGGGTGCAATTCTTCTTTTCCAAATGGATTGCCTTCAGCTTTTTGTTTTTGTGTATATGACGTAATCCAAGCGAGTGCACTAAATAAAGCGATAATAATACCTCCGAAAATAAGCAACTTTTTCATATGTATTTCCCTTCTTTCTCCATTCGAATGACTCGATAACTAATAATGCTGATGAAAACAAAGGCAATTAGTGCTAAAAGGGGAATGGTAATAAACCCAAGCCAGTTAAGATAGTCCCCTGTACATGGCACAATGCTACATGATGGAGCGGTATCGCGAAAAAACGTTACTTTTTGAATTAAATAATGATATGAAGAAATGGTGCCGCCAATGATCGATAACATAAGCGTATAACGTGCGATCATAAACTCTTTTCGTACAAAAGCCATGGCAAGCAAAAACACTTGTGGGTACATAAAAATGCGTTGGTACCAACAAAGTTCACATGGGATAAATTTCATTACCTCAGAAAAATACAGGCTGCCAAGTGTAGCAATTAACGCAACAATCCAAGCGGTCAATAAATGATTTTCCTTCCGAGCCATGATTCCACCTTCTTATTTTTTACTCTTTGTTCATTATAGTACATAGAAAGAAATGATGTAAATTGCGACTACATTTTACTTACATAATGAACAATTGAACGTACACAATAAGAAGCGAAAGGGGAGGATCATATTGAATCATACAGTTGAATCAATTATGACGCGCCAAGTGGCGACAGTCAAACCAGATCAATCTGTTCAAGAGGCAGCACAACTAATGAACGAACATAACGTCGGTGCGATTCCTGTTGTTGAAAACGGAAAAGTCAAAGGGATGATCACTGACCGCGACATTGCTCTTCGTACGACTGCGCAAGGGTTAGCCCCTTCAACGCCTGTTTCACAAGTCATGACAAGTAATGTAGTGACAGGTACACCAAACATGAGCGTTAATGAAGCAGCGAAAGTGATGGCGAAAAACCAAATTCGTCGCTTGCCGATCGTACAAAATAATGCCCTTTGTGGCATTGTTGCACTTGGGGATATTGCTACAAACCAAGCGTACGATGAAGCGGCAGAACAAGCGCTATCCGAGATTTCCGAACCTTCATATCATTAAAACAAAAAAGGAGCTTCTTTTAAAGGAGCTCCTTTTTATAATTAATTAAAGTATAAAATTTCGGATTTAGGGAGCTGTCTAGCTCCAAGCGCCATCGGCTCGAGTCGCTCCGCCCCACACTGCGGCGGCGACAGCCTCCTCGGTGGGGCTTGTGCGCTCTTCGCCGATAGGCGGGCGCTTTGCGCTTTTCGTATTAAAAAAGGAATTTGTATAAAAAGACGAGAATAAGTTACAATGAGCAACGGATATGGAGGGATAAACATGACTTGGAAAATGGTGTACGAACGCTGGAAACAGGCACAATTAGATGAAGAATTGCGCATGCACTTGCAACAATTCGAACAAGATGAAAAATTGTTAGAAGATTGTTTTTATAAAACGTTAGAGTTCGGTACAGGAGGTATGCGCGGGGAAATCGGACCGGGAACGAACCGTATGAACATATATACGGTGCGAAAAGCATCGGCAGGGTTAGCGAGGTACATCGAATCATTTGGCGAGGAAGCGAAGAAACGCGGGGTTGTAATCGCCTATGATTCGCGCCATAAATCGCAACAGTTTGCGATGGAAGCTGCAAAAACGCTTGCGACCCACGGCATTCAGACGTACGTATTTGATGAGCTCCGCCCGACCCCAGAGCTTTCATTTTCTGTAAGACATTTACATGCTTTTTCGGGCATTGTCATCACGGCTAGCCACAACCCACCAGAGTATAACGGCTATAAAGTATACGGAGAAGATGGGGCACAGTTGCCGCCACATATTGCTGATGTCGTTATCGAACATGTCAATGCGATTGAAAATGAATGGGAACTTGCAGTTGAACAAGAAGACGTATTAAAAGAAAAAGGATTGATTCAAATCATTGGTGCAGAGATTGATGATGCATACATACAAAAGTTAAAAACGATCTCCCTTCGCCCAGAACTTTCCAATGAAGTCGATGTAAAAGTTGTCTTTACACCGCTTCATGGCACAGCAAATAAGCTTGTGCAACGCGGATTAAAAGAATTTGGCTATGAAAACGTATTTGTTGTGAAAGAACAAGAACAACCGGATCCGAATTTTTCAACCGTACAATCGCCAAATCCAGAAGAACATGCAGCGTTTGAGTTAGCCATTCAACTTGGAAAACAAGTCGACGCTGACGTATTAATTGCAACAGATCCCGATGCGGATCGTTTAGGTATTGCGGTGAAAAACGAACAAGGGGAATACGTCGTTTTAACAGGTAATCAAACAGGTGGCTTGTTGCTTCATTACATTCTTTCACAAAAGAAAGAAAAAGGGATATTGCCATCAAATGGGATTGTGTTTAAAACGATCGTTACATCTGAATTTGGGCGTGCGATTGCCAAGTCATTTGGGATCGAGACGATGGATACATTGACAGGGTTTAAATTTATCGGTGAAAAAATTAAACAATACGAGCAAACAGGGGAGTATATATTCCAGTTTGGTTACGAAGAAAGTTACGGTTATTTAATTGGTGACTTTGCTCGCGATAAAGATGCGATTCAAGCAGCATTACTTGCTGTTGAAATGTGCGCGTTTTACAAAAAGCAAGGTTTATCTTTATACGAGGCACTTATGCAATTGTTTGAACAATACGGATATTATCAAGAAGGGTTGCGTTCACTCACGTTAAAAGGAAAAGAAGGAACCGAGCGAATCAACGCACTACTGGCGACATTTCGTAATGAGCCGCCAACTGTTGTCGCTAATCAGCGCGTTGTGATTCGTGAAGACTATAAGGTAAGCGAGCGCGTATATGCGAATACAGGTAAAAAAGAAGCGATCCATTTGCCGAAGTCGAACGTATTAAAATATGTACTAGAAGATGGATCATGGTTTTGTGCGCGTCCATCTGGCACAGAGCCAAAAATGAAATTTTATTTTGGTGTCAAAGGGCGAACGCTCGCTGAAGCGAAGAAACAATTAGAGCAATTAGAAACAGCGGTCATGGAGCGAGTATATACGTTAACAGCTGATAAGGTGTAATGCCTTATCAGTTGTTTTTTGAATGGGGAACGAGTAACATAGAAGCGAAAACGTAGAAAGGGTGATGTTAATTTGTTACAAGGACAAGTGGCTATTGTGACAGGTGCATCTCGTGGAATCGGTTTAGCGATTGCACATAAGTTGGCGGAGCAAGGAATGAAGCTCGTATTAATTGGCAGCTCCTCGGATATTCACAGAGTTGGCGAACAATTAAAAGATGTAAAAACGTTTCAAGCCGACGTATCAAATGAGCAACAAATGAATGAAGTGATCGAAGCGACCATCGCTACATTTGGCCGCATTGATTTACTTGTGAATAATGCGGGTATCGGTGTATTTAAGCCTGTAGAGGAAACGACAGTCGAAGAATGGAAGCGACTATTCGAAGTAAATGTACAAGGGGTATTTATCGGGACAAAAGCAGTGCTTCCACACATGAAAAAGCAACGTTCGGGAACAATTATTACGATTTCATCTGACGTCGGTCGGTATACGATTGCGAACGGTTCCGCATATACAGCAACGAAATATGCCGTCCAAGGATTTTCAGGAAGCGTCGCGCAAGAAGTACGTCCATACGGCATTCGCGTCGGTACAATTAATCCGGGAATGGTTGATACATACTTTGCCAATTCTACGCAAGGATTGCCTGAAAAAGCGGAATGGCTAAAGGCAGAAGATGTCGCTAAAGCGGTCATCTATATGGCGAGTGCGCCAAAACATATGTTAGTGGATGAAATTGTATTACATCCGCTCATTCAAACGTATCCCGTCATATAAAAAGCGAAAGGAGATGATTCCTTTCGCTCTAATTATATTCCATCGTCAGCGTCGGTTCTTGTTCATATACGTCTAACGCGTGATCGATGTAACGTAACAATGCGTTCAATCGCTTTTGGACGACAGTATAATCTTTTTCGAAGTTGTATGCATGAAGAAACTGTTCAATTTTTTTTGAAAGTAAATCGTCTTTTGTGCGTACCATAAGAATGAGTAAATGATCCCATTCCGAACGGTACGTATAGTAAAGAGCTTTGTCGTAGTCGGCTGTATGCAATACAAACCCTCCTTATCGTGAGGAGCTATATGTAGTGTATGAAAAAACGGTCGGTTTTTTTCGCTGTAAATGTTGTGCGATTTGGCAGAGGAGAGTTGGCTATGGAGAAACACTTGGTGTATTATGAATCGCCAATCGGTTGGTTACAAATCATTGGAACGAATGACGGAATTGAGCGGATTGATGTCGTTGAACAAGGTGGAGATCAGAACGAAAAAGTGGCGGAGCCCCTCATGCAATCGCTAGAAGAAATTGAACAATATTTCCAAAAGAAACGGACATCGTTTTCGATACCCTTAAAGCTCGTTGGTACCCCGTTTCAAATGCGTGTATGGGAAGCGTTACAAACGATTCCTTATGGACAAACGGTGTCATATGCTCATATTGCCAAACAAATTGGGCAACCGAAAGCGGTACGAGCCGTTGGCAATGCTGTTGGTAACAATCCGATCACGATCGTCATTCCTTGTCATCGTGTTGTTCGCACGGGTGGAGAACTTGGTGGATACGCGTGGGGAATAGAGCGAAAAAAATGGTTACTTGAGCACGAAACGCGCTGAAAGCTCAGCGCGTTTGCCCCAATAGCCATTTCGCGTAAGGTGAATTGGCTGGTAAAATGACGACCGTATCTTCGCCGATCGTTGTTTTATACGATTCAAGCGTACGGTAAAACGAATAAAATTCAGGATCCTTTGCAAATGTTTCGTTATAAATGCGCGCTGCTTCTTGTTCACCTGCTGCGCGAATACGTTCAGCATCTGCTTGCGCTTTGGCGAGCATTTCTTTTACTTCGCGATCTGTTTGCGCAATAATGCGCTGTTTTTGAGCATCTCCCATTGATAAATATTCTTGCGCTTTCGATTCACGTTCGGAAATCATGCGTTTATAAACGGATTGTTCATTTTCTTCTGGCAAGTCAATGCGTTTCATGCGTACATCGACAACGCGAATACCGTAACGGTCTTGCTGTAACAGTTCGTTTACTTTTGCGGTTACCTCATCGTTTAAGCTGCCACGTGATGACTTTTCATCATTAATAATTTCATCGTAATTTAACCGTCCAAGCTCGGTGCGGACAATGGAGAAAATAAATTCATCCATTTTTGATTCTGCATTTTCCAATGTCCGAGCGTTTTGAATCATCTCTTTCGGATTTGTAATTTCCCAAATGGCGTAATGGTTGACGAGAATTCGCTTTTTATCTTTTGTATTAATTTCCGCTTCCGCGACGTCATAAAAGATTTGGGCTTTCGGCAATGATGTGACGCTTTGAATAAAAGGAATTTTAAAGCGTAATCCGGGCGTTTGATCGATGCGAACAATTTCGCCAAATTGACGTACGACTTTATATTCATTTTCATGAACGATGTATATATTTGTTAAAATAACGATAAGTAAAATAAGTCCAATGCCGCCACTAATGATAAACCGAAACCATTTCTTCGGAAGTTTATCTTTCAAGGTGATGATGTTTTGATCGTCTTGGAAGTTTGTCATTCATTACCACTCCCTTGTTCTTTCTTTTTCTCCGTCGTTTGTTTTTCGATCGGTTGAATTGGTAAATATTTTAGCGTATTGCCATCGTCGTTCATAATGTAAATGCGCGTGTACGGTAGGACTTGTTCAAGCGTTTCAATCATTAGTCGCTGTTTTGTAATGTCTTTCGCGTTTTTATATTCTTCGTATAAGGCGTTAAATTTGGCGACATCTCCATACGCCTTTTCAATGCGTGCTACTTTATCAGCTTCGGCTTGGGAAATGAGGGCGTCTTTTTCCCCTTCGGCTTCTTTCGTCCGTTTGTTGCGATATTTATTCGCTTCGTTAATTTTTGTATTCATCGTCTCACGTGCATCAGTAACGTTTGTAAATGCTTTGCGCACTTCGTCATTTGGCAAGTCAACGTCTTGTAACTTTACAGCTAAAATCGAAATACCAATATCATACTTTTTCATTAATGCGGTCAGTGACTCGCGCACATCTGCTTCAATTTTCGCTTTGCCCGACGTTAATGCATCATCAATTTTTGAGCTACCGATGACGCTGCGTAAAGAAGCAGATGTCGCATTATATAAAATTTGTTCCGGTTCGTATGAGCGGTAAAGATATTTGGCAGGATCGGTAATTTTCCATTGTACGACCATATCAGCGAGGACAATATTTTCATCCCCGGTAATCATTTTCGTATCCCCTTTGTTTGAGGCGACGACTTTTCCGTTTTCCTCTTTGTAGCCGAATTGTAAACTAAACGTTTCGCGCGATAACGTTTCTACTGTTTGAATCGGCCAAGGAAGCTTGAAATGTAGCCCGGGTGTCGTTACCTCCTCATCAATTTTACCAAATGTTAAAATAATCGCTTGTTCTGACTCATCAACGGTGTACCATGACGTTAATGCAGCGACAAGAAGAAAAAGACCTGCCACTGTGCCGATGATGATTCCTGTAACTGAACGTTTCTCCATATAAACCCACCTTTCTTGTTATTTATATGTATGTACGGAAAAAAAAGAAAAAAGTTTCAATAAAAAAACTACTAATTGGTTCAGTGAATTCATATGATTTTTAAAATATTGGAAATCTGATTAACTCATGATATCCGAACATCTTCATTGCGTCTTGAGCACCGACCGAAAGCTAAGCGATGAAGAGAGCTTGAGTTACTATGCCGAGCGCTGGTCGATCGAATGTTTTTTACAAGCGAAAGACCAGCTGAAGCTCGATGGATACCGCGTTCGCGGGCGTCGGGCGGTGAAACGATATTGGATTTTAGTGCAATTCACTTATGTATACAGTATGTTCGAGTCTAACTGTGATTTCTCTATCGGGTTCACACTTCTCCGAACGAAGAAAAGGTATAGTCTCGTGGAGTTTGTTTACTACGCGGCGAAGCAAGATATTCCTATTGACTTCATCAAAAAACAGCTCCATGTGGCATAAGGGGTTCCTTGTTTGTCTCTTTTTTATGGTAATAATTATCATTAAAAATACTTTATTTATAGTACAGCATTTCAAATAATATAAATATTTACATTTTTTTTTTTTTTTTATGATATATTCAAAAGTGGCTGGAGGTGATTGACTGGGGGATGATAATGTGCTCTAAGTGTTTTATTAAGGCAATATAAATATTGAATTGTAAGGTTATCGATAATATGATGGAGGGAGGATAAGGAATGAACGGAGTAGATGGAATTAAATCTACCCTAACCTATATACGGGACGGTTCAAAAAATGTTACAAAAGCTGCAACTGACTACATAAAGGATAACAAATGGGAAATCGCTGCTTCGATAGCGGTAGGAGTAGCAACAGGTGGAGTTGGGTTTGCTGTGTCCGCAGGGAGAATTGTTGTAAGTACAGCAGTTAAATCTGTGGCTAAAGAGGCCGCAAAACAGGTTGCTAAAGAATTAGGTACTACTGTCACTCGTGCGACGGCACAGCAAGCAGCCAAGCAGGCAATGTATTCTGTTTACAAAGAGTCAGTGAAATCGGCTGCTAAGGATGCTGCAAAAAATGGTGCCTATGCTGGTGTGGGAACATATGCGTCTTTTCAAGTTTCAAAATACTATCCTAAAAAATAAAATTGATGTTGCTTATTTTATGAAGTGTTCAATGAAAAACATAGAGGTGATAGGTTGAAAATCTCTAATATCGTAACATCTGTGCAAATGTCAGATGAGTATAGCCCTGTACGAATAAAAAATATTTTCGATAATTTAGACGGCGGATTTTATATCTTTATTGATGTTGAGGACATAAAATGTGAGTCTACTAAGTTATTTGTTAAGATTTACGATAACTTGGGCTCAGAACTCATTTGTTTGGATTTTAAAATGGGTAACGTTGCTAGAAAAGATACTATAATATGCTACATTAATTACAAGTCGCTAGAGAATCTGCCTTTATCCAGTTTTGGGAAGTGGCGATTACTAGTTATGGATGACAAAGAAGAAACAGTTGCCAAGTATTCATTTGTAGTAAGAAATATTGCATTTACGTACACATCGAGAGGTGTTCCTCAATGAACGAAAACATACTTTTTTTAGTCTCGTTTTCAATCATTCTGGCTTTTTTTCTCCTTATTGAATTTTTATTCAAAAAAAGAAAAGGGGATGAAGTTGCAATTCGATCTTTTGTTGTGAGGTTTGTTAGTATCGTTATCTTTGTTTATATAATAAAGTTAACCATTTTATAAAAGCCTGAATCCGTGATGGTTGGAAATCCACTTTGATTTTGGTGTTAGTTTTATGGATATATGATCCATACATCCCTTTTTTGATGATTCCCTGCAACACTTTCATGTTTGAAAATGAGATAAATCCCCTTTTTTGATGATTCCCTGCAACACTTTCATGTTTGAAAATGAGATAAATCCCCTTTTATGGAGATGCAAACTAAAAAAGAGATAAAAAAAGTACAGGGGGTAGTGATGGATATGAGTATAAGAATATATGTTTGCTATCTTGCCTCTTTCTATTTTTGATACACATTCAGTAGGAGTATCCTTCGCATCAGTTTCATCCATAGCCGCCGCGATCGGCGAACGAGTCGTCCTGCCATCGTGATCACCGTCTGAATGATCGTCTTGATGTGGCGGCGTTTCACTTTTCGTTTGATGGAGCAAGTAGCCAATGAGGGCAAGCCCCGCACTTGGCGTAATGGCTTCATCTGTCAACACAAACCGAATTGGGAAACCTTTCATCGCATTCACCTACTTGATGAAAAGTCATTCACGTCATTTTCCCTTATCGTATCAACGGTTTGCGACCATTGTAAAGATGTTTTGTCACGGATTCAGGTATCATTCATCTAGGAGGCAATTATGAGAAAACTATTCATAATAGTTATATTAATGTTCTTTGTTTCGTATTTGATCCACAAAGCAAATGAGGGAGCAAATTTTCATTCGCCAGTTTATTCAGGACGAGAACTAAAAATTGGGATTGTTGGAGATATTCCTAATATTAGAGAAAATAATGTTTCTTTCATTCAAATGTCACTGGAAGACGTTTTGCAAAAAAAATTTGTTACAAAGGTGGATAGTGTATTTATCACCAAAAAACACTTAAAAGAGGCAGCTGAGCCACAGTATGCTAAAATTTATTGGGAATCCCCTATTCCATTTGTTTTTATTGATTCTGAAAAGGTCTATTTGGCGTTTCTTGATGACCAATTAAGTTATGAGGACGCTCACACTATAAAATCAGGGGACTATGTGGTAGGATTTCATAAAGATACATACTTTGGTATAGGACTTTACAATAATATTAGAAATGAAAAAACTATTCAAGATTGCTATTCTCGACTATTTGTCATTATAGAACGTTTTAAGAACACAGGTAAGATTTTAATTAAATAAATGCTGTGACACAAGCTTTATGCAATTAATGAGAAAAAGAACAGGAAGTTTACATAAAATGTAAACTTCCTGTTAATTGTTTAATCAATAGCTCATATATATTTTCGTTGTACGTTTCGTCCGTCGTATGTGAATAGCGTTGGCTTGTTTTCGATGATTGTTTCCATATGAACGGCGCGTCCCCAAAGTTGATAAATGTAAGGAAGCACTTTTTCTAAATATTTGACGTCTAGTTCAATGCCTTCGTACGAATGTTTTAAATATAGCTCCCCGTTGCGCATGTAGTCGCCGTCATTGACTGTAATATATGGAAATCCTCCGTTGACGCGCATGTTTACAAGCTGATCGCGCACATGTTCCCAATGTTTATCAACAATTTTGTAGTCTTTTCCTTGTTTTTGAAACAAATACATATCTTCGCGCATGACGAGCTCTTTTGTTAAATAGTTACGCAAAAAGGAGATGTCAGATTCTAGTTCGCGTACTTCAAATATTTTTGCACGTCCTGAACCTGGTTTGACACCGAGCTTTTTCATTTCTTCTGTCGGATTATCCCAGCGTTTTTCGATATCTTCAAAAATTTTCAATCCTAAGTAATACGGATTAATTCCAGTTCGGGAAGGTTGAACAACGCCGGCATTTAATTTGGCAAATTCAATCGCTTCATCGCTCGTTAAATCCATCTCACGTAAAATACGTTGATGCCAGTACGTTGCCCATCCTTCGTTCATAATTTTCGTTTCGAGCTGCGGCCAAAAATAAAGCATTTCTTCACGCATCATTGTTAAAATATCGCGCTGCCATTCTTCAAGTTCACGGCTATATTCTTCAATAAACAATAGCAAATCTTTTTCGGGTTGCGGTGGAAATTTTCTTCGTTTTTTTCGCGTTTGTGGTGCTTTTTTCTTTTCATTAAGCGACCATAAATCGTCATATGGCGACGGTCTTGGTACTTCATCATCTTCTTCGTATATTTCTGTATCAGCAATCGTCCATGAAAGCTTCGGACGAAGAAGCGAAGGATCAATATGCTCTTGAATGGCTAATACAGCGTCTAAAAACTTTTCGACTTCTTGTTTCCCGTATTCGTGCTCATAATGCTTAATTCGTTCCGCTGTTGCCGCCATGCTTTCGACCATGTCTCGTTTTGTGTTGCTGAAGCGAACGTTATTTTTAAAAAAGTCGCTATGAGCAAGGACGTGTGCGACAATTAATTTATTTTGAATAAGCGTATTTGTATTTAATAAAAAGGCGTAGCACGGATCGGAGTTAATGACAAGCTCGTAAATTTTACTTAATCCGAGATCATAATGAAGTTTCATTTTATGAAATTGTTTCCCAAAACTCCAATGTGAAAAACGTGTCGGCATGCCGTATGCTCCAAATGTGTAAATAATATCAGCTGGGCAAATTTCATAGCGCATTTCATAAAAATCAAGCCCAAACCCTTCGGCAATTTCCGTAATTTCGGAAATGGCTTTTTCTAACGCTTTTTGTTCATCTCGTTTCATCGCGCTCCCTCCTTATGACAATGTATGAGCGAGCGCGTCATTTGATACGTCAAGAATGTTTCATTGACTTTATATTTTCTTTTGTGTATATTTAACTATGTTAAATATTTATGTTGTTAAAAAGGTGGGATGCGTATGGAGCAAGTGCCGTTCACCGCGCTTGTTGAGCGATTAGAGCATGCGTTTTCGTTAGCCCTTCGCAAATTAGCAGCTGACTTGGCTAAGGAGGAAATTGGCTTAACGAAACCGCAGTTTTTTATTTTAAACTTGTTGTCGAAGCGTGGAAAATGTACAGTGAGCGAATTGGCAGACGAAATGTTTGTCAAACCGAGCGCCATTACGACAATGATTGATCGCTTATATAAAAGCGGATTTGTGCTACGTGAACGAGATGACGAAGACCGTCGCGTCGTGTATGTACAATTGTCTGAAAAGGGGAAAGAAATGCTTCAGCATGCACGGGCGGAACGAAGAAAAATTATTGAGCGTTATTTGAGCCAATTACAATTCGATGAACTTGAACAGTTTGTTCATATCATCGAAAAAATTGCTGCGGCAAACGAAAAAGAGGAGAAGTGAGATATTATGAAAGAACAAGCAGCGATACAAACAAGTATTGCAAATATACAACAAAAACGAGGTATTTTAATTACCGGATTACTTGTGGCGATGTTGTTTGGGGCACTTGACGGCACGATCGTTGGCACAGCGTTGCCTCGCATTGTTGGCGAGCTTGGTGGATTAAGCATGATGGCATGGCTAACGACAGCATACATGCTCACATCGACAACGATTGTCCCGATTGCCGGGAAACTTGCTGATTTATTTGGTCGAAAGTCGATCTATGTGTCAGGATTAGCGATTTTTATTATTGGTTCCGCGTTATGTGGTATGGCGGATACGATGACTCAACTTATTATTTTCCGCGCCATTCAAGGTATTGGTGGCGGCATTATGATGCCAATGGCGATGATTGTCATCGGTGATTTGTTTACAGGAGCAGAGCGGGCAAAATGGCAAGGTGTATTCGGTGGCGTATTTGGATTAGCGTCTATTCTCGGTCCGCAAGTCGGCGGATGGATTGTTGATTCGTTAAATTGGCGCTGGGTGTTTTACATTAACCTTCCTGTTGGTGTATTAGCGATTGTGCTCATTTCGATCGGTTTGCATAACCACCGCATCGCTGAGCGGGTGAAGCTTGATTTAGCCGGCATGTTTACAATGGTTGTCGCGGTTGTTTCGTTATTGCTTGCTTTAACGTTTGGTGGCGATAAATACGATTGGCTATCGTGGCAAATCATTTCTTTATTAGCTAGCTCTGTCGTTTTTTTTAGCTTATTTGTATTTGTTGAACGAAAAGCAGAAGAGCCAATTATGCCAATGCATTTATTAAAAAATAAAACATTTGTTGTGCTTAATAGTGTCGGCTTTTTTATGTCTGTCGGTATGTTTGGAGCAATTATGTTCGTGCCACTCTTTATGCAAGGCATTATCGGCATGAGCCCATCCGAATCAGGAACGATGATGTTTCCGATGATGTTTGCGCTCATTATTGCAAGCATGATCGGCGGACGACTTGTACAAAAAATTGGCGTTCGTCCGCAAGTCATTGTCGGAATGGTGCTTGTGGCGCTCGGCTTTTTCTTATTGTCAACGATGAACGTCGATACGAATAAGTGGACCGCGATGTTATTTATGGCAACGCTCGGTTTTGGACTAGGATTTGTCAATCCGGTCATTACACTAGCGTTACAAGAAGTATTTCCAAAATCGCAGCTCGGTATTGTGACATCATCGAGTCAATTTTTCCGTCAAATTGGTGGAACGTTTGGGGCAACGTTGTTAGGAGCGATTATGAACCATCGTTCGAAGGATTTATTAGAAGCGAAGTTTCTTCCGCTGTTAGAGAAATTACCAGCACAAGCGCATGTGATGATGGATTCATTTAAACAACTCGTTGAATCGAATCCGCAAAGCGTATATTCGGTCATTTTAAATCCGGATACGTTGAAAAAAATTCCCGAACAAATGCAACAAATGTTTGTACCCGTATTAAAACAAACACTCGTTGATGCGTTAAGCGATGTGTTTTTATATGGGTTAATCTTTGTCGGCATCGGTTTTGTTTTTGCGCTGTTCATCGGCCGCATTACGATTTCTCGTACGCAGAATAAAACGGCTCCAATGGAATAAGTATAAAAGTAAACGATCGCCAAAGCGGTCGTTTGCTTTTATAATAAAAAAGTGAAACGTTTGCACATATAAAACGAAATTTTTTATGAAAAAGTGCAACTTCCTCTTTAAACAAAGCAATTTGTATATTAACATGAAAGAGTAATAATCATTGAAAGCGATTTATTTTGAGTCAATTGAGGAGGATTTTACGTGAGAAGAGCTTGGTGGAAAGAAGCGATTGCATATCAAATATATCCAAGAAGCTTTATGGATTCAAATGGAGACGGGATTGGTGATTTACAAGGGATTATCCAAAAGCTTGACTATTTAAAAGACCTTGGAATCGATGTCATATGGATTTGTCCGATTTATAAATCGCCAAATGCAGATAATGGCTATGACATTAGCGATTATCAAGACATTATGGAACAGTTTGGAACGATGGAAGATTTCGATCAGTTGCTTGAAGAAATTCATAAACGCGACATGAAAGTCATTTTAGATCTTGTTATTAACCATACGAGCGATGAGCATCCGTGGTTTATTGAATCGCGCTCATCAAAGGATAATCCTAAACGCGATTGGTACATTTGGCGCGATGGGAAAAACGGCAAAGAGCCAAACAATTGGGAAAGCATTTTTGGCGGTTCTGCTTGGGAATATGACGAGACGACGGACCAATATTATTTACACGTGTTTGCGACGAAGCAACCGGATTTGAATTGGGAAAATGAAGATGTTCGTCGCGCTTTATATGATATGATTAACTGGTGGCTCGATAAAGGCATTGATGGGTTCCGTGTCGATGCGATTTCACACATTAAGAAAAAAGAAGGTCTTCCGGATTTGCCAAATCCAAAAGGACTTGACTATGTCCCTTCATTTGATGGACATATGAATCAAGAAGGGATCATGGACTATCTTCGTGAACTCAAAGCGCAAACGTTTGCGCGTTATGACATTATGACGGTTGGAGAAGCGAACGGAGTTACTGTGGAGGAAGCGGAAGATTGGGTCGGTGAAGAAAATGGCATTTTTAATATGATTTTTCAGTTTGAGCATCTTGGACTTTGGCAAAAAGGAACAGACGGCGGTGTCGATGTTCGTAAATTAAAACGCGTATTAACAAAATGGCAGAAGGGATTGGAAGGTGTTGGCTGGAATGCGCTATTTCTTGAAAATCATGACCAGCCGCGTTCCGTATCGACATGGGGAAATGATGAACAATATCTTGTTGAAAGCGCCAAAGCGTTAGGGGCATTATATTTTCTTATGCAAGGGACACCGTTTATTTACCAAGGACAAGAAATCGGCATGACGAACGTCCGATTTGAAACGATTGATGAATATGACGATGTCGCTATTAAAAATTATTATCGCATTGAGCGCGCCAAAGGTCGTTCACATGAAGAAGTGATGCAATGGATTTGGAAAAACGGTCGCGATAATTCACGCACACCGATGCAATGGTCGGATGAAGAAAATGCCGGATTTACGACTGGAACACCGTGGATTGGTGTGAACGGAAATTATAAACAAATTAACGTCAAAAAGCAGTTGAACGACCCGAACTCTGTGCTAAACTTTTACAAGCGCATGATTCAACTAAGAAAACAACACGAAGTATTTGTTTACGGAACATATGATTTAATATTAGAAAACCATAAAGCAATTTATGCATATACGCGCACACTCGGCGAAGAAACAGCGATTGTCATCGTGAACTTAACAGACCGTAAAACGATGTATCGTTACGATTCATTGAAATTAAATAGCGAGCAATTAGTCTTAGCAAACTACGATGTGAAACCGCATAAACATGCGACGCGCTTTACATTGCGTCCGTACGAAGCTCGTGTATATGTAATGAAATAATAAAAAAATCCCTTTTTCCGATATGGAAGAGGGGATTTTCACATTTCTTTCACTTACTTTTCAAACTTCTCCCAAATTCATGTTTTACAGTTACATTTGTAAAATATGAATTTGGTTGGAGGAGTACATATGAAAAAAACGCGCAATTTGCACTTATGGATTGGACTCATTTGTTCAGTATTTTTACTTTTGGAAGCGGTGACAGGATTGTTGTTGACCGAGCGTTGGTTAATGGGCATGGGCGGGCATTCGCATGGAAATCATGAGCATGCGCATGGTGATGGACATGGACATGCGCAGTTAAATATGATCGATGCGGTAAAAAAAGCGAGTGAATCGGGCGCGTTTTCAATGGATGAAGTTGGCGTCGTGATGAATCACGGGATGTATATGGTACGGTTAAACGATAAAGACGGGACGTTAGTGACGATTGCACCAGACGGTACAGTTGTCAAAAAAGAAGTAAATTATTTTGCTTCATTTGTGCGTGCCATTCACGTTGGAAAACTTGGTCTTTGGAATCGTCTCATCATCGATGTAGCTGCCATTTCCATTATCATTTTAACAGGGACGGGTATTTATTTATCCGTGAAAATTTTGCGGGTGCAAGCGAAAGCGAAACGAAGAAAAGCGGTGGCATAAATGAAAAACACTTCGCATCAATGATTGGTGCGAAGTGTTTTTTAACTAATTCGTTTTGTTGGCGATTGTTGAATTTTTCCTGTTCCATTGCATAGTGAGCATGTTTTGTAAAGTGATAAACAGATTTTCATTTTCTTTTTCCCAAAACATTTCGGACAAATTGTTTTTAATGCCATTTTCATCACCTCAAAAAGAAAGCGGTTTCAATTTTAGTATACCCTGTTTTTGTGCAATGTGTGCACAATCATTTTGTCTATTTTTAAACAGGTTGGCATGCGCCAACCTGTTACTTACGTGAATGCACTTCATAAATGGCAAACTTCAAATAATCTCCTTCGTCAGCAGCAAGCAGTTTCGGATGGTCATACCCTGCACCGCTCCAATGAATTTGACGTAAAATTTTCTTTGCATCAAACGCTGCTTCCGCAACCATCGCTTGAAACATATCCGGATGCACATGATATGAACAACTCGCCGTTACGAAAAAACCGCCGTCTTTGACGAGTTTTAAGCCGTTTAAATTAATATCCTTATAGCCGGCAAGCGCTTTTGGCACCGCATGGGCGGATTTTGTAAACGCTGGTGGGTCAATAATGACAACGTCCCATTTTTTTCCCTCATGCACACATTCACGTAAATAGTCAAACGCGTTTGCAACGACGAAATCCACATTTGTAAATCCGTTTAACTCGGCGTTTCGCTTTGCCGTTTCAATGGCATGTTCAGAAATATCGACAGCGGTCACATGTTTTGCTCCGTATAAACAGGCGTTTAACATAAATGAGCCTGTGTGTGTAAAGCAATCGAGCACGGTCGATTCGCTTGTAATGAGCGGCTTGATCGCGGCACGATTTTGACGTTGATCGAAGAAAAACCCTGTTTTTTGCCCGTTTTCAATGTCGACAATATATTTCACGCCGTTTTCTTCAATTTGTACGTTCGTATCGCACGTACCGTACCAAAATCCTTTTTCTTGTTTTAATCCTTCTAATTCGCGCACGTGGACGTCGTTGCGTAAATAAATCGCTTTCGGTTGAAAAACGTCAAGAAGTGCTTGTAAAATCCATTCTTTTCTTTTTTCCATGCCAAGCGATAAAATTTGCACAACGAGCACATCTTCGTATTTATCGACAATGAGCCCAGGTAAAAAATCGGCTTCACCATAAACGGCGCGACATGAACGAACGCCCGGAATCATGCGCTCGCGATACGCCCACGCTTGACGAATGCGGTTCATAAAAAATTGCGCATCTAATTCATCGTTTGGATTTTGCGTCAGCACGCGCACGATCATTTGTGATTTTGGGTTAATATATCCTTTCGCTAAAAAGTGACGTTGGTGGTTATATACGTTGACGAAATCACCCGGTTCAAAATCTCCTTCAATATAATCGACTTCGCTTTGAAACACCCACGGATGTCCAAGTTCGAGTCGCTTTTTTCTTTTTCGCTTTAAAAATACATTTGCCATACATCCCACTCCTGACTATATATTCGCTACTTTAGCATACAGGAAGAAAACGATGTGCGCAAATATGGATAAAAATATTTGACAATTCAATGAAATATGCTAATATTAGTGACAAAGTGAATGATACAAATGCATTCCACTAGGGGGGCCTTTAGATAGGCTGAGATCAAAGTGTGCCTTTGAGACCCTTAGAACCTGATCTGGATCATACCAGCGTAGGGAAGTGGAGACGGTGCGAAGTGTGTCTATATGTCAATTTCCATCGTTTACAACCACTTTCTTTGCGCAAAAGAAAGTGGTTTTTTATTTTTCTTAAGGGGGAGAGGAAATGTTGTTTTCAGAACAGTTGCGCAAAGCTGTCGATCCGATTTGGGAAGCGAGCTTTCATCATCCGTTTGTGAAAGAGCTCGGAGAAGGAACGCTTGATTTACGTTGTTTCCGGTATTATGTATTACAAGATTCATATTATTTGACACACTTTGCGAAAGTGCAAGCGCTCGGCGGGGCGATGGCGGATGACTTACAAACGACCGCAAGCATGGCAAATCATGCGCAAAATACGTATGAAGCTGAACTTCGTTTACATGAAACGTTTATGAAAGAGCTCGGTATTACAGAAGAAGAAAAGGCGTCGTTTGTTCCTGCACCAACCGCGTATGCGTACACATCGCACATGTACCGATCAGCATTTGCGGGACACTTTGGCGATGTATTAGCTACTATTTTACCGTGCTATTGGTTGTATTACGAAATTGGTGAGAGGCTAAAACATTGCAAGCCGAAGCAGCCGATTTATGCGAAATGGATTGAAGCGTACGGCTCTGATTGGTTTAGACAGCTTGTCGAACAACAAATTGCTCGCTTAAATGACATTGCGAAAACGGTAAGTGAAAAAGAGTTGGAGCGAATGAAGCAACACTTTTGGATCAGCAGTCAGTATGAATATTTATTTTGGGACATGGCGTACAAATTAGAGCGTTGGCCAATTGAAGAGGAGGATGTTTATGCAAACGAAAGGGCTTAAATTAACAGACGTATTAACGACTGTTGTGGTGGCTATTGTGTTTGGCATTGTGTATAAAGTGTGGGGACCGCTTTACTATGCAGTAAAACCGCTTGGGCTTCATCTCGATCAACTTATTTATGGGATGTGGTTTATTGCCGCAACTGTCGCATATTTATTGATTCGTAAGCCAGGGGTGGCGTTGCTTGCGGAAGTCGCGGCTGCATCAGGGGAGTTTTTAGCTGGTTCCGAATGGGGACTAGAAGTGCTATTTTACGGTTTTGTGCAAGGATTGCTTGCTGAGCTTGTATTCGCTGCTTTCCGTTATAAACGTTTTGATGTGGCAGTTGTATCGCTTGCCGCGGTTGGTTCGACGATCGCTTCTCTCGTTCTTGATTTTTATAAAGGGTATATTGACCAATTAGCATGGTGGAATTTAACGTTATTTATCGGTGCGCGTTTCGTTGGAGCGATCATCATTGCCGGCGTATTTGCTTATTCGCTTGTGAAAGCACTTGAAGCGACAGGTGTGACGCAACTGTTGCGCCCGACGACAAAAGAAGATTACGACTCGCTTGATAAATAGAAGGTGACGTCATTGATTCATATCGAACAATTGCGATTAAAATTTCCGGGGGCAGAAAAGCGGTTATTTACCGATGTATCGCTTTCGATTAAAAAAGGAGAAAAAGTGTTGCTTTTAGGTCCGTCAGGGTGCGGAAAGTCCACGCTTTTGCAAGTGATGGCAGGTATTATTCCGCGCTCGATCGATGTGCCGATGAAAGCAAAAGCGCTTCACATTCCAAATCGTGTAGGTTATGTATTTCAAGATCCCGATGCCCAGTTTTGCATGCCGTATGTTGATGAAGAAATGGCGTTTGTGCTCGAAAATCTCGGTGTGCCTCGTGCGAAGATGAAAGAAAAAATCGCGCACATGCTTCAACGTGTGCGCCTTCGCCTTCCACACGTTCATGTGCCGATTCAAACGTTATCAGGTGGGATGAAACAGCGATTGGCGATTGCATCGGTTTTAGCGCTTGAACCTGATGTGCTATGTTTAGACGAACCGACAGCACTTCTTGATGAAGAAGGCACAAAAACGGTATGGGAAACGTTAAAAGAAGTGGCGGAGGACCGAACGGTTGTGATCGTCGAACATAAAATTGATCATGTTCTTGATTTTGTTGAACGCATCATTTTATTTAATGAACATGGTGAGATTATCGCTGACGGTTCAACGAATGAAATTTTTTCAACGTATCGTTCGTTTATTGCTGAACAAGGCGTTTGGTATCCGAACGTGTGGGAAACGTATGAAAAGCCAAAAACGGCGCAACAACCTTATGTGCAGGCGGATGTTCTGTTACATGTACAATCGCTTCGCGGCTATCGGCAAAAAGAAGAAAAAATAGCCATCGATCAGTTAACGATTTATGCGGGGGAATGGATTGCAGTTACAGGTGAAAACGGCGCAGGCAAAAGTACGTTGTTGCAAAGCTTGATGAAACTCATTCGAACAGAAGGCGATATATACTGGCAACAACAGCCGTTAACAAATGACGAGTTGCTGTACGATCACATTGCCTTTGTTTTTCAAAATCCAGAATTTCAATTTGTCACAAATCGTGTTGATGATGAGCTAGCGTATGCTTTCCGTCTTGAAAAACGTTCGGAACATGAAGTAGCTGAGGAAGTCGAGCGATTGCTTGAGCGCTTTCATTTGAACGAGCAGCGGCATTTACATCCGTATCAATTGTCGATGGGACAAAAACGAAGATTAAGTGTTGCTGCATCGGTAACGGATAGCCATCGCTTATTGTTGCTTGATGAACCGACGTTTGGGCAAGATGCGAAAAATACGTTTGCGTTGCTCGAATGGCTTGAAGCGTATCGACAACAAGGAAAGGCAATTGTGATGGTGACGCACGATGAGCGCATCGTGTCGGAATTTGCGACGAGAAGATGGATCATGGAAAACGGAAAGCTTGTCGCCGACGAACCGGTCGCTCTTCGTATGTTCGTGCGAGGTGGAATCGGATGAGATGGAACATCGAATATAAAGAAACGTGGTTGCATCAGGCGAATCCGACAGCGAAATTATTGTTATTTTTGCCGATGTTCGTTGTGATTGTTTTTGTCCACAATCCAAACGTGCTCATCAATTGGACGATTGGGTTTACCGCGTTATTTATGCTGTTTAGCGGTTATCGGATAAAGCATGTGCTTTTATTCTTCATGCCGTTTTTGTTTATTTTCATTTCTACGTCGTCGTCAATGATTTTGTTTGGAAAGGGAGAAACGACGTGGTTTCGTTGGGGGCTTGTTCATATTACAGAAGAAAGTTTTTATCGCGGTATTCATCTCGGATTTCGTACCCTTTTGTTTGCGATTTTCGGGTTAATGTTTGCGCTTACGACAAAGCCCGTTCTTTTATTTTATTCACTCATGCAACAAGCGAAATTGAAACCAAAATATGCGTATAGTTTTTTAGCAGCTATTCGTTTATTGCCGATTATGTTAGAAGAATTTCAAACGGTACATCAAGCGTTAAAAGTGCGGCGAGCTGCAAAAGCGAAAGGATTTCGCGGCAAACTTGAACTGATGAAACGATATGCGATCCCGCTTTTATCGCAAAGCATTCGCCGCGCTCAGCGCATTGCGGTAGCGATGGAAGCGAAAGGCTTTACAAATGAACGAGCGAGAACGTTTTATTATGAACTGACGCTTGGAAAATATGATGTGTATTTATTTGTCGTCATGTGTGCCATTGTCGCTGTTGGCTATTACATGGCAGATGCGTTTCCATACGTCGCGATCAAGGATGTGCGGTAAGATGAAAGAACTTCATCTCATCTCAACAGGCAATCAGTCGATAGAAACATTTGTTCACATTTCGTCTCTCGTTCATTTGTATGTGGATTACATTCATGTTCGCGAAAAACATCGTGCGGCGAAAGAGATTGGCATCATCGTGGAAAAATTGCTTGAAGCAAGTGTGCCAGCGCAAAAAATTGTCATCAATGATCGGGTGGACGTCGCTGTCGTTTATGGCGTTGGCGGCGTTCAGCTCGCCTATCATAGTTTGTCGGCAAAACAAATTAAAGAACGTTTTCCTTTTTTGCGCGTCGGTCAATCTGTTCATACGTTTGCAGAAGCGAAACAAGCGGAAAACGAAGGAGCCGATTACGTCATTTTCGGTCATATATATGAGACGAACTGTAAAGAAGGAATAAAACCGCGCGGGCTTACCTCTTTGCAGAAGTTAGCATGCAGTGTACACATTCCGGTTATTGCTATTGGGGGCATTAAGCCTATGCACGTTCGCCATGTGTTAACGGCTGGGGCAACGGGGATTGCAGTTATGTCGACAGTATATTATGCCGATCATCCGTTATCGACCGTTCAGTTATATCGAGAGCAAATGGGGGAAGAGACATGGACGTTTTAATCGTTGGCGGAGGCATTATTGGCAGTAGCATTGCTTTTGAGTTAGCAAAAAGAGGAGCACACGTTGTTGTTATTGAACGAGGAGAATTGGCACAAGAAGCATCGTCGGCAGCGGCTGGCATGCTCGGTGCGCACGCTGAGTTTTCGACAGATCACCCCCTCATTCCGCTTGCTTTAGCAAGTCAAGCGGCATTTCCAAACGTTATCGCTGAGTTACAACAGTTAACAAACATCGCTGTCGGATGGAATGAAGCAGGCATGTTAAAGATGGCGACGACGGCGGAAGAGCACCGGCAATTAACGGAACATTATGAATTTTGGAGGCGTATTCAACCACAACACGTTCGCTGGCTAACGCGCGATGACGTGGCCCAACTCGAACCGCACGTACGAAGTGAATATGGGGCGATGTATACGATCGATCAACAAGTCGATGCCAAACAGCTTTCCGTTGCTTTCGCGCGTGCAGCGATGGCAAAAGGCGCAACCTTTTTACCGTATACGGAAGCGTATGACGTTGTTTTCGACGGTGAGCGTGTAACGGGAGTGAAAACAACGAGCGGCACGCTACATGCGGAACATATAGTCATCGCTTGCGGAGCATGGACGTCCGCTTTCGCAGAAAAATTGCAATTGTCGTTACATATGTATCCGGTAAAAGGGGAGTGCATCGGTGTCACGACGGACACGCCGCTTTTGCGGACGACTGTATTTGCAAAAAACGGTTGTTATATCGTGCCGAAAGCAAACAATCGTCTCGTCATTGGGGCTAGCGCAATGGCCGACTCGTTTACGAAAACGGTGCAAGCAAGTAGCGTGCATCATTTACTAACGCGTGCGATGCAAATCGTTCCAGACATCGCTCATGCCACATTTGAGAAAGCTTGGGCGGGCATTCGTCCACAAACGAAAGATGGCATGCCTTATATCGGGGAGCATCCGCAGTATACAAACGTATTTATTGTGACAGGACATTATCGAAACGGCATTTTATTGAGCGCCATCACAGGCCGATGCGTGAGCGATATGCTAGAAGGAAAAGAAGTTCCATTTGATATGACACCGTTTTCGCTCATAAGAAAGGAGGAGGATCATGCATTGCATCATTAACGGTGAGACAATCCATTTGCCATCTCATGTGCGTACAGTCGCTCAATTGTTGCACCATTTTCATATTCATAAAAAGATTGCGATTGTGGAAATCAATATGCATATCGTTCCGAAAGAAGATTATGAACATACAGCCATTGCAGACGGTGATCGCATTGAAATCGTTCATTTTGTAGGGGGAGGATAATATGTTACAAATCGGTCCGTATACTTTTCATTCTCGGTTATTGCTCGGAACAGGAAAATTCCCGAACATCGACATTCAAAAAGAAGCAGTGGAAGCGTCAGGAGCAGAAATATTAACATTTGCCGTACGACGAATGAACATTTTTGCCCCTGATCAGCCGAATTTTTTAGAGAAAATAGATGTAACGAAATATAAGTTGCTTCCGAATACCGCTGGGGCAAAAACAGCAGAGGAAGCGGTGCGCATCGCTCGTTTAGCGAAAGCATCTGGACTTTGTGACATGGTGAAAGTGGAAGTGATCGGGTGCGATCAAACGTTGTTGCCGGATCCCGTCGAGACGTTAAAAGCAACAGAGATGTTGTTAGAAGAAGGATTTATCGTTTTACCGTACACATCGGATGATGTTGTGTTAGCGAAACGGTTGCAACAGCTCGGTTGTCATGCGATTATGCCTGGAGCATCACCGATCGGATCTGGGCAAGGAATTATTAATCCGTTAAACATTCAATTCATTATTGAACAAGCAACCGTCCCTGTCATTATTGATGCAGGCATCGGTGGACCGGCGGATGCCGCGTTAGCGATGGAGTTAGGGGCTGATGGGGTATTGTTAAATACAGCGGTTGCTTCTGCGAAAGATCCGGTAAAAATGGCGAAAGCGATGAAACTGGCGATTGAAGCGGGGCGGCTAGGATATGAAGCAGGGCGCATTCCGAAAAAGCGGTATGCCACAGCGAGCAGTCCAATTGAAGGGATGAGCGTCGTTTCATGAATCGCTACTCACGCCAACAATTGTTTGCGCCGATCGGAGAAAAAGGACAACGATGCATTCGTAAAAAACATGTGCTCATTATCGGTGCTGGAGCGCTTGGGGCCGCAAATGCGGAGACGCTTGTACGTGCAGGTGTTGGAAAAGTAACGATTGTTGACCGCGATTATGTCGAGTGGAGCAATTTACAGCGCCAACAGCTATATACGGAAGATGATGCGGCGAAGCAATTGCCGAAAGCAATCGCCGCTTCTGTTCATTTGCAAGCGATTAATCACGATGTAGTCGTTGAACCAATTGTTGCGGATGCAGATGCACGTGTACTTGACCGTCTTGTTGCGCGCGGGCGACCGGATGTGATTATTGATAGTACCGACAATTTCGATGTGCGTATGATCATTAACGATGTTTCACAAAAGTATGATGTGCCGTGGATTTATGGGGCATGCGTCGGAAGTTACGGATTAAGCTACGTCATTATCCCGAATGAAACGCCATGTTTACGTTGTTTGCTTGAAGAAGTGCCGCTCGGTGTTGCGACGTGCGATACCGCAGGGATCATTAGTCCTGCCGTTCATATGGTTGTCGCACATCAAACGGTAGAGGCGTTAAAAATATTCGTACATGCTCCCGTCAATCGCAAGCTCGTTTCGTTTGATATATGGCAAGGACAATATCGGATGATCGATGTGCAAAAGTTAAAAAAAGACGATTGTCCATCGTGCGGTAAAACGAGAACTTATCCAGCTCTCCAATACGAAAATGAAACGAAATTTGCGGTATTATGTGGGCGAGAAACAGTACAAATCCGTCCTGCCCAGCGCAGAGGGCGAGAGTGGACAACGCTTATTTCCTTTTTACAACAAAAAGGAATTCAAGTGGTACAAAACGATTATTTATGTTCGTTTACAGTGGACGGGCGTCGTTTTGTCGTCTTTTCGGATGGGCGCGTATTTATTCATGGCACAAATGACATTCAAGAAGCAAAGAAGCTATATTATCAATATTTGGGGTGAGGGGTATGGTATATAAAGCGTTGACGATCGCTGGTTCGGATAGCGGTGGAGGGGCTGGCATTCAAGCGGATTTGAAAACGTTCCATCAACTCCGTGTGTTTGGCATGTCAGCCATTACTGCGGTAACTGCACAAAATACGCTCGGTGTACAAGGAGTATACCCGCTTTCTGTTGAAGCGGTTGAACGACAAATCGATTCCGTTGCGGTCGATTTATCGCCGCATGCGGTAAAAACAGGCATGTTATTTAGCCAGGAGATGATCGAATTAGTTGCCCACAAAATAAAGCAATACAAATGGATGAGCGTTGTCGTCGATCCCGTCATGATCGCAAAAGGCGGGGCACCGCTGTTGAAACAAGAGGCGGTGGAAGCGTTGCAACGTCATATGTTGCCGCTTGCTTACGTGTTAACACCGAACATTCCAGAAGCGGAAGTGTTGACAAATATGCGAATTGAAACGTTGGAACAACGAAAAGAAGCAGCGAAAAAGCTTCATGATATGGGCGTTCGGTACGTCGTCATGAAAGGTGGACATGGGGAAGGCAACGAACTTGTCGACATTTTATACGACGGTGAACAATTTTATGAATGGAAAAGCAAGCGGATCGATACAAAACATACGCATGGAACCGGCTGCACATTTGCCGCAGCGATTACAGCACAACTTGCAAAAGGAAAAACAATATATGAAGCAGTAGATGTGGCGAAACGTTTCATTCAAGTTGCTGTGGAACAGACGTTGCAAATTGGCAGCGGGCATGGTCCGACGAATCATTGGGCGTTTCATGAGTAAAAAATGTTCACATCATTGACAAACAAAATCGTTCCTACCATTGTTAAAATAAAAATGGGGAATATATTGATGGAGGGGACGAATAAGTGGAAGAACTTTCAATTACGTTAAATATTACGTACGTATTGCTTTTAACTTTTTTTATCGGTACAACGTTGATCGAGTCATAAGAGCGACTGTGCAGATTGCGCAGTCGTTTTCTTTTTCAGTTAAATTTGGTATGATTAACGTATATATTAATCATGACCACTAATTTGATTAGGAGTGTGAATGTTCATTGGGAGATTTGCCTCTGAGTTTAGTTTTTTTACTCATTGTTTTAATTTTATTATCCGCTTTTTTTTCAGCTTCAGAAACAGCATTTTCGAGCGTGAATAAAATTCGTTTGAAAAATTATGTGGATGAAAAACGGCGCGGAAGTAAAAAAGCATTATATATTGCAGAAAACTTCGACCAAGCCCTCTCTACTATTTTAGTCGGAAATAATATCGTGAACATTGCTGCAGCTTCTATTTCAGCAAAAGTGGCAACAGATTTGTTTGGTGGCAGCACAGGTCTTGTTGTTAGTACGGTTGGTATGACGATTTTAATTTTAATTTTTGGCGAAGTGTTACCTAAGTCGTTGGCGAAAGAACATGCGGAGTCATTTTCGCTCCTTATTTCCGATGTGCTGTATATGTTAATTCAACTATTTACTCCCGTTACAGCGTTGCTTGTCATGTTAAAAAAGCTTGTCTCGAAACTCGTTGGACATCAATCCGATATTCCTTCTGTCACAGAAGAAGAAATTAAAGTGATGGTGAACTTAAGTGAAGAAGAAGGGGTAATAGATAATAAAGAGAAAGAACTCGTTCATCGTTCGCTCGATTTTAACGATATTTTAGTTGGTGAAATTTTCACACCGCGTATTGATATGGTTGCAGTAGAAGTGAATCAACCTATCGAAGAAATTCGAGACATTTTTTTACGTGAACGATATTCGCGCGTTCCGGTATACGAAGGAGACATTGATAACGTCATCGGTATTTTATCGGAGAGCGACTTTTTCAGTCAACTTGTGCAAGGAAAAGAAGTAAATGTCCGCCAATTGTTGCGTACGCCGCTATTTGTCGTTGAGTCGATGCGTATATCCACGTTATTGCCTGAATTGCAAAAAAGCAAAGTGCATATGGCAATTGTTATCGATGAGTTTGGCGGTACATCTGGGTTAATTACGTTAGAAGATATTTTAGAACAGATTGTTGGAGAAATATGGGATGAACATGATGAAGCGGTAAAAACATTCCAAAAAATTAATGATTACGAATATGAATTTAATGCAGAATTACCGCTTGATGAGTTTTGCGACATTTTAGGCATTGATGAGCTAGAAAGTTCTTCCCATACGCTCGGCGGCTGGGTGTTTGAAATGTTTGAACGCATCCCTACCGTTGGGGAGTCGTTTGAATATGAGTCATTAACAGTCACCGTCCGTCAAGTTGAAAATCGGCGCATTCGAAAAGTGCTCGTTCGCATTCGAGAGCCGATTATGGAAAATGTATAACCCCCAAGCGATTCGCCAGGGGGTTTTTAGCCATGTTATTTAGTTGTGTAAGATCCACCTAATTGTTGTTGTGCCATTGCAACAAGACGCTTTGTAATTTCGCCACCAACTGAACCATTTGCGCGTGATGTTGCGTCTGGTCCGAGATTTACACCAAATTCTTGAGCGATTTCGTATTTCATTTGATCAATTGCTTGTTGCGCACCGTATACTAATAATTGATTTGTGTTTGCCATATTCAATCATCTCCTCGTTACATTTTTTTTATGGTTGGGTTAGCTGGATTTGCACCAGCAACGCGTGATGTTTTCACGCTGCCAAGCTTGGCTTAACCCATCGACTGATGTTTGCTTGCTTGTACTACTATTTTGGGGAAAAAACATGTTATTATTCTTTTTTTTATGTGGTAATTTCTTGTGAAGTGGGAAAGATAATGGAAAATAACAAGGCGAGGGATGAATATGTATATTTGTCCGTTATGCAACGGTTTACGGACAATCGTTTTTTATTGTGACCAATGTGGGGAAAAATTAAAAGACGAAGGAAAATTAACGGATTATTTCGATGATTACAGTCCGTATATGGATGCAGATATGATGAAAATGGTTGATGGATACGCCGATACGAGAAAACGGCACATCTGTGTTCATTTGTTTCATTGCGCACATTGTGATGACGATATCGTTCGTTTCATTCAAGAGTAAAAGCCCGCTCAAATGAACGGGCTTCCCATTTATTTCTCACTATTGGAACGGATGCGCAACTCTGTATTGACATCGAAGAAGTGAGCTTTGTTCATATCTAATGCAAGATCGATCGTTTGACCTGCTTTTACGTCTGTGCGGGCATCAACGCGTGCGACAAACTCTTGGCCGCTAATTTGCGAATATACCATAATTTCTGCACCGAGCAATTCTGCCACTTCGACATGGGCACTCACTTTTGTGTTTTGTGATGCTTCAAGAAATACAGGCTCATCATGGAAGTCTTCTGGACGAATACCTAAAATGACTTCTTTGCCTACGTAACCTTGGTCGCGAAGCACTTTCATTTTTCCTTCTGGCACAGCAATTTTCACATCGCCGATAACGAATACACCGTCTTGTAGGACGCCACGCAAGAAGTTCATCGCTGGCGAACCGATAAATCCACCGACGAAAATATTTTCCGGTTTTTCATACACTTCTTTTGGTGTACCGACTTGTTGGATCACGCCATCTTTCATAACGACAAGGCGCGTCGCCATCGTCATTGCTTCTGTTTGGTCATGTGTAACGTAAATTGTCGTTGTTCCTAAACGTTGATGAAGTTTCGCAATTTCTGCGCGCATTTGTACACGCAATTTTGCGTCTAAGTTTGAAAGCGGCTCGTCCATTAAAAACACTTTCGCATCGCGCACAATCGCACGTCCTAATGCTACACGTTGACGTTGACCACCAGATAATGCTTTCGGTTTGCGATCTAAATATTGCTCAAGCCCGAGAATACGCGCGGCTTCGCGGACACGACGATCGATTTCATCTTTTGGAAACTTGCGCAATTTCAATCCGAACGCCATGTTATCGTATACGCTCATATGTGGATAAAGCGCATAGTTTTGGAACACCATTGCGATATCGCGATCTTTTGGCGCAACGTCGTTCATCCGTTTGCCATCGATGTAAAAATCGCCTTTTGAAATTTCTTCAAGACCTGCGATCATTCGAAGCGTCGTTGATTTTCCGCAACCTGACGGACCGACGAAAACGATAAATTCTTTATCTTGGATGTGTAAGTTAAAGTCTTTTACAGCAGTAACGTTGTTGTCATAAATTTTGTACACATGTTCTAAACGAAGCTCAGCCATACGTACGCCTCCTTATGCAATCGATTTCATTTGATTTAAGCATATATGAAAGGGGGAGAGTCGTAAATGGACACGATGCACAAAAAAAGAAAACGTTTTCGGGCAACATGCCTAGTGTTGTTCATGAAGTAAAATAGCCAAATAAACGGTGAGCGCCCCTTTAAATTGTTTTATATCAACGCCTGTTTTTTCGATAAGTTTATCAATGCGATATTGCAAGCTATTGCGGTGCATATGAAGCTTTTTTGCTGCTAGCGAAACGTTTAAATTGCATTCAAAAAACGTCTTCATCGTTTTAATCATATCGTCATCTTGTTTTACTGTTTGTAAAAACGTCATGGCGTACGTCATCTCTTCATCGTTAATAAGCAAAAGAGGGAAGACGTCTTCAATGGAGTAAACGCGCTGCTCGGGTTTATGTTTCATACCGATGTGAAAATATCGCTTCTCCGCGGTAAATATGTGTGTAAGTTCAACGCCATGTGGGCACTTTTGTCCAATATAGGCCCGCAATTGAATGTAGAAATCGCTACATAGCGTATCGATCAGTTCATAAAGAGTGGAGGCAACGCTCTCTTCTTGTTGCTCGATGACGATAAATTGTTGTTCTGTTTCCGATAACATCGTCACATCATATGGAAAAAGCGATTGAATTGCTTCCATAAAATCATGCGGATCAACAGTCCCTTTTTGAATGTAAAAATAAATGAAACGTGTATGTGCAGAAGAAGGTACATGTTCGAATGCTGTCGTATCATGCTGTATTAAAAAGCGATACCACCTTTGTTGTCGCTCGTTCAGCCAAGAAGGGATCGTTTCATATCGTGTAAATAACGTTGCTAACAACGTCCGTTCTTTTGGGGTAAGCGCTTCTTTTTTTATGCCAAAAACTTCGCCGCGTTCCGTCGAAAACCATTCATATTGATCCCGCTCGTCCACTTGCTCGCGTTCAATAAGTGCGTCTTGGTAATATGCCCGTAATTTTTCTAACATGTATCCCAGTCCTTTCCGCTCCTATCACGACCATTATACAAAAAGCGGCGAGAAAATGCTCGCCGCTTCATTTTACTTCATGTGGTGGTTGTTCTGTTTGAACATCACGCGCTTCTTCAATGTTTGTTGCGTGATGGCACGAATATACGTAACCTCCCGCCATGCCTTCGTTAATCATGCGATCGATATCCCATTCATAATTGTCGCGTTCTTTCATTATGCATGCCCCCTTATTCGTTATTTTGTATGACCGAAAAAAAAGTATACATGATTCATTTCCTTTGTTCATATATTCATGACGAGAGGTGAACAGTATGGTTGTCCATTATTTACATGCGTTAATGAACTATCATTTAGACGAGGAAGAAGAAGCGCTCGTTCGTTATTTATATTTGCTTCATTTAGGAAAGGAATGGAACACAACAACGAAAGAAACGGAAAATGGATGGCGCGAACAATTTGAGAAAATGAATATATATAAAGAGGCATGGCTTGCTTCAGAACATGCGACGGAGCGAGAAGTGTTTCGCGTCTTGTTATGCAAATGTTTGAAACGATTACACAAGCAGTTATCGCACATTTGCACTCATAACGGACAAGCCCTATAATGAATGGTTAGAGCAGTTCATTAGTAGAAGGGAGATCGTTATGGGGCTTTTTCTTTATTTACTTTTTATGATGGCTGTCGGAGCGTTCATCGGGGGAATGACAAATTCGATTGCGATTAAAATGCTTTTCCGTCCATATCGTCCCATTTATATCGCAGGAAAAAGACTCCCGTTTACCCCTGGACTTATTCCGAAGCGGCGAGAAGAGTTAGCGGAACAGCTCGGACGCATGGTTGTTGAGCATTTATTAACAGCGGACGGCTTGCGCCGAAAGTTAAACGATGAAACGTTTATTCGCGATATGACGAACTACGTGCAAGAAGAAGTAGAAAAATGGCTTCAATCCGACGAAACGGTTGCGTTTTGGTTAGAGCGGATGGGTATAAAGCATCCGCAACAAATGGTTGAAACGTGGATCGAAACAAAATATAACATGATGATGATGCAACGTGGTGAACTTCCGCTCCATGCAGCGATTCCGAGCGAGCTATTGCAAAAAATAGATGACGCCATTCCTGCCATTGTCGATCGTTTATTGCTCCGCTTGCGCGCATATGTAGAGAGCGAGCAAGGGGAACGGCAGATAGAGCATATGATTCATGAATTTTTACAAAGCCGTGGTATGTTTGGCAATATGATTCAAATGTTTCTTGGCAACGTTAGTTTAGCGGATAAAATTCGTCCAGAAGTCGTGAAGTTTTTGCAAAGTGATGGGGCAAAACAATTGCTTGTGCAATTATTTACAAACGAATGGGAAAAAGTAAAAGCGATGCACGTCCGTGACGTTGAACAGTTTGTCGGTCGTGAAACTGTTGTCGGATGGTTGAAGCGATTGACGTCGGCGATTGTGCAAGAGCCGTTGCAACAGCCGCTCGGTTCGCTTGTTGCCCCGTATGTGCGCTCTTCTTTGCCGCAGTTTGTACGCTTTTTTTTACAGTTTGCATCTGAGCGATTGGAACAATGGATGAAGCGGTTGCACTTGCAAGAAATTGTGCGAGAAGAAGTAGCTTCGTTCTCTGTTGAACGGCTAGAAGAGATGATTTTAACGATTTCGCGCCGCGAGTTTAAAATGATTACGTATTTAGGTGCTTTGTTAGGCGGAATCATCGGGCTCGTCCAAGGATGTGTTGCATTTTTCGTTCAATTGTAGACATACGGCGGCCGCTTCGCTCATATCGTAAAAAGAAAGGGAAAAGGAGAGGAGCGTGTCGCATGAACGTCCTTCAAGCTATTCATGAACTTTCGACAGCCATCCGTATGAGCGAACCATTTATGGAACTTCGTCGCGCATATGAGCAAGTGCAACGTGACGAAACAGCACATCAATTATTTGCGCGATTTCGCACGCTGCAAAAACAGTTGCAACAAAAGCAAATGAATGGATTACCTGTGAGCGATGCGGACGTAGAGATGTTACAACAACATTTGCACGTCATTGAAATGAACGAAAACATCGCGCGTTTAATTCGTGCAGAAGAGCGGTTAAACGAGTTGTTTGCACAGGCGATGGCTGCGATGATTCAGCCGATTGAACAGCTATATGATGGGCACTCATGAAAAATGAGTGTTCTTTTTTTTATACCCTTGTCATACGTATGAATGAAGACACGACATCAAGGGGGGACGATCATGTATAAATTACTTGCGTTAAACATTGACGGCACGTTATTAAAAACAAATGGAAAGCTAGAGAAGAAAACGAAAGAAGCAATCGAATTTGTAAAGAAAAAAGATGTATATATTACATTGATGACATCAAGAAACTTTTTGTCCGCTAAAAAAGTAGCGAAAGCGCTCAAATTAGATTCGTATTTAGTGACGTTTCAAGGTGCGCTCATCGCAAAGTCGCTAGACGAAAAGCTGCATGAGTCAGTCATTCCAGCACAAAAAACGTTCGATATTGTACACGTGCTTGAGCATTTCAACTGCAACGTTCGGTTGCTTCACGAACGGTATTCGATCGGAAATCGCAAAAAAATAAAAAACAACATGATTGCGAAAACGATTTTAGGGGATCCATTTTTTTATCCAGCACAATTTGTTGACTCGTTAAGTGATGTGTTGCGAGACGATCCGATTGATGTCATGAAAATCGATGTGTTTTACTCAAATGAAGACGAATGTGATGAAATTGTTGAAACGATCGAGAATGCGTTTCCCGACGTTTCTCTCACCGTTAGTGATGGAAAAATCGAATTACTACCAAAAAACGTTTCAAAACTAAACGGGTTAATTCGTCTCGGAAACGAACTCGGCATTTCATTAAAAGAAATGGTCGTTATCGGAGATCATTTGGATGATATGCCAGCTATTGAAGCAGCGGGGCTTGGTGTTGCGATGGGCAATGCTCCAAAAGAAGTAAAAGCTGTTGCTGATTGGGTGACGCGTTCAAACGAACAACTGGGTGTTGCATATATGATTAAAGAACATTTTCGTAAACAACATCGTCCGCAATTTTTACGGCAAATTCGCACAATAGAGAAAAAATAATTTCCGTTTCTTGACGAGCTTTTCGCTTCTTCTGTACACTTAAGTGAGTTTAATATTTTGAGGCGAAAGGTGATTTCATTGCGTATTGACATTTGCGGACTTGATCGAGTTGAATGTTTTCAACGCTCACTTGAGGTCATTACCGGTTTATTTTTTGAAGAGCAAGCGCTCTCTTTCGTACCGACAGAAGAAGCGAACGCGCGTGTGACGATTGCTGTGCATGAGAACAAGCAACTCATCGTTGTTGGTACGTTGCAAGATGAACACGGTGGCACGTATGAAGCTCGTTACGAACGATTGTGGAAAACAGAAGAAGAACAAGGGCGCATGAAGCAAGTGAAACATGCGGTTTCATATATATATTTATCACTTATGCAGCAATATACAAATTACATTCAAAAATGGGGTATTTTGACAGGTGTTCGTCCGGTGAAGTTACTCCATCAAAAACTGCGTTCCGGCTTAACGAGAGAAGAAGCACATCGCCAGTTGCGTGAAGATTATTTAGTGACGGATGAAAAAATTCAGCTCATGCAACAAATTGTTGATCGTCAGTTGGCGGTCGTACCAGATCTTTACGATTTATCGAACGAAGTAAGCATTTATATCGGCATTCCGTTTTGTCCGACGAAATGTGCATATTGCACATTCCCAGCCTATGCGATTCAAGGAAAACAAGGGTCCGTTGATGCATTTTTATTTGGATTACATTACGAAATGGACCAAATTGGCCGATTTTTGAAAGAGCGCAACATTCCGATTACGACAATTTATTACGGTGGCGGCACACCAACGAGCATTACGGCGGAAGAAATGGACGCATTATATGCGCACATGTATCGCGTGTTCCCAAACGTTGAGCATGTACGTGAAATTACAGTTGAAGCAGGAAGACCAGATACAATTACACGAGAGAAGCTCGCAGTGTTGAAAAAATGGAAAATTGACCGTATTAGCATTAACCCACAGTCATATATTCAAGAAACGTTGCGAGCGATTGGGCGCCATCATACGGTGGAAGAGACGATTGAAAAATTTCATCTCGCTCGCGAGGCTGGGATGAACAATATTAATATGGACTTAATTATCGGCTTGCCAGGAGAAGGCATCGAGCAGTTTGATTATACGCTGGCACAAACAGAAAAGCTGATGCCGGAGTCGTTAACGGTGCATACGTTGTCGTTTAAGCGTGCGTCTGAGATGACGAAAAATAAAGAAAAGTATAAAGTGGCGGATCATGATGAAATTAATGAAATGATGAAGCGGGCGGAACGATGGACGAGAGAAAAAGGTTATGTGCCGTATTATTTATATCGCCAAAAAAATATTCTCGGCAATTTAGAAAACGTCGGTTACGCTTTGCCGGGGCAAGAAAGCATTTATAACATTATGATTATGGAGGAGCAACAGTCAATTATCGGGTTAGGATGTGGTGCCTCAAGCAAATTCGTGCATCCAGAAACAAAAGCCATTACCCATTTTGCCAACCCGAAAGAACCGAAAGCGTATAATGAAAATTACGAACATTACACAAACGAAAAATTAAAAATGATGGAACAATTATTTTAGCCCCGAAATGATCGGGGCTTTACCGATGGAATAAAATGAGTTTGCCGCTCGATGTTGTACAGCGATGCGTCTTATGTTCAAACTGTTTTTCTTTTAACTTTTGTTCGCCGACTCGTTTTGCTTCTTCATCGCTTGCGGCAGTAAATGTTTCATCGAGCAATTTTTCACCCGTCTTTTCAAAAACAGTAAGCGTATATGTTTTCATCTTCCCAACCCCTTTCTTTCGCATATATTCGCTCCTTCATAAGCATTTCCTTCTTTCTATACGTCTATTTTTTCGCTTGTTTGCATATGTGTAAAGTAAGACAAGCTTAAAGGAGGATGTTTATGCTTATAACGTTGCTTATTGTCGGTATTGTGATGAGCGGATATATGGCGATTCGCGCGGCTAGGGAAGAACGGAAAATAGATGAGACGTTGCTTGAGAAAGAAGGGGAAGTGTATATGGAACGTATTCGGCAAGCACGTGAGCAACGACAAAAGGCCTTGGAATAAACAAGGTCTTTTCTTTTTTTAAAAATTCACAAAAAATTTTCTTCATTTTTTTGTGTTTCATGTTAGGATATATATTATTACATGACATGAGGGGGAAAAAGTGTGAAACGAGCGTACAATTTTAATGCAGGACCTTCTGCTTTGCCGCTTGCTGTGTTAGAGCGGGCACAAAAACAATTGCTCAACTTTCAACAAACAGGTATGTCTGTCATGGAGTTAAGCCATCGAAGCAAAGAATATGATGCGGTGCATGAGCGTGCCGAGATGTTGTTGCGCAAACTCATGAACATTCCAGACACGCATGATGTGCTTTTTTTACAAGGAGGAGCAAGTTTGCAGTTTTCGATGGTACCGATGAACTTGTTGAAGGAAGGAGAAGTCGGCAATTACGTGTTAACAGACTCATGGTCGGATAAAGCGATGAAAGAGGCGAAAAAAGTAGGGGCAACGCACGTCGCAGCTTCGTCGAAAGAAGAAAAGTATACATACATTCCGACGAACATCGAATTATCCGAACGTCCTGCGTATTTGCATATTACATCAAACAACACAATTGCCGGAACACAATGGCATGAATTTCCAAACGTGTCTGTCGACTTAATTGCGGATATGTCGAGTGATATTTTAAGTCGCCACATTGATGTGAGTCGTTTTGCGCTCATTTATGCGGGAGCGCAGAAAAATTTAGGTCCTTCAGGCGTGACGGTTGTTATCATTCGTAAAGATTTGCTAGCGAAAGGGGACGATCGTTTGCCGACGATGTTAAACTATCGCACATATAGCGAAAGCCGTTCGTTATACAACACCCCGCCAACATTTGCGATTTATATGTTATCGCTCGTGCTCGAATGGGTAGAAGAACAAGGCGGCGTTCAAGTGATTGAAAAGAAAAATGCGGAAAAAGCTGCGCTGTTGTACCGTTGTATTGATGAAAGTGAAGGTTTTTACAAAGGGCATGCAAAAAAAGAAAGCCGTTCGCATATGAATGTCACATTTACGTTGCCGAATGAAGAGCTCACAAAGAAGTTTTTAGCAGAAGCAAAAGAAAAGGGATTGATCGGGCTAGCTGGTCATCGTTCTGTCGGTGGTTGTCGGGCATCCATTTACAATGCAGTTGATATGGAAGCGTGTGAAGCGCTTGTACAGTTTATGGAAACGTTCCGAAAAAATATTTTTTGAAAATTTTTATTTTACCTCGGCACTTTAAAGTGCTATAATATTGTTAAACTTGTTTACAAGCTGAGAAGAGAAAAGAATGAGATGAGGAGAGATGAGAAATGAATACGAGAACGTTAGTATTGTTGTCGCTTTTTGTAGGTATTGGTTCGGTGTTGCACGCGGTCATTCCGGGGTTTTTCTTCGGAATGAAGCCAGATATGATGTTAACGATGATGTTTTTAGGCATTATGCTCTTTCCGAACAAAACGGCGGTTAGTTTGTTAGCTATTGCCACAGGTATCATTTCTGGCGTGACGACGAGTTTCCCAGGGGGATTTGTTCCGAACGTCGTTGATAAAGTCGTGACAGCTACACTCTTTTTCGGATTGTTTACGTTACTAAAGGCGAAAGCAACGCCATTGAAAGCGGCATTGCTGACTGCTGTAGGTACGTTCATTTCAGGTGCGACGTTTTTAGCTGTTGCGCTGGCCGTTGTTGGTTTGCCAGGGGGAGCAACGTTTGGTGGACTGTTCGTCGCTGTTGTCATTCCGACAGCGTTGGTCAATACGATTGCGATGATCGTCATTTATCCGATCGTGCAGTCGCTCATGAGACGAACATATACCGTTCCACAACAATAATAAAAAACCCGATCGTTTATGGTCGGGTTTTCCTTATATCGTTCTTACTGCATACGCATAAGTAAAAGGGTAACAGCGATAAAAAAAATGGCAAGGCTTCCAAACACGCTCATGCGCTGCTTTAACACTTTTTTCGGTGGATACATGCGCGCTTTATTCAACATAGAAAACGTGGCAATCGTCAAATATAAAAAAATTAACCCAATCGTCGCCGTTGCGATGACCATGTTTGTTCCCCCTAATTCGAAAAGTATATATTTAAATTTATTAAAAAATTCTAATATTTAATACTTTATTATTTATTGTTTTACTGGCATAATAAAAGAAAAAAAGAAGGAAATATGAAAAAGTGGGTGGAGAGATGAAAAGCACGGAACGACATTATTCTGTTAAAGAGGCGATGTTATTTAGTCAAAGAGTTGCCCAATTAAGCAAAGCATTATGGAAATCAATCGAAAAAGATTGGCAACAATGGATTAAACCATTTGACTTAAACATTAACGAGCATCATATTTTATGGATTGCATACCATTTAAAAGGGGCTTCCATTTCTGAAATCGCAAAGTTTGGTGTCATGCACGTATCAACGGCATTTAATTTTTCAAAAAAATTAGAGGAACGGGGATTGTTGTCGTTTTCGAAAAAAGAAGATGATAAGCGAAATACTTACATTGAACTGACAGAAAAAGGAGAAGAGATTTTATTAAAATTAATGGAGTCGTATGATCCAAAACGGACATCTGTTCTTCAAGGAATTCAACCGTTATATGAATTGTATGGTAAATTTCCAGAAATGTTAGAAATCATGTGTATGATCCGAAATGTGTACGGAGACGATTTTATGGAAATTTTTGAACGTTCTTTTCAAAACATTGAACAAGAGTTTGTTGAAGAACATGGGAAGTTAAAAAAGAAAGATGAGCAAAAAGAAGAAGTAGCTTCATTCGTTGAGCGTATGTAATAAACGTTGAAACTCTGTCATAAGCGGAACGAATAGCTGTTGTTGTTTTAACGCGTTAATCGTCTCGGCAAGTGGAAGGTTCGGATGAAGCGCACTCGCAAACTGTGTAAAAAGCGAGGTGAAGATGACGAAACCTTCCTCTTTTTGTTGTTTATATTGCTCACTTAATTGTTCACAAAGGTGTAATATACTTTCCACTTCCTCTTTTGTTAAGCCGTAACGAATGACAAGCGCGTAAAATGGCTTTTTTTCCGGTGTAATCATGTTCAACATGAGTGAACAATAATATTCGAGTTTTTCAATGCGTTGTTCAATGCTCATCTTTCGAAACTCCTTTAATGTACTTATGTGTATTATTTTACAGGAATAGTTGTGCAAATGAAATGTCCATTATTGATTTATCGAAAAAATCGTTGTAAAGTAGGGGAGTAAATACATAAAAACAGGAGGGGACCGGTTTGGCGCTTTATTTTATACCCCTTGCGACGGTTGTACTTTTCATTATTAATCAGCTAACAAATGCTCTTTGTATTCAAAAAGAAATTCCTGAAGAGAAACAGCCGAAAGTATTTCGTACAATTAATGTCCTTATTACCATTTTACTTATTTCTTCCTACATCGAAGTGTTGTTTGCGTAAAAAAGCTGACAGTGTCCCTGTCAGCTTTCTTTCGTTTAGTATAACCAAGCGGCACCAACAATAATTAATAAAATAAACAACACAACGATTAACGCAAATCCGTTTGCATATCCTACTCCTGCACCCATAGACGACACCTCCTTTCGTATATGAAGGCGTTGCGACGCTTTGACAATGTATTGTATGTCACTAGAGGTTAAATGGTATGGGCGCATACGTGCTTTATTTTAGCTTTCGGAAAAAATATGGTATAGTATGTTTTGTGTACATTTATAGATAGGAGTTGTGGGAGAATGAAAAAATGGACAGTTGCCATGTCGGCAGCAGCGATGCTTGCGCTTTCGGCTTGTAATAACGGATCGGACGTTGTCGTCGAAACGAAGGAAGGCAACATTACAAAGGAAGAATTGTATAACGAAATGAAAGAACGTTACGGCAAAGACGTCTTACGCGATCTCGTACATGAGAAAGTGTTAAGTAAAAAATTTAAAGTAACGGATGAAGAGCTAAATAAGGAAATCGAGAATTTAAAAGAGATGTATGGTGTTCAATATGATTTAGCGGTGCAACAAAATGGAGAAGAAGCCATTCGAGATATGGTCAAACTTGATTTGTTGCGCCAAAAAGCAGCAATGGAAGATATTAAAGTGTCGGATGAAGAGTTGAAAAAATATTACAATGAGTATAAGCCGAAAGTGAAAGCAAGCCACATTTTAGTCGAAGATGAAAAGACAGCAAAAGAAATTAAAGCGAAGCTAGAAAAAGGAGAAGATTTCGCGAAATTAGCCAAAGAATATTCGAAAGATACAGGTTCGGCACAAAAAGGTGGCGATTTAGGCTGGTTCGGACCTGGAAAAATGGTCGAAGAGTTTGAAAAGGCAGCGTATGCGCTAAATGTTGGTGAAATTAGTGATCCAGTGAAAACGCAATTTGGTTACCATATTATTAAAGTAACAGATAAAGAAAAGAAAAAGTCATTTGACGAAATGAAAGAAGAAATTGAATATGAAGTAAAGAAAAGCAAGCTCGATACATCGAAAGTACAATCGAAGCTTGACAAACTGATGAAAGAAGCAAATGTAGACATTAAAGATAAATCGTTAAAAGATGCGTTAAAGAGCGAGTAATAACGACGAAAGAAGGTGTCCTATGCGGACACCTTCTCTTTATAACGATTGTTTAATTTGTGCGGCAATATGTTGCAAGTCATCAAATGTATAGTCGCTTTGATGTGATTTCCATACGGCTCCAAATCCATCCCCTTTACCATATCGTGGAATAATGTGCATGTGATAATGGAACACCGTTTGGCCTGCGATTTCTCCGTTATTGCTTAAAATATTGACGCCTTCTGGTGAAAACTGTTCGCGAATCGCATGAGCGATTGTAGGAACAACTTCAAATACACGTTGAGCTATTTCCGATGTTAACTCGTAAATGTTTTCTTTATGTACTTTCGGTACGACAAGCGTATGTCCTTTCGTCACTTGACTAATGTCTAAAAAGGCGATGACATGGTCATTTTCAAATACTTTTGCACAAGGGATGTCCCCGTTTATAATTTTACAAAAAATACAGTCGCTCATGATGACGCCACCTTTCTTTCCATTTTGTCTTTATTTTACCACACAATTGTCGTTTCGGAAAACGGAAAGAGCAGGATGCGCATCGCATCCTGCCCGTTGAAGAGGGAGCTTCATGATTACGTGTCTTTTGGGAACACCTCATTTACGAGTAGAGTCAGTTACGCGTTCGTGAGTATGACGTTGTTCAAGATGACCATCCCCTTTTCAGGGAGTGTTTTCGTTGTTACAGGCTAGCTAATGTGCGGCCCGTAGACACCTCATTTCATCGTGTTCTTGAACTTGCTTTGTTGCTCACTGCGACTTACTACTTGTTTGTCCCTCTTCGCTACTTATCATAACCCGTTTTTCTTTTCGTTATTCATTTGTTAAAATAAAAAATAATCATATACGAAAGGGAAGCGATGATGGCACTATTACAAGTCCAACACATATTTGGAGGTTATACGAAACAAAACATTTTAGATGACGTATCGTTTACTGTACATGAAGGGGAGATTGTTGCATTAATCGGGTTAAATGGAGCAGGAAAAAGCACGACGATTAAACATATTATCGGATTGATGCAACCGCGCAAAGGGACAATTACGATGAACGGAATGACGTTTCGAGACGATCCAACACAATATCGTGCACAATTTACATACATTCCAGAAATGCCTGCTTTGTACGAAGAATTAACGCTAGAAGAACATTTGCGTCTGACCGCCATGGCGTACGGTGTACGTGATGAGGAATATGAACAACGTGTACCTAAACTGCTAAAGGCGTTTCGACTTGAGAACAAATTAGGTGCGTTCCCTGCTTTTTTTTCCAAAGGAATGAAACAAAAAGTGATGATTATGTGCGCTTTTTTAGTGGACGTTCCGCTTTACATAATTGATGAACCGTTTGTTGGATTAGATCCGCTCGCCATTCAAGCATTGCTGCAACTTATTGATGAACGAAAAAAGCAAGGAGCGGGTATTTTGATGTCGACGCACATTTTAGCGACAGCAGAGCGATATTGCGATTCGTTTGTCATTTTGCATAACGGGCAAGTGAAAGCGGCGGGATCATTACCGATGCTTCAAGAACAGCTACATATGCCTCATGCAACGCTCGATGATATATATATCGAATTAACGAAGGAAGAGACGAACGATGATTGATGGAAAACAGTTATGGAAAAAGCGGTTTATTGCTTATGTAGCAGAAGTAAGACGATATGGCCGATATATGTTTAATGACCATTTATTGCTCGTCTTGTTTATCGGGATAGGAGTAGGGGCTGTTGTTTATAAGCGAGCGGTCGATGAGCTCATATCGTTTCCATATGCTGTAATCGCTTCATTTATATTTGCTTTATTTAGCACACAAAGCAGGGTGCGCACGTTATTAAAAGAAGCGGATGCGGTGTTTCTTCTTCCATTAGAGCAACAGCTCCGTCCGTATTTTTGGCGCGCAAGCATATATAGCTTTTTCGTTCATTTGTATGTTTCATTCATTGTATTCGTTATGTTTCTTCCACTCCATTTAAAGTTTTCGGAGCAGTCACCTTTGGTTGTCATCATTGCGACGATGGCGTTAAAAGGGTGGAATATGTTCATTCAATGGAATGAAGATGCTCGAATAGGGCGCCATCTCTTTTCGTTGTTCGTTCGTTTTTTCATGAACGTGTTGTTTTTTTATTTCTTACTTGTGAAGCAATACGGATTTATAGCGGTCATTATTTTACTTATGATTATTATTGCGTTACATGTAGAGCGTAGAGGAAAAAAAGTTGGACTTCAATGGGAACAGTTGCTTGCCGAAGAACGGCGACGAATGCAAACATTTTATCGGCTCGTTTACGCGTTTGTTGATGTGCCTCACATGAAACATACGGTAAAAAAACGAATGTGGCTTCGTTTCGTTTTCCATTTGCTCGATCGTTTGTATATGCGACCGTATACGTATTTGTATATGCGACCGTATACGTATTTGTATGTGCGTACATTTTTTCGTGCCGGTGACTATTTTGGTTTGTTCGTTCGCTTGACAGCAATCGGCAGTGTCTTCATTTTTACATTGCCTCGCGGTGTGGAGTGGTTTGCCCTTTTATGTTCGTATGCGACGGCTGTTCAATTACTTTCGCTTCGTTCGTACCATCGAGGGCATCCACTGCTCTTCCTTTATCCGTTGTCATCCGTTGAGGCGCATCGGTCATTTATGCGTGTGTTATTTACTATTGGAATGAACCAGGCGCTTATTTTCGCTATCGTTGCATATATAGCTCATGGTGTTTTCCCTATGCTACTGACGCTTTTTATTGTTTTAGCATGTTACATAGCGATGATGCTTTATGTAAGAAAAATGAGAGAAGAGGCTTGAGCCGCTTCTCTCATTTGTCCATATATTGAATGGCTGTAAGACCGAGCGTTTTCGCCGCGATAAGCATTGCGCGTTCATCAAAATCAAATTTCGGATGATGATGCGGAAAGGCAGCGGTTGTCATTTTTGCTTTTGCCCCTGTAAAGAAAAACGTTCCTTTTACATGTTGTAAATAATAGGCGAAATCTTCACCGCCCATATGCGGATGAATTTCGACTACATCGGTTACCTCTTCGATTTCACGGGCGACGGAGACGAGAAATTTCGTTTCGTCCTCATGATTCACAACAGGTGGATAGCCGCGCATATATGTGTATTCGTATGTACAACCGTTGGCGATACATGTACCTTTAACAATTTGTTCAATTTCTCGTTCAATGTCGTCACGTACTTGTTCCGAAAACGTCCGTACCGTCCCGACTAACGTAGCACGATCGGCAATGACGTTAAATGCATTGTCGGAAACGAATGAGCCAATAGAAACAACAGCAGGTTCAAGCGGATTGACGCGACGGCTGACGATTTGTTGTAAATGTAACACTAGCTGTGATGCCGTAACGATCGCATCTTTTGTTTTGTGTGGCTCTGCTCCGTGGCCACCAGAACCTTGAATGATGATTTGAAAGCGGTCTGCCGCTGCCATGATCGGTCCCATACGATATTGAATGACGCCTGTCGGCTCTGTTGCCCATAAATGTGTGCCGAAAATTGCATCCACTCCTTCTAAACAACCATCTTCAATCATCGCTTTTGCCCCACCCGGCGCATATTCTTCTGCATGTTGATGAATGCAAACGATCGTGCCGCACCAATGTTCGCGTAATTCATAAAGCGCTTTGGCAAGAACAAGTAGTGTGGCAGTATGACCATCGTGTCCACATGCGTGCATGACACCCGGCATTGTTGATTTATATGGCACATCTTTTTCATCTTGGATCGGAAGAGCATCAAAATCCGCTCGAAGCGCAACCGTTTTTCCGCCTGGTTGACCTTGAATCGTTGCAACTACCCCGTTTCCTCCGACATTTGTTCGCACAGGAATGCCAAGCTGTTCGTAGTAATTTGCAATATACGTTGCTGTTTTATACTCTTGAAACGACAGTTCAGGATATTGATGCAAATGGCGACGAATCGTAACCATTTCGTTGTAATATTCGTCAAGCTTTGCAAATAGTAATGTTTTCACACGCACCGCTCCTTCTGTTTTTTACCATTATACCATCGTTGACAAATCATCGAAAACGGGTTAATATACCCATATACGTATTTAGGAGGAGAATACATGGGCACATGGATCAATGTTGTTCTAATTATTTTGCTTATTTATTTTGTAGCAACAAAAATGTTACCAACAAAAGGTGTAGAACATATTACACCAGATGAGTTAAAAGAAAAATTAAAACAAACGAAAGACCGTCAATTTATTGATGTACGCACACCAGCAGAATATCGTGCGCGCAACATTCGCCAATTTAAAAACATTCCGCTTCATCAATTGGCTGATAAACTACATGAGCTCGATCGTGAAAAAGAGACGATCGTTATTTGTCAAAGTGGCATGCGCAGCAATCAAGCGGCCAAAATATTAGCGAAAAATGGATTTAAGCGTGTCGTGAATGTACGTGGCGGCATGAATGCTTGGAACGGGTAAAAGGCTGACAAAACGTCAGCCTTCTTTTATGACGGTGTATGTTGTCACATATGACGGACGTGGAAAAATGGATCGTTGTTGGTCAATTCCTTTTTCTGTGCCACGTTTTTCATGTGCTTTTTCGTAAGCTTTGGACTGTTGCCAACGACGAAAGGCGCTTTCATTTTCCCACGTCGTCATAATGACGTATGTGTCGCTTTTTAACGGACGTAACACGCGAATGGAGACAAATCCAGGTTCTTTTTCGATTAAGCGCGCACGTTGTTGAAAACGATGTTCAAATAACGGCCTTCCTTCATCAGTAACAGGAATATTATTGCAAACAACGAATGATCCACCTAACGGACCAACTGCATCTAGCACTTCGTATGGACGGGGCTCATGAAAAACGCTTGTTCCTTCCGTTTCATGGATAAGCATGCCATGATCTTCATCGTATACAAGCAACATATGTTCATTTGCATATTGGCTACGCAGTCGTTGCAAATAGTCGATTGTGCCATTTGTCATAAATATGTACATCCATATCATCTCCTTCCATTCACTACTCATATTTTACCACTTTCTTTTCTTCTTGGCGATTTCATGAACGTTGCGCATTATTACTACCCAGACGGTGAAAAAATCGGTATAGTTGTGTTAGTGGAAACAAATGAGCAATTTCGCTACACTTATAATAGAAGCGATTACATAACGAGAAAGGATGGACATAATGATTAAAAACGATACATTTTTACGTGCCTGTCGCGGAGAAGCAACGGAATACGTCCCGGTGTGGTATATGAGACAAGCAGGGCGTTCGCAGCCAGAATATCGTGCGTTAAAAGAAAAATATTCACTTTTTGAAATTACACATCAGCCGGAGTTATGCGCATATGTCACACGTTTGCCTGTCGAACAATATAACGTCGATGCGGCCATTCTTTATAAAGATATTATGTCACCGCTTCCAGCGATCGGTGTCGACGTCGATATTAAAGCGGGCATTGGACCAGTGATTGACAATCCGATTCGCTCGCTTGCGGATGTCGAGCGTCTTGGGGAGATTGATCCAGAAAGCGATGTGCCGTATGTGCTTGAAACGATTCGTCTATTGACGAAAGAACAACTGACTGTTCCACTTATTGGTTTTTCTGGTGCGCCGTTTACTTTAGCAAGCTATATGATTGAAGGTGGACCGTCGAAAAACTATAATAAAACGAAAGCTTTCATGTATGCCGAGCCAAAAGCATGGTTTGCCTTGATGGATAAGCTAGCAGACATGACGATTCGCTACGTGAAAGCGCAAATTCGCGCCGGCGCAAGCGCCATTCAAATTTTCGACTCATGGGTTGGGGCGGTGAACGTCGCAGATTATCGTTATTTCATTAAACCGACGATGGAGCGTATTTTTACAGCGCTTCGCGACGAAAACGTTCCGCTTATTATGTTCGGCGTTGGAGCGAGCCATTTAGCGAAAGAATGGCATGACTTACCGCTTGACGTTGTCGGCTTAGATTGGCGCTTATCGATTCGTGAAGCGCGCGAGATGGGGCTTACAAAAGCGCTACAAGGCAATTTAGATCCAGCTGTATTGCTCGCCCCATGGGAAGTCATTGAAGAGCGCGTTAAACAAATTTTAGATGAAGGCATGGCGCATGAAGGTGGATACGTATTTAACTTAGGGCACGGCATTTTCCCACAAATCAAGCCGGAGACGTTAAAACGACTTACAGCATTTATTCACGATTATTCAGCAAAAAGAAAAGGATGAATAAACGATGTCAAAAAAAGTCATGGGATTGCTTGTTATGGCATATGGCACGCCATATAAAGAAGAAGATTTGGAGAGATATTATACACATATTCGACATGGCCGCAAACCGTCGGAAGAGATGCTAGCAGATCTTCGCGAACGCTATGAAGCAATTGGAGGCATTTCCCCGCTTGCAGCCATTACAAAACAACAAGCGGAAAAGCTTGCCGAGCGACTGAATGAAGTGCAGGATGATATTGAATTTCGCATGTATTTAGGATTGAAGCATATTGAACCGTTCGTTGAAGATGCCGTTCGACAAATGTATGAAGACGGAATAGAGGAAGCGGTTTCGATCGTATTAGCCCCGCATTTTTCGACATTTAGTGTGAAATCATACAACGGACGGGCGAAAGAAGAAGCGGCTCGCTTAGGCGGACCGAAATTGACATGTGTGGAAAGTTGGTATACTGAACCGAAATTTATTCAATATTGGGCCGAGCGAGTAAAAGAAACGTACGCTTCGATGACTGAACGAGAGCGGGAAAAAGCGGTGTTGATCGTTTCAGCCCACAGCTTGCCTGAAAAGATTATCGCGATGGGGGATCCGTACCCAAAACAACTACAAGAAACAGCCGATTTCATTGCAAAAGAAGCAGGTGTTTCGGAATACGTCACTGGTTGGCAAAGTGCAGGAAATACGCCAGAACCGTGGTTAGGTCCTGATGTGCAAGATTTAACGCGACAACTATACGAAGAAAAGGGCTACGAGGCTTTTGTATATGTTCCAGCTGGCTTTGTCGCTGACCATTTAGAAGTGTTGTACGATAACGACATTGAATGTAAGCAAGTAACGGACGAACTTGGTGTGAGTTACTATCGTCCGGCGATGCCAAATGCGCATCCGCAGTTTATTGACGCCCTTGCAACCGTTGTGTTAAACCATTTACGTAAAGAAGGCGGATCATTATGAAAAAGAAAGTCGTCATTATTGGCGGTGGTATGACAGGATTAACGGCAGCGTATTATTTGCAAAAAGAGGCACATGAAAAGCAGCTGCCAATTTCCTGTGAATTAATTGAAGCGAGCCATCGACTGGGAGGGAAAGTACAAACCGTTTATCGCGACGGATTTATCATTGAACGAGGGCCAGATTCTTTTTTGGCACGAAAAATGAGCGCCTCACGCCTCATTCACGAAGTCGGACTTGAAAAAGAGCTCGTGCATAATACGGCCGGTCAATCGTACATTCTTGTCAATCGAACGCTTCATCCAATTCCAGGTGGTGCGGTGATGGGTATTCCGACAAAAATCGCACCGTTTGCCATGACGCGTCTCTTTTCTCCGTTTGGTAAACTGCGCGCAGCAGCTGACTTTGTTTTGCCACCGTTAAAAGCGCAAGGAGACGTATCGCTCGGACAATTTTTCCGTCGTCGCCTCGGCAATGAAGTTGTTGATCGTCTCATTGAACCTTTACTATCAGGTATTTATGCAGGAGATATTGACCAGCTCAGTTTAATGGCGACGTTCCCACAGTATTTCCATTTAGAGCAAAAACACGGAAGTCTTGTGTTAGGAATGAAGCGGTCGATGCCGAAACAAAAAACGAAGCAAAAAAGCGACAAAGGCATTTTTCAAACGTTAAAAACAGGATTGTCGTCTCTCGTTGATGCGATAGAGCAAAAGCTAGAAAAAGGAACGGTGCATAAAGGGATACGTGTTGATCGTATTGAAAAAGTCGGTGAGCGCTACGTTTTAACGTTAAGCAACGGGGCGAAAAAAGAGGCGGATAGCGTCATTATTGCTGTTCCGCACCAATCATTGACATCGCTTTTTCCAAATGAAACGATGTTTTCTTCTTTTGAAACGATGCCATCTACGTCTGTTGCAACGGTCGCATTAGCGTTTCCGAAAGAAGCGGTAGCGAAAGATATGAACGGGACAGGGTTTGTCGTCTCACGCGATAGCGACTATACGATTACCGCATGTACGTGGACGCATAAAAAATGGCCACATACGACACCAGAAGGGTACGTTTTGTTGCGTTGTTACGTCGGTCGACCTGGTGATGAAGCGATTGTTGATCAAACAGACGACGATATCGTCCAAGTCGTGATGGACGATTTGAATAAAGTGATGAATATGACGATGAATCCGATGTTTTCGATTGTGACGCGCTGGAAACAATCGATGCCGCAATACACGGTCGGTCATCGTGAACGAATGGAGCGCGTGAAACAAGATATGCAACAATATCTTCCAGGCGTCTTTTTAGCAGGAAGTTCGTATGAAGGTCTTGGGCTTCCAGATTGTATCGATCAAGGAGAAGAAGCGGTAAAAAAAGTGTTACATTATTTAGCTTATACGAAAGAAAAGGTGTCATTATAATATTAGGCACCTTTTTTTCTTGCAAACATATGTCCATTATGATAAGATGTAAAACGAAATGACCAAAATGTTCATTTAGTCAAAATAAAGGATGAACGCCTATGTCAGAAAAAAGAAAACAAATTATTGAAGCGGCAACGAAGTCGTTTTCGCTTTTTGGTTATAAAGCGACGACGATGGATCAAGTGGCGAAAATGGCGAATGTCGGTAAAGGGACGATTTATACGTTTTTCAAAAGCAAAGAAGAACTGTTAGAAGAAATCGTTTCTTCGATTATTTCTGAAATCAAGCATGAGGCAGATGCGGCAATTGATCAACATTTATCGTTTAAAGAAAATGTACAACGTGCTTTGCAACGTATTTTTACGTTTCGCAAAGAGCATGAATTGACGATCAAGCTGTTACAAGAAGTGCGTGATATCGGCACGCCAGCTGTACGTGATGTGATGAAGCGGCTTGATCGTGAAATGATTGCTTACGTTCGTGAAAAAATAGAAGAGGCGATGGCAAAAGGGGAAATCCGTTCGTGTGATCCCGAATTAACAGCATTTTTAATGTTTAAAATGTATATTGCTTTAAACGTTGATTGGGAAAAAGAACATGAACCATTACCGCAACAAAAAATGGCTGAACTGTTTGATTTGTATTTATTAAAAGGATTATCTCGATGATGATCCTTCTCTTTTTTGCAAGAAATGACTAAATGAACAAATTGGTCAATATTTTTAAAAAGGGGGTTGAGCATATGCATACATTCCGATTATTGATGCAAGAAATTAAAGCGGTCACGTCCAATCGGAAAGTGCTTATTCCGGTTATCGCTGTCTTATTTATCCCGCTTTTATATAGTGGTATGTTTTTATGGGCGTTTTGGGATCCGTACGATCATTTAGACGATTTACCTGTCGCTGTTGTCAATCATGACAAAGGCGCGACATTTGAAGGGGAAGAACTTCATATTGGTGACGATCTCGTTGACAAGTTAAAAGAAAAAAAACAATTTGATTGGCATTTTGTAAGCCAACGTGAAGGGGAAAAAGGATTAAAAGAACAACGATATTATATGCTTATTGAAATTCCAGAAGATTTTTCAAAAAACGCAACGACGTTACAAGATAATCATCCGAAAAAGCTTCAACTTATTTACAAGCCAAATGAAGGATTTAACTTTTTATCTGCCCAAATCGGTGGAACAGCGGTTGAAAGAATTAAAACAGAAGTAGCAAAAACATTAACTGAAACGTATGCCGAAAACATGTTTGAGAGCGTAAAAACGTTGGCAGATGGATTAACGAAGGCGAGCGACGGAGCAAAACAATTGCATGACGGACTGATGGATGCAAAAGAAGGAACGAATAAGCTATATGATGGAATGAAAAAAGCGCAAGATGGCTCCGATGAATTGTATCGCCATTTAGAAACGCTTGCAGAAAAATCCATTACATTTACGAACGGCTTGCATCAGGCGGCTGACGGTTCAATGCAAGTTCAAACTGGTGTTCAAACGCTTCATGACGGGATGAAGCGCATGGTAGATGGGCAAGGACAATTGCTTGCGGGAGCACAGCAAACAAAAGAAGGGACAACGAAACTGGCTTCAGGTGCACATCGTGTGCTTGAAGGAATGAAAGCACTCGATGCTCGTATGCCACAGCTTTTACAAGGTTCAGAACAATTAAGTGGCGGAGCGGAAAAATTAGCTACGTCGCTTGCCAAGTGGCGACAAGGAGCGTCGCAAGTTCAAACAGGTGCAACACAAGTGACAGGTGGGTTAGAGCAGTTAGCTGCACAACTTGATGCGCTTATTGCGCAAACGTCAGACCCGATGCAAAAAGCCGTATATGAGCAGTTCAAACAAAATGTTGAGCGATTATCACTAGGAAGCAAACAAGTAGAAACAGGTGTTGCACAGTTAAATGATGGTGCTCAAGCGTTACAAGCAGGGGCGACGTCTTTAAGCGAAGGGGCAAAGAAGCTACATGAAGGGCATACGGCTCTTGATAGCGGCGTAAACCAACTGCTTGCTGGGCAACAACAACTCGCTGATGGGGCAAATGCGTTAGTGAACGGGCAAGAACAGATTGTTTCGGGCATGAATACGTTACATGAAAAAATGCAAGAAGCGGAGCAAGGAACAGCGAAACTAGCAAATGGTAGTCAAACACTTACTTCTGGTTTGCAGACTCTTGCGAATGGAGGCGACCAACTGCAAGACGGTGCGCATCGGTTAGCGGATGGTGCACAACAATTAGCGAACGGAATGAATGAACTAACGAATGGTACAGAAAAATTACAAGATGGAATGAATCAGCTTTCGGATGGTTCAGGAGAACTAGCAGATAAATTAAATGAAGGTGCCAAAAAAGCAAGCGACGTCAAAGCAAACGAAGACGTATATAACATGTTTGCTGAACCGGTGAAAGTAAAAAATGAAAGAATCAATGAAGTGCCAAACTACGGAACAGGATTTACACCATATTTCTTGTCATTAGGATTGTTTGTTGGGGCGCTTTTACTTTCGATCGTCTTTCCACTCCGTGAACCAGCTGGGGTGCCACGCTCACCGTTTCAATGGTTTTTTGCGAAATTTGGTGTACTCATTGGTGTAGGTGTGTTACAAGCACTCCTTGCCGATAGCGTATTGCTTTTTGGGCTCGATTTACAAGTGAAAAGCGTTTCGTTATTCATTTTATTTAGCGTGGTGACAAGCATTGCCTTTTTATCAGTCATTCAATTTCTCGTGACTGTTTTTGGTGACCCAGGGCGATTTATCGGGATTGTCGTCTTAATTTTACAATTGACAACAAGTGCCGGAACGTTTCCGCTTGAATTAATTCCACGTGCGTTGCAACATTTTAACGCATGGCTTCCAATGACATATTCTGTTTTCGGATTAAAAGCGGTCATTTCAAGCGGCGACTTCTCGTTTATGTGGGAAAACGTCGGAAAGTTGCTCATGTTTATTGTTGTGATGATGGCGGGAACGATAACGTATTTTACAATCCAACATCGTCGCCAATTTACAACAATTGTAGAACAAGCTTCTGAAGCGTAATATGCTTCGGGAGCTTTTTGTTTATAAAAAATTTTTTAAAAAATTAACTTGCATATACAAGGCGATGTAAGTATAATATGAATATGAAAACGATTTCATTCGTTTCTTTTCAATTGAAATAAGGGGGATGGAAGGATGGCGACGATTGAAGATGTCGCCAAGCTAACAGGGCTTTCACGGACGACGATTTCGCGCGTCATAAACAATCACCCGTACGTGTCAGAAGAGAAACGAAAGCTCGTGCTTGAAGCGATGGAAAAGTTAGGATATGTACCTAATTCATCGGCGAGAAGTTTGCGAAATCAAAAAACAAGTATTTTAGCGCTATTTATTCCGCGAATTACAAATCCGTTTTTTAGTGAGCTTGTAGAAGCGACGGAAATCGCAGCAGCGGAACATGGCTACCAGCTTATTATTTGTCAGACTCGCTATTCGCCGGAAAAAGAATTAAACTATATGAATTTATTGAAAACGAAACAAGTTGACGGGGTTATTTTGGCTTCCATTCAAAATGAATGGAAAAAGTTAAAACCTTTTTTACAGTATGGGCCGATTGTTCTTTGTAATGAGTTTGATGACTGTGCAAACGTTCCAACCGTTCGGCTCGACCAAGTGTATGGGGGATACATAGCAACGAAACATTTACTTGAACGCGGGCATACGAAAATTGCTTATTGTTCTGGTGGCTATCGGAGCAATGTCGCACAATCGCGAGAAATCGGTTTTAAAAAAGCGCTAGCAGAATATAAAATGATATTCGATGAACGGTACGCGTTTCGTGATGTGTTTCACATCGCGGATGGAAAGCGCGTATTTCATCAAATGATGGCGCTTTCGGAGAGACCGACTGCTGTATTTACCGGAAGCGATGAAGTGGCGGCTGGCATTATATCTGAAGCGTTAAGATGTGGCTATCGCATCCCTGAAGATTTAGCTGTTGTGGGCTTTGACAATCAAGCGATTACCGAGCTAACGAATCCGACAATTACAACTGTACATCAACCAGTCAAACAAATGGCACAAAAAGCGGTGGATATTATTGTTGAGAAAATTCAGACAAAAAAATATGAAGTAAAAGAAATTTACGAATTTCCACTTCAGCTGATTGTGCGCGCATCGACAGTGGGTAGCGAGCTTCATGAAAGTGAAGCTTGACATACATTTCAAGTTATTAAATAAAGGGGGATTTTTTCATGAAGAAGGCAACAAAATTTTCTTCTGCGTTGTTAGCGCTTACACTTGGCTTAACGGCTTGTTCTGGCGGTCAAGACACGGACAAAAAAGAAACGACGGACAAAAAAGACGATGCAAAAAAATCGGAAGAAGTTGTAAAAATCGTTTATGCTCGTGGTAAAGATGCAACAAAAGCGACAGACGAAATCGTGAAAGCGTTTGAAGCAAAGTATCCAAACATTGATGTCGAATTTCGTGAAATGCCTTCAGACACAGGGGCGCAGCACGATGCATACGTGACAATGTTAAACGCAAAATCATCTGAAATTGATGTGATGGATTTAGACGTGATTTGGCCAGCAGAATTTGCGCAAGCCGGATATGTTCTCCCGCTTGATCGTTTCATTGAAAAAGACGGCATTGATTTAAGCACATATAACCAAGGTGCGCTTGCAGCTGGAAACTTCGACGGAAAACAATGGGCGATGCCGAAATTTATTGACACAGGACTATTATTCTATCGTAAAGATATCGTGCCAGAAGATAAAGTGCCGAAAACATGGGATGAATTGTTAGCGGCTGCACGTGAGTTTAAAGGAAAAGGCGGCACACAATTCGGATACTTAATGCAAGCAAAACAATACGAAGGATTAGTATGTAACGCGATTGAATTTATTGCGGCATACGGTGGAAAAATCGTTGATGAAAACAACAACGTTGTCGTCAACAGCCCTGAAACAATTAAAGGATTAAAGAAAATGGTTGAAATTGCAACATCTGACGTTGTACCAAGCAACATTACAACATTTACAGAGCCAGAGTCTCATACAGCGTTTATTGAAGGGCAATCATCGTTTATTCGCAACTGGCCATATCAATACGCGTTAGCAAACGATCCAGAGCAATCAAAAATTGTTGATAAAGTAGGCGTTGCGCCACTACCTGCCGGTGATAAAGGTTCAGCAGCTGCATTAGGTGGATGGATGACAGCAATTAACGCATATTCGAAAAATAAAGAAGCGGCTTGGGAATTTGTGAAGTTTATGACCGGTCCAGAAGGTCAAAAAATTTCTGCGATCTATGGTGGTTTAGCGCCAACGCTTCCAGCGTTATTTAAAGATGAAGAAGTATTGAAGGCGAATCCGTTCTTTGCAGAACAAGGTTTCGTTGATGGGTTAAATGCAGCGGTACCACGTCCAGTTGTGCCAAACTATCCAGAAGTATCTGAAATTATTCAAATTAACGTATCAAAAGCCATTGCTGGACAAATTACAGTTGAAGAAGCAGTTGCGAACATGGAAAAAGAAATTAAAGCAGTGATGCAGTAGTTGCACGTTAGCCTTCAGCCTCATGTGAGCGCTGAAGGCTAAATCCTTTGCATAAAGGGGGAACAACGAGTGAAAAACGAAAAAAAATCGGAGCGCCGTTTAGCCTATATTCTTGTTGCTCCATCGCTCTTGCTCATTTTGGCGGTTGCGATTTGGCCGGTTATTCAGTCGTTTTATTTCAGTTTATTTGACTATCGTCTCAACAATCCAGCAAAATCTTCTCTCCATCTCGATTACAGCTTAAACTTAGAACGATATTTAGAAAGTTATCCGTTTTTAATGAGCACATTAAAACAAGAAATGACACAGGCGACAGGCGAGGAAAAAGAGCAACTGACATCGTTACAAGAACAGTTGCAGCAAGTGGATGAAGAAATTCGCGCCGATAAAGAAGTAGCGAAACGATATGAGCAAGTAGACGAAATTTTAAACAATTTCGAAGTGCCAAGTGAAGAAATAAAAATTGTTCCAATCGATGAACAGGCGGCAGAAGATTTAATAAAAACGATCAATGACACGAAACAAACGTTAAAATCGTTAAACGAAAACGGTCAATTAAAGCAAGGAGATAAATTAACAGGACTTGCAAACGGATTAAGCGGAGCAGTCATTGAACCGAACTTTGTCGGTCTTGCACATTATAAAAACTACTTTACTGATGCTCGTTTATGGAAAGCACTTTGGAATACGACGGTGTTTACAGTCATTTCGGTATCGATTGAATTAGTGCTTGGCTTGGCGATTGCCTTATTAATTAATAAAGCATTTTTTGGCCGAGGACTTGTACGGGCAACCATTTTAATTCCATGGGCAATTCCAACAGCAGTATCAGCATTAATGTGGAAGTTTTTGTATGACGGACAAAACGGCATTGTCGCAAAATATTTTGCAGATATTGGTATTATTAATAATATGAGTGAGCTATTAACAACGGGTACAGGAGCAATGTTTGCTGTTATTTTCTCTGACGTATGGAAAACAACTCCATACATGGCGCTATTGTTGCTTGCAGGATTGCAAACGATCCCAAGCTCACTATACGAAGCGGCATCAATTGACGGTGCGACAAAGTGGCAACAGTTCGTCAAAATTACGTTACCACTTTTAAAATCAAGCATTCTCGTTGCGCTCTTGTTCCGTACGCTTGATGCGTTCCGGGTATTTGACTTAATTTTCGTTTTAACAGGCGGCGGACCAGCGAACTCGACAGAAACGATCTCGATTTTAGCGTATAAAGTCATGTTCTCGCAAACAAACTTCGGTGGCGGTTCAGCGTTAGCGGTGATCGTCTTTATTTGCGTAGCGATCATCTCAACGATTTACATTAAGTTTTTAGGTGCTGACCTCATTTCTGACCGAAAATAGGAGGTGCAACGATGCAAAAGAAAGCCGGTCCATTGTTTTATGTGTTTTTATTTGTTTTCGTTTTTTTAGTGATGTTCCCATTTTTATGGATTTTATTAAGCTCCATTAAGCCGTTAAGTGAATTGTTTGGTGAAGAAGCGTTTAACTGGTTTACGAGCCATCCGACGTTAAAAAGTTACGTTTCCGTTTTTGTCAATTATCCGTTTTTAAAATATTTATGGAACAGTACAGTCATCGCGACAATTACAACCGTATATACCGTATTTGTGGCAGCGTTTGCGGCATATGCGATTGCCCGTTTAGATTTTAAAGGAAAATCAGTTATTCTCGGTATTGTGTTATCGGTATCCATGTTTCCGCAAATCGCAACAATTTCACCAATTTATATGTTTGTGAAAAAGTTTGGGTTAACAAATAGTTATTTAGGATTAATTATTCCGTATACAACGTTTGCGTTACCACTCTCGATTTGGTTATTAGTGACGTTTTTCCGTAAAATTCCGTTTGATTTAGAAGAAGCGGCAAAAATGGACGGAGCAACACCGCTTCAAACGTATTTTAAAGTCATTTTGCCATTAGCCGTACCGGGTATTTTTACGACATCTATTCTTGTTTTTATCGCGGCTTGGAACGAATTTTTATTCGCTTTAACCATCAACACTGCGGAAAATTATAAAACGGTGCCAGTCGGTATTGCGATGTTCCAAGGACAATATACGATTCCGTGGGGTGAGATTTCAGCTGCGACCGTTATCGTCACCATTCCGCTCGTCATTATGGTATTATTATTCCAACGTCGCATTGTGTCTGGTTTAACGTCTGGTTCAGTGAAAGAATAATGGAGAGGGGAAAAGGGAATGGAATCGATTCCAAAAACGAAACAATGGTGGAAAGAAGCGGTTGTATATCAAATTTATCCGCGCAGTTTTAAAGATTCGAACGGGGATGGGATTGGCGATTTAACAGGTATTATCGAAAAATTAGATTATTTACAAGAACTTGGCGTTGATGTCGTTTGGTTATCGCCTGTATATAAGTCACCGAACGATGATAACGGTTATGACATTAGTGACTATCAAGACATTATGGACGAGTTCGGCACGCTCGCTGATTGGGATGAGCTTCTTTCCCAAATGCACGCACGCGGCATGAAATTAGTGATGGATTTAGTCGTCAACCATACGTCTGATGAGCATCATTGGTTTATCGAATCGCGCAAGTCAAAAGATAACCCGTATCGCGACTATTACATTTGGCGTCCAGGAAAAGACGGAAAAGAGCCAAACAATTGGCAATCGTTTTTCAGCGGTTCAGCATGGCAGTACGACGAAGCGACTGGAGAATATTATTTACATTTATTTTCGAAAAAACAACCAGATTTAAACTGGGAAAATGAAAAGGTACGCGAACAAATTTTCACCATGATGACATGGTGGTTAGACCGTGGCATTGATGGATTCCGCATGGACGTGATTAATTTATTGTCGAAAGTGGAAGGATTGCCAGATGCTCCGGTGACGAATCCGAATGACCGTTATCAATGGGGTGGGCAATATTTTGTCAACGGTCCAAAATTAATGGACTATTTGCGTGAAATGAAAGAAAAAGTGTTAAGCAAATACGACATTATGACGGTCGGTGAAACACCGATGGTCACGACAGACGATGCGATTCGGTTTACGAACGAGCAAGACGGCGTCATGAACATGTTATTTCAATTCGAGCACATGGATGTTGATACAAAGCCAGGTAGCCCGCTTGGGAAATGGGACATTCAGCCGTGGAAGCTGACCGATTTGAAAAAAATTATGAGCAAATGGCAAGTTGAATTGCATGGAAAAGGGTGGAACTCACTTTATTTAGAAAATCACGATCAACCACGGTCTGTTTCTCGTTTTGGTGACGACAAAACGTATCGTGTGGAAAGCGCAAAAATGTTAGCCACATGGCTACATATGATGCAAGGAACGCCATACATTTATCAAGGTCAAGAAATCGGCATGACGAATGTTGCCTTTCCATCGATTGAATATTATCGCGATGTCGAAACGATTAATTTATGGAACGATGTTGTAGTAAACAAAGGATATGACCGAGACAAAATATTAAAAGCGATTCATTATCGCGGTCGCGACAATGCACGTACGCCGATGCAATGGGATGCGACAGAACATGCAGGATTTACAACAGGCACCCCATGGATTAACGTCAATCCAAATTACTGCGACATTAACGTCGAGCAAGCGATGAAAGATGAAAACTCGGTGTTCCATTATTATAAAAAGCTCATTCGTCTTCGAAAAGAGCATCCAATTATCGTGTACGGTTCATACGAGCTATTGCTTGAAGATGATGAACAAATTTATGCATACGTGCGCAAGTTCAACAATGAACAGTTGCTTGTCATTACAAACTTTAGTAGCGAGCAACCGACATTTAAATTGCCAGCACACATCACGTTTACGGAAAAACAATTGCTCATCAGCAACTATGTAGTTGATGAAAATGAATCCATTGACACGATCGTGCTAAAACCGTATGAAGCACGTGTATATAAGTTAAAGTAAAAAGCAGCCACGCAGGCTGCTTTTTACTTTAACAAGTGACGTTTAAACATTGAACGCAAATGTTTCCATAGCATTCATGTTGCTCTTCCATTTCTTTACCACACTCGCAACATGTTTTTGGTGGTAAGTTTTTATAAAATTCAGACATTTTTTCTAACATAACTCCCCAGCCCCTTCGTTTTTGTTAATCCTATTGTATTATAACAGATATACATTTGTCAATAGTTGTTTTATAACATTTATGTGTGTGAAATTCGTTCGGAAATTTGGTATTGTGTAGTTGTACACATTTTTGTCAGGAAGGTGAATACATATGAAGGTGACAGTCATCGGTTATTGGGGTGCATTTCCGAAAAAAAATGAAGCAACGTCATGTTATTTATTTGAACATGATGGGTTTCATTTGTTAGTCGATTGCGGAAGCGGAGCGTTAGCGCAGCTGCAAAACGTCATGGATATTGAACAAATTGATGCGGTGATCGTATCGCATTATCATCACGATCACGTGGCAGACATTGGCCCGCTTCAATACGCGTGGCTTATCAAGAAAAATTTAGGTATCGATTTGCCGGAACTTTCTATTTACGGTCATTCGCTCGATCGCGATGGATTCGCACGCCTTGCGCATAAAGGAGTGACAAAAGCGGTGGCATATGATCCGAATAAGACGATTCACATCGGTCCGTTTACGATTTCGTTTATGCAAACTGAACATCCAGCTATTTGTTATGCGATGCGCATAGAAGCAGGAGGAAAAACGGTTGTGTATACAGCGGATTCGAGCTATTTACCGCAGTTTGTTCCTTTTGCGAAACATGCCCATTTGCTCATTTGTGAATGCAACTTTTACGCAGGACAAAACGCCAAACAAGCAGGACATATGACGAGCGAGGAAGCGGCAACAATCGCTCGCGATGCAGGCGTTGAAACGCTGCTACTGACGCACTTGCCTCATTTCGGAAACATCGAACAGCTTGTCAGCGAAGCAAAAACGATTTTCCACGGCGATGTGCAATTAGCAAAGACAAGATGGACGTGGGAAGGGTAGCGAATCGCTGCCCTTATTAATGTTTTAAGGAGATTTTTTATAGAATTTTTTTAATTTATATAAATTTTATTGTAAAAAATATTGACGTTTTTTTTTTTTTTTTTTTTTAACATTAATTCAAGATTATTACACAATAAAAGTGAAATATTATTAATCATTCAACATTAGTAAGTTTTCAGGGAGGGATTTGGATGTCGAGTTGGTGGTCAGATATAAAATCTGCTGCGAAACAGACAGTTAAAGATCAAATTTGGCCTGTCACGATTGGAGCGGCGGCTTTAGGAGGAGCACGGGACGGTGCCAATGCGGCCATAGACACTATTAATAACAATAAAAAGATGGCTCATATCAGTAAAATTACTGGTGTTTCACTAAATAAATCGGTGCAAAGTGTCGGGAAAGCAGTAGTTACTGCAACTACAAAAGGTACTGTTGTTGGGGCGGCGATTGGAGTGGGAGTTAATTTTGGGTTTAGACTTGGACAGGAAAGGGGATGGTGGTAATTTTAAGTCACATGTATTTAAATTTATCTGAGTGTGCAAAAGGACTGAATTTAAATAAAGCTGTTAACGGTGGAATTGTTCAATTTCCTTTTGAATATAATTGTGAAATGCGCTTATGGGAGACAAAATGTCATTTTGAAGAAGGTGACAAGTATTTTTTCAGTTTAAAGGGGAATAACTACTTCTTGGATCCTTTGAATCCGAATGTGTACGAAGAAAAGGGAATGATATATTCTGTATTTCACAAATATGTCTCCCGTAGAAACGATACAGATATACAGGAGCATATGGATATCATTGATTTTTCAACATATCGTTTTTGGGATGAAGAAGCTAGGTCTGCAGTCTTTTATTTAACAGATTCTTTTATATGTTTAAGCTTGGTACTAAGGGTTTGTAAAGTCAAGATGAATCATCCGCTTATTGTAACACTCGAATGGATCGATCCACAAGAAACATATTACGTAACTGATAAGTGGATTGATTCCTCAAAATACAATGGAGAGATTAAACTGAACCCTAAGCTGACCGTCGATTCTTCGACGATGAGGACAGGGGATTGGCGAACTAGGCTCTTAATTAATAATAGTTTTTTAGGAGAAGTAACATATAGAGTTTCTAACTTAATTTATTCCAATAAACAATTGGGATTTAGGTGATTCAAATGACGTGGTGGCAATACGGAATAGTTAGTTATGTAGTTATTTTTTGTTGGTTTTTGTTTTCTTCCTATGTTACGCATCGGTGGACATCAAAACAAGAATGTAAACCTTCACATCGCGTTTTACTTAAACGTGACAGCATTCAAACGCTTGTTTTGACTACTATACTTGTTATTTTATACTTTTTTGATATTAAATTTCCTTTTATAGAGTAAATGGAGATGATGGGGCTAATCTCAAAACATGTTTACAGTTTGGGATTAGCCTTTTTCAGTTAGATTCTTTTTGCTGTATTTGTTATAATACAGAATAAAAATTTTGAAAATTTTTTAAACAGATGCTTGACGATAGATTGAAAAGTAGAGATAATATGGTTGTGTTAGAATTTTCTTAAAATTTAGTAACACGTGTTAGGAGGTGGGTGTTAAAATAAAATGATAACGCTTACAAATTAAAGGGGGTATTTGTTTGATTGTGTTTTACCTCATCTTAGGGATTACGATCGTGAGCTTGTACGTTGCTTTTCGTAAGCAAAAACCTTTCTTTTTACTCATTCCATTCTTGTCAGTCTTCGCTTACTTTTTATTTGAAGTCATAACGTTCCCAGCTCCATTTTTTGAAACGGTCAAATTTATTTTTAACTTGGGGGTGTGTTTGTTTGAAACAAATTGATAAAAAAGTAGCTGATTCATACTTCCGTGAACGTGTGCGATTAATTGTTATTTTCTTGATTATTTGGTTTATTGTTTCATTCGGTGTTGTCATGTTTGCGGAGTCGTTTAAAGCCATGACATTCAACGGCTTTCCGTTCCATTATTTTATGGGTGCACAAGGTGCAGTAGTCACGTTCATTATTTTGTTGTTTATTAACGCAAAAGTAAGCGACAGCATTGATAAAAAATACGGCATTAGCGAAGAGAAAAATGAACAATTAAGCGCTGGAAAAGCGCTCGATCATTAAGAGAACAAAGGGGAAGGGGGAGCATCATGGATACACAATTTCTCGTGTCTTTATCGATTATTATTGCGTCATTTGCATTATATATTGGGATTGCCATTTATAACAAAGCGAAAGAAACGTCTGATTTCTATGTCGCAGGTCGTGGTATTTCGCCGTTTTCAAACGGAATGGCGATCGCAGCAGATTGGATGAGCGCAGCGTCATTTATCGGTATGGCCGGTACAATTATGTTGTTAGGGTATGACGGTCTTGCATACATTATGGGGTGGACAGGTGGATACTTATTGTTGACGTTTTTACTTGCTCCACAACTGCGGAAATACGGTCGTTATACAGTACCAGAGTTTATTGGAGACCGTTTTGAAAGCCATTCTGCTCGCTTAATTGCAGCGATTTGTACGATCATCATTTCGTTCGTTTATTCGATCGGTCAGCTTTCTGGTTCAGGAGTTGTTATTGGACGTTTGCTTGAAGTAGACGCAAAAGTCGGTACGATGATTGGTGTTGTGTTAATTGCGTTTTATGCAGCGTTTGGTGGAATGAAAGGAATCACATGGACGCAAGTCGCGCAGTACATCATCTTAATTATCGCTTACTTAATCCCGGTCGTTTTCATGTCGCTTCAATTGACAGGAAATCCAATTCCGTGGCTTTCTTATGGAAAAATTGTTGGTCAGTTTCAAGAGTTAGATCAGCAATTAGGTATTTCACAGTATGCAGAACCATTTTTGAAAGGTAGTAAGTGGCAGTTCCTTGCACTTATGTTTACATTAATGGCTGGCACAGCTGGTCTTCCGCACGTCATCGTTCGCTTTTATACGGTATCAACGATGAAAGCGGCACGTTGGTCAGGTGCATGGGCGCTTTTATTTATCGGTTTACTTTATTTATCAGCACCTGCATATGCGGCGTTTTCACGCTTTATTTTAATTAAAAATGTTGTCGGTCAAAAAATTAGCGAATTGCCAGCTTGGACAGAAAAATGGATTAATACAGGAAAATTGCAAATTGCTGATGCGAATGGCGACGGTATTTTACAATGGCAAGAGATGGTCATTAGCAATGATATCGTCGTTATGGCGACGCCAGAAATCGCCAACCTTGGTGTATTTGTCATCGGTTTAGTAGCAGCTGGGGCGATGGCGGCAGCGTTATCGACAGCAGGTGGCTTAATGATTGCTATTTCGTCATCGTTTGCTCATGACATTTACTATCGCATTTTACGTCCAAATGCATCAGAGCAAAATCGTTTGCTCGTTGCGCGCATTTCAATTGTTGCTGCTACGGTATTAGCTGGTTTAGTAGCATTAAACCCACCAGGCGTCATTACACAAATTGTTGCATGGGCGTTTGCTATTGCAGCAAGCACATTCTTCCCAGCACTTGTACTTGGTGTATGGTGGAAACGTTCGAACGCTGCAGGAGCCATTGCAGGTATGCTTGTTGGACTTGTCGTCTCGCTAGGCTACATTTTAGCGGCGAAGTATGGTGGTTTTTCCATTGCGGGTATTGTTGATACAGGTGCAGGGGTATTTGGTGCGGTTGCAGCCATGTTAGCAAATATCGTCGTTTCGTTAATGACAAAAGAGCCTTCGCAATCTGTACAAGAAGAAGTATATGACCTTCGTTATCCAGAGCAAATGACGTATAAAGACGGTCAAGTGTGGATGAGATAATACGTTCGGCATCTGTGTGATACAGATGCCGTTTTTATAAGGGAGGGGATATAGAGTGCATCCATTATTTAGTGGTTTATCACAAAAAGAAATTGAACGACTCATCGTTCAATGTGAACGAAAAACGTTTGAAAAAGACGATACGATTTTAGGAAAAAACGAGAAACGTAAAGGGCTTGTGTTGTTGCTTGATGGGGTGGCGGAAGTGTATGTCGAGCACGAAGGGTATGATGAAGTGCTTGAAGTTGTGCAAAAAGGGGGACTGATCGGTTTTTCAAGCTTAGCCGATTTTTTAGGTGCATCCAAAGGAGGCAAAGAAGAGCTTGTCGCCGTCAGGGCAGCGGAACGATGCGAAGTGTTAATTATTCCGTTTTCTGTCTTATCGCGGTTGTGGGATGATCCGAACGTGCATGATTATTTGCTTACACAGGCGTGTGTCCGTTTAAAAGATGTGTATGTGTCGCTTGCAGAACAAATTAAGCAGGCGCGGAAATTTGGTGATTCTACATCGTTTGTTGTTCCTGTCCAGGATGTAATGATTCGCGATGTTGTGACCCTTCCGCCGAGCGCAACTGTGCAAGAAGCGGCGAAAAAAATGGCGGCCACTCATATTAGTTCGATCGTCGTGACAGATGAACAAAAGTTATGTGGAATTTTAACAGAAACGGATCTTGTCGAGCGTGTGCTAGGACAATCGCTTCCGTATAATACAGTCGTTGAACGGGTGATGACGAAGGACGTCGCAACGATTTCACGATTTGCGTATTATTATGATGCACTTGCGATGATGATTGAACGCGGGGTAAAACATTTGCCTGTTGTAGATGGTGGAAAAGTACAAGGAATTGTCACGTTTTCCGACTTAATGAGGAAGAAAAACGAAAGCATCATGCGGATGATTCAACAAATTGATCATGCCGATGAACAGACGTTGCCAAAAGTAAAAACGGCGATTTATGAGTTGTTGGCGACGATGTTGCGCGATCAAGTACCGATTGCCCAATGTTTAAATATGATTACGAAACTATACGATCGGCTCGTCTTACGTTGCATGGCGTTAGCGCTAAACGAAGTGGGAAATCCTCCGTGTCGCTTCGCCTTTTACCAAATGGGATCAAGTGGACGGAGAGAGCAGTTTTTACTTACCGATCAAGACCATTTTCTTGTGTATGAAAGCGACGAGCATGTTTCGTATTTTGCGAAACTTGGTGAGGTGATCGTTCATTTTATGGAGAGAGCGGGATATGAACGATGCAAAGGGAAAATGATGGCGAGTGAAGAAGCGTGGCGCGGTTCGCTAGAGACGTGGAGAGACCGATTGCGTGAATGGATGGTTCACGCGACAAACGACAATTTGTTGTTAGCACAAAACTTTTTTTCATATCGATTTGTATATGGGGACATCGATTTGCACCGTACGTTTGAACAACAAATTCGGGGGCAGTTAAACCGGGCAAAAATCTTCTTTTTTCGTCTTGTTGAGATGGAAAGGCAAAATGAAATTCCAACGCTTGATCGCCCGATTCGCTCGATTTTTGGACTTGAACGGAAAACGATTGATATGAAAAAAGAAGTGCTATTTCCTTACCACCATAGCGTGCAAATTTTAGGGTTAATTCATGGGATTGTATCTGGTACACCATTTGAACGGATCGAAAAGCTAAAAGAGAAGCAAGTGTTATCGCCATCGTTTGCGAAAGATGTGCAAAAAGCGGCGGAAAACGTGTTATCCATTTACATTCGCCACAAATGGAATCATTATAAAGCGAATAAACAATCATCGTCTGTCTTGTCGTTTACAACGATGACAACGCGTGAAAAAGATGAACTGATTTTAAGTTTAAAAACGTTAAAGCAACTACAGGCACAATTATTTTCTCATTTTTGAGGGGGATGATGATGTTTTTTTTACGAAAGGCGATGGATTATAAACTAAACGATAACATCCCGTTATCAACACCGATTGATGACATCGTTTTTACGGTTTTTGATACAGAGACGACGGGATTTAATGTGGCAACCGTAGATCGAATAATTGAAATTGGTGCGGTGCAAGTAAAAGGGACGACCGTGCTTGAAGACGAAACGTTTCATACGTACGTCAACCCAAATCGCGACATTCCATCCGTTATCGTCGAGTTGACGAATATTACAAGCGAAAAAGTACAAGACGCTCCGACGGCTATTGAGGCGTTGCAACAATTTTTTCAGTTTGTTGAACAAAAACAAAGTGTATGTTTTGTTGGTCACTACATTTCGTTTGATTTGTTTGTGATGAAGCACGAATTGCGCCGTGAAAAAATAAAATTTCGCAAGCCGACATTTATCGATACGCTCGATTTAATTGGTTTTATTGCACCGTCATATGATATGCGTGATTTAGAGCGCTATGCCCAAGCGTTCGGCACGCGCATGTACGACCGACATTCCGCCATCGGTGATGCGCTCACGACCGCGTATTTATTCGTTGAGCTATTAGAACAATTTCGCATGCGCGGTTATCGAACATGGGGGGAACTGTTGCGGGCAACAGATAGCCAAATGCGCTCACTATCGTTTTGAGGGGAGATCCCCTTTTTTTTATTTTATGGTAAAATATGAATGAGACAGAGGATGGTGGTCTATGACGAATAAGACAAGATTTTTGTATTTTCTATTTCTTGGAGTACCATTTTTCATATATGGTTTTATTGTGATAATAAAATCTTTTTTTTACTATGACACATTCGAAATGATTAGAGGATGGTTGTTTCTTTTGATCGGTTTGATGGCGCTATTTTTCGCGAAACAACAACGATAAAGGGAGGGATGGAAATGTTTCGTCATTTTTTTCATACAAAACGTAAAATCGTTATTGAATTAAATGAAAGGTATTTTGATAAAAACAGCTTTATGCATGCAGTTGTACAACATTTAAAAAACGAAGGAAAGCAATGCGAAATGATCGATGTGAACACGTTATTGGTAGATGGAAAAAAATATTATTTGTATGAAACAAATGTTGCAGCAACATACTGCCCACCCGTACAACGAGCAGTTTTAACGGAGATGAATTAAGCAAGATGGCGAGCGGATGCTTTTGTCGTAGTGATTTTTGAAAATACAATTGGTGTCCTGCTTGCCTGTTTTTTTATTTTAAAATATAATACATTTAGAATTTTTTTAATTTTAAAATGAATGATCATTCATTCACTAAGGGGTGGGGAAGATGAATTTAGTTTCACGGTTACAGCAAATTGCATCGCAAAAGCCGGAAAAGGAGGCGTATGTGTTTGAGCAAACGTCTGCAACGTACGGTGAATTGAACGGTGCGATCATGAAGTTTGCGAGCGGGCTAGCAAAGCTCGGAGTAAACAAAGGGGATCATGTGGCGCTATTGTTAGGTAATTCACCGTATTTTATCGTCAGTTTGTACGGTGCGATGCGCACAGGGGCGACAGTGATTCCAATTAATCCAATCTACACACCTGATGAAATTCATTACATTTTAACGAACGGCGACGTAAAAGTTGTCATTGCGCTTGATCTAGTCATCCCGACGCTGATGAAGCTTGATGGGCTTCTGCCAAATGTCGAGCACATCATCATTTGCGAAACACCACAAGGAAAAGAACAAGGCGTTGTTGTGCCAGAAAAAATGAAATCGTTTACAAATGTGCTTGCGATAGGTGATGTTCCGTTCGATGGGCCAGTACTCGACGATGATGATGTGGCAGTTATTTTATATACATCAGGGACGACTGGAAAACCGAAAGGAGCGATGTTGACACATAAAAATTTATACAGCAATGCCCAAGATGTCGCGGATTATTTAAAAATTCATGAAGATGACCGAGTGATTGCGACGTTGCCGATGTTTCATGTATTTTGTTTAACGGTTGCGCTCAATGCGCCACTCATGAACGGTGGAACGGTGCTTATTCTTCCTAAATTTAGTCCGGCAGAAGTGTTTAAAGTATCACGTGAACAAAAAGCGACAGTGTTTGCAGGTGTGCCGACGATGTATAACTTTTTATATCAATATCCAGAAGGCAAGGCAGAAGATTTCGCACACATTCGTCTATGTATTTCGGGCGGCGCATCGATGCCGGTTGCGCTGTTGAAAAATTTCGAAAAAAAATTTCACGTGATCGTTTCTGAAGGGTACGGCTTGTCAGAAGCCTCACCGGTGACATGCTTTAATCCACTCGATCGTCCGCGCAAACCAGGCTCGATCGGAACGAGCATTATGAATGTCGAAAATAAAATTGTCAATGAATTAGGAGAAGAAGTACCTGTTGGGGAAGTAGGGGAACTCATCGTACGGGGCCCGAATGTGATGAAAGGATATTATAAAATGCCAGAAGAAACAGCGCATACGATTCGGGATGGCTGGCTATATACAGGCGACTTAGCGAAAATGGATGAAGAAGGGTATTTTTATATTGTTGATCGGAAAAAAGATATGATTATTGTCGGAGGATATAACGTATATCCTCGTGAAGTGGAAGAAGTGCTTTACAGCCACCCAGATGTCGTTGAGGCCGCAGTGATTGGTGTACCGGATCCGAATTTTGGAGAAGCGGTCAAATGTTTTGTCGTAAGCAAAAATAAACAGCTAACTGAACAACAGCTTATCGCTTATTGTAGCGAGCATTTAGCGAAATATAAAGTACCAAGTTCGATTGAATTTTTGGAAGAGTTGCCAAAAAATACGACTGGAAAAATTTTAAGACGCGCGTTAAAAGAACAAGTCATCTCTCAAAGCGGTGCGATGTAAGCACCGTTTTTTATTTATTTTTTTAGAATTTGCTTGATATTTAGAAAATATATTTGTATAATTTAACGCATAAAAGCATAACAGCAAAAAAGTAAGGGGGATACAAATGAATTGGTTAAAAACGTGCGGAGCGTTGTTGCTTGCAGGTAGTGTGCTTGCTGGATGTTCCGGAGAGAAAACAACGAAAGAAGCGAGTGGGGAAAAAGAAAAAACGTATAAAGTCGGCGTGACGCAAATTGTTGAACATCCATCGCTCGATGCGGCGTTTAACGGATTTAAAAAGGCGCTTGAAGATAAAGGATTAAAAGTGGAATACGATGTGCAAATTGCGCAAGGAGATATGAACAATAACCAAACAATTGCCAACAACTTTGTTGCAGATGGTGTCGATTTAATCTTCGCCAATTCGACACCGAGCGCGCTTGGCGCATTAAATGCAACGAAAGACATTCCAATCGTCTTTACGTCTGTGACGGATCCGGTTGGAGCGAAACTTGTGCAGTCGATGGAACAGCCGGGGGGGAATGTGACAGGGACGACGGATACACATCCAGATGCGATCCCGAAAACGGTGCAATTTATTGATCAATACGTTGATGGCAATCGCGTCGGTATGATTTACAATGCGGGAGAGCAAAACTCAGTTGCTCAAATTGATGCGGTGAAAAAAGCGATGGAAGGAACCGACTTAACGATCGTACCTGTGTCGGTGTCGACATCGGCGGAAGTGAAGCAAGCGGCGGAATCGTTAGTTGGCAAAGTGGATTGTTTTTACGTCATTACAGACAACACCGTCGTGTCTGCGCTTGAGTCGGTCATTCAAGTGGCAAACGACCAAGATTTACCGCTTTTTGTTGGGGAGTTGGATTCCGTGAAGCGCGGCGGCTTTGCGGCATACGGTTTTGACTACTATGATATCGGCTATGAAGCAGGTGTGATGGCGGCGGACATTTTAGAAGGAAAGAAAAAGCCGGCTGAACTTCCGGTACAATATCCGCAAAAGTTGAAGCTTGTCATCAACAAAAAAGCAGCGGAAGAGATGGGTGTCACATGGCGCAGCGAATGGGATAGCATGGCGGAATTTATCGAATAACGCAAAGGATGGATCGTATGATTACAGCATTGTTTAGTTCCGTAGAAGCAGGACTGTTATACGCGCTCATGGCGCTTGGTGTGTATATATCGTTTCGCATTTTAGACTTTCCGGATTTGACAGTGGACGGAAGTTTTGTGACGGGAGCGGCTGTCGCTTCCGTCCTCATTGTCGGTGGCGTCAATCCGTTTATCGCCTCGCTTGCGGCGCTTGGCGCTGGCTTTTTAGCAGGATGTGCGACAGGGCTTTTGCACACGAAGGGGAAAATTAATCCGTTATTGTCAGGTATTTTAATGATGATCGCTTTATATTCTATTAATTTGCGCATTATGGATAAACCGAACGTTCCGCTTTTACAACAAGAAACAGTTATGACGATCATTACGACAGCATTTCAACGTTTCGATCAAGCTTTGGCAACGTTTATTCCTTTTATTCCGAAAACATGGGCGATTATCGTCTTCGGTGTGCTGTTAGTTACGATCGTGAAAGTAGTGATCGACTTATTTTTAAAAACAGAAGTCGGTTTGGCGCTTCGGGCAGTTGGTGACAATAAAAAAATGATTGCTAGTTTTTCAGGTAATACGGATCGCCTAACGATTATCGGGCTTGGTTTGTCAAATGCGCTTGTCGCATTTTCAGGGGCGTTAATTGCACAATATAGCGGCTTTAGCGATATTGGCATGGGCATCGGAATGATCGTGATCGGTTTAGCGTCCGTCATTATCGGGGAAGCACTGTTTGGGGCAAAAACGATTGTGCGCGCGACGCTTGCGGTCATTTTAGGGGCGATCGTATATCGCATTGTCATTACACTCGCGTTGCGTGTCCAATTTTTAGAAACGGGTGATGTAAAGCTCATTACTGCTTTGATCGTCATTTTAGCGCTTGTCGTTCCGCAGATGGTCGCAGCGCGTGCGGAAAAACAGCGGAAAGCGAGAAAGCGAGGTGCAGCCGTTGCTTCAACTCAAGCAGATTACGAAAGTGTTTAACGAAGGAACGCTCGATGAAAAAGTGGCGCTAAAACATATTGAGCTGTCGCTTCAGCCGGGCGATTTTGTAACAATTATTGGCAGTAACGGGGCGGGAAAATCAACGCTCATGAACATCATTTCCGGGCGGCTTGCGCCAGATACAGGAGAAGTAGTCATTGATGGGAAAGACGTGACGACGATGAGCGAACATGATCGCGCGCGTTATATTGGGCGCGTCTTTCAAGATCCGATGGCGGGAACGGCACCAAATATGACGATTGAAGAAAATTTAGCGATCGCTTATAACCGAACAGTTAGACGGACGTTACAGTTCGGGGTAACGAAAAAACGGCGCGAATTTTTTAAAGAAACGCTTGCTACACTTCAACTTGGATTAGAAAATCGTCTGCATGCCAAAGTCGGCTTATTATCTGGTGGAGAACGGCAAGCGTTGTCGCTGTTAATGGCGACGTTCACGAAACCGCATGTGCTACTTCTTGATGAACATACCGCAGCGTTAGACCCTGCGCGCGCCCAGCTCATTACAAATTTAACGAAACAAATTGTTGAACAATATCGCTTAACGACATTAATGGTGACGCACAATATGGAGCAAGCCGTCCAATTAGGCAATCGGCTTATTATGATGGACGGTGGGCAAATTATTTTTGAAGCGAGTGGAGAGGAAAAGAAAAAGCTCACTGTCGAAGCGTTGCTTCAAGAGTTTCAGCGCATTCGCGGCAGCCAATTTGCAAGCGATCGCGCGGTGCTCGTATAAAAAATCCCCGAGTTACATCGGGGATTTTAATGTGTTAACCATTTGTTGTAATGATACGATCGTGTTTGGTAGTTGTTCGAGCGATACGGGTCGGCTAAAGTAAAAACCTTGCAGTTGCTCGCACTGTTTTTCAATTAAAAATTGTGCTTGTTGTTTTGTCTCGACTCCTTCAGCGGTAACAGTTAACTGTAAATTATGCGCTAGAGAGATAATGGCGGTGACAATTTCTTTGCTTTTTTCATTGTTTATGATGTTTTGAATAAACGAGCGGTCAATTTTCACTTCGTCGATTGGGAAGCGATTTAAATATTCAAGTGACGAGTAGCTGACGCCAAAGTCGTCTACCGCAATCGAAAAGCCAAGCTGCTTTAACTGTTCTAACGTTTTTACGACGTGCTCAGGATTTTTAATAATCGTTGTTTCAGTAATTTCGAAAATAAAGCATGAGGCGTCACAACGCTCTTCTTGTAAAATATGCTGAATATCTTCGACGAGATGTTCGTCTGAAAATTGTTTGGCGGATAAATTGATGGCGATTTTCATACATCCAGCTACACTTTGACGTAAAAAGGTAAGATCGCGACATGCTTGGCGTAACACCCACTTTCCGATGTCGTAAATGGCATTCGTTTCTTCTGCCATGGGAATAAACTCTGCAGGGCTTACAAAACCAAACTGTGGATGTTTCCAACGAACGAGCGCCTCTACACTAAACGAGCACGCATGGAAATTTACTTTCGGTTGATAAAGTAAGAAAAGCTCTTCGTTTTCTACAGCTGATGAAAGGGCGTTTTCAAGTTGAATTTTTCGAGTAAAAACGTTTGACATATGCGGCTCGTATGGCTTAATAATATTTGTTCCTTCCATTTTTGCGAAATATAATGCTTTTTCAGCATTGTTGATTAGTGTTTCTGCGCACAATTGAGCGTCGAATGCATAGCTAATGCCAATATGAACCCCGATTCGAATCGATTGATTACCGATGGTGTAAGGTTCTTGAAGCGTTTCTTTTATTGTATGCGCAAGCTGTCCCACTTCGTCTTGTTTTTCATACGAAAGGGCAATGATGAATTGGTCACCGTTTATTCTTGTCCACATCACTTTTGTATCAATCGTTTCATGAAGACGGATACCGATTTGTTTTAATAGCTCGTTGCCGTTTTCATATCCGAGAAAGCTGTTAATAAATTTAAATTGGTATACGTCAATTAAAAGAATAGCGACTCCTTCATGTGCAAAAAGAAGATCGGTTAACTTTTCGACAAACTCGTTTCTTTCTATATATGTTTCATCTTTTTGACTTGCGGCAATCGGTTCGATTGGTTTCATGAGCATCAATTCAGTCCGTTTCGGTTCGTATGGAAATGGGAGTACGTCGATGTGTACGGGGATCATTTCGCCATTTATTGCTGTGATGGTTGGTTGTTGGACTGTATTGATCCATTGTTGAATTGGTTTGTTTTTTAAATCGTCAAGCGTCGCTGTTTTAAACATATGAAGGGCAACGGAATTGGCGTATGTGATTTTATCGTCTGTACAAATGATGATTGCATCAGGAAATGCTTCAACAATGTGACGATGCAACTTTTCGCTTTGTTTTAATTGCTTTTGTGTTTGGATGAGATCTGTAATATTCAACAGACTAGCAAAACCTGCAATGATGTTTCCGTTTTTGTCTAACAGCGGAGAAGCATTGACGGAAACGTATATGTTGTCGTTGTTTTTCGTCTTCAGCGTTAAACGAATGGCATGTAACGGCTTTCCTTCGCTTAGTCGTGCTAATGTTTGCTCGATATTTTCTTTATACGCTGGGATGACTTCGGAAAGTGTTTTTCCAACAAGTTCTTTTTTCTGCAATCCGAATAAATGTTCTACCTCTTTATTGATACGAATGATTCGCCCGAATAAATCAAATAAAATAAATGCTTCTTGTGAATGAGTAAATAAAGAATCAATTAATTGAAGCGCTTCTTCTAGCTGCTCTTCTTTTTGCAATATGTCGGTAATTTCACGCGTACATGCGACAATATGTGTGACTTCGCCGTTTTCATTTAAAACAGGAATTAACGTAGATTCCGCAAAACGCACTCCTTCTACGTTCATACGATCGCGAAAGGTAACGAGCGATTTTGTTTTCCATGCTTTTGTATATTGTTCATTTAAATGATTTGCAACGTGATGATCATATATATCTTCGATGTATTTTCCGATATCTTTTTCTGTTAAACTCGCTAAATGGAGAGATGATGGACTGACACGTTCATACCGAAAGCGTGGCCCTTCTTCCACTTTCATTAAAAAGACGATATCAAACAATTGGTCCATGACGTTAAACAAAAGCTGTTCATTTGTAAACAGGGCATGTGGTATATGTATATGTTTTTCCATTCCAAGCCCCTCCTTAAAGAAAAATAGAATATATGTCTATTATTGTCGAAAGATGTTGGTTTTTCAATGAAAAAGAGGCTATTTCGCCTCTTTTACTATGCGTTTATACACATTTTCCTTGTCAAACCCTTTTTCGCCCATGCCGAATGTGTCGATAACGCGGTTGTTTTCGTCTAAAAAGTATGTGAGTGTTGTATGAATAAGCATGCCGTTTCCAGGATCGCGATATAGGAAGTTAAACGCGTCCGCTACTTTTTTTGTATCCTCTTCACTACCTCGTAAAAAAATCCATCCTTCATTATCACTTTCTACTCCGAACATGTTGGCATACGTTTGCATCACTTGTTGTGTGTCGCGTCTCGGATCGATCGTAATTGTAATAAATTCAACTTTCGTTTTAAATAAACCATCTTTTTCAAGCCGTTCTTTTAACTGCTTCATTTGAAATGACGTACTTGGACAAATGTCCGGGCAGTTTGTGTACACAAACTCCAATAGGCGCACTTTCGGCTCCATGTTGTTGAATGCATACGGTTTTCCCCATGCGGTTTCCATCGTCACGTCTTTTGGAAACTCCATTTTTTCTTGCCGGTAAAAAGAAAAATAAAATATACCTATGCCAATACAAAGTGCAAGTAAGCTAAAAAAACCGATATATAGTTTTTTCAACGTATATCCCTCCCACTTTCATCATACATAATCAACGTGCCAATGAGGAGAATGGGACGTGACAATTATTTGAATTTTTTTCGTTGTTCTAAATGGAAAATGAAAAACTAAACTAATAGTAATCATGGACAAGGGGGAAAGGGTAATGAGAAAAATCGCTTTTTGGACGTTGTTTTTGTATGCGATATATGCGCTGTTTTTCGCATTTTACTTATTTCAATGGACAGACTCATCCATTCCAGCACAATATAAAGGAACAAGCGCAGATCCTGCAACGTTTTTAACGAAAAAAGAACTGATGTTGGCTGAACAGTTTTCGGAAGTAAAAAACTTTTTATTTTTCTTATCTGTTCCATATGAGTGGGTCATTTATATTTTTGTGTTGTTGTTTGGTTTGTCAGCGCGCTTTCAACAATGGGCGGAGGCAACGACAAAACGTCGGTTTATGCAAACGGCAATTTACGTATTTTGGCTGTCGCTTTTCGTACAAGTTGTTACGTTTCCGCTTAGTTACACAAGTTATTACGTCACGAAAATGTATAACATTTCAACCCAAACGTTCTCCAGTTGGATGCGCGATGAGCTCATTGATTTTTGGGTCAATTATGTAATCATGGTTGTCATCGTTTATGTATTATATACGCTCATGAAAAAATTCGAAAAACGATGGTGGGTGTACGCGTGGCTTTGTTCGATTCCATTTACACTTTTTTTAACGTTTATTCAACCTGTTTTCATCGATCCGCTTTATAACGATTTTTATCCGTTGAAAAATAAACAGCTAGAAGCAAAAATTTTAGCGCTAGCGGAAAAGGCGAACATTCCGGCTGAACACGTATTTGAAGTAAACATGTCGGAAAAGACAAATGCGTTAAATGCGTATGTCACGGGCATTGGCGGCAACTCGCGTATCGTATTATGGGATACGACGCTTGAGCGGTTAAGCGAAGATGAAATTTTATTTATTATGGCGCATGAAATGGCTCATTACGTCATGAAACATATTTATTGGGGAATTGGGTTATACATTGTTGTCACATTTATCGGATTGCTGTTAACGAATCGATGGATGAAACGAATGATGAAACGATTTGGCTCGCTTTGTCGCATTGAAAAATGGAATGACCTCGCATCTTTGCCGATGTTTTTACTGTTGATTTCGCTATTAAGTTTTGCGGCAAGTCCTGCGATGAATGCCATTTCTCGTTACGAAGAACATGCGGCGGACAAGTATGCGATTGAGTTAACGAAAAATAAAGAAGCGGCGATCTCGACATTTCAACAATTGACGCGTTCAAGTTTAAGTCAAGTACACCCACCATATATCGTTAAACTATTTCGTTACAGCCATCCAACGATTTTAGAACGAATCATCTTTTTAGAGAAACAATAGAAGCGGGATAATTTTTTAGAAAAAATTCATAAAAATACTTTCTTTTCTGAAAATTGTGTTATATAATAAAAACGTCGAAAGAAAATCGTGTATTATAACAAGAAGGGTGGGAGACGTATTAAAGCTCGTACATAGAGAAAAAAGCGTCACAACTTTTTTGGGGGTCATATGCACGAAAACAGAGGGGTTTACGATAAAAAACAAGGGGGAGAGAGCATGTTTGAAGAACGTGTGAAACAATTAGAAGAAAGTTGGCAATTGGATGAACGGTGGAAAGGGATTACGCGCCCGTATAGCGCGGAAGATGTTATTAAGTTGCGCGGTTCGCTCGATATTGAATATACGCTAGCGCGTCGCGGGGCGGAAAAACTTTGGCATTTATTAAATACAGAAGATTATGTTCATGCGCTTGGAGCATTAACAGGAAACCAAGCGGTACAACAAGCAAAAGCAGGTTTAAAAGCGATTTATTTAAGCGGTTGGCAAGTGGCAGCGGATGCGAACTTGGCTGGTCATATGTATCCAGACCAAAGTTTATATCCAGCAAACAGCGTGCCACACGTTGTAAAGCGCATTAACCAAGCGCTACAACGCGCCGATCAAATTCAATATGTTGAAGGAAAAGAAGACATCGACTATTTCTTGCCGATCGTCGCTGATGCGGAAGCAGGATTTGGCGGTCAATTAAACGTATTTGAACTAATGAAAGCGATGATTGAAGCAGGAGCAGCAGGCGTCCACTTTGAAGACCAATTGTCTTCTGAGAAAAAGTGTGGTCATTTAGGTGGAAAAGTGTTGCTTCCAACGCAAACAGCGATTCGTAACTTAATTGCGGCGCGACTTGCGGCAGACGTTATGGGTGTGCCGACCGTATTAATTGCGCGCACAGATGCGAACGCAGCGGATTTAATTACAAGCGACATCGACCCACGCGATCAAGAATTTATTACAGGTGAGCGTACGCCAGAAGGCTTTTTCCGTACGCGTGCGGGCTTAGACCAAGCGATTGCGCGCGGATTGGCGTATGCACCTTATGCAGATTTAATTTGGTGCGAAACGAGCGAGCCAAACTTAGAAGAAGCGCGTCGTTTCGCGGAAGCGATTCATGAAAAGTTCCCAGGCAAATTGCTTGCGTACAACTGCTCGCCTTCATTTAACTGGAAGAAAAAATTGGATGACGAAACGATCGCCAACTTCCAAGTGGAACTCGGAAAAATGGGCTACAAATTCCAGTTCGTTACATTGGCAGGCTTCCACGCCCTCAACTACAGCATGTTTATGTTAGCGCATGGCTATCGCGATCGTGGTATGGCCGCTTACTCTGAATTGCAACAAGCGGAGTTTGAGGCAGAAAAATATGGCTACACAGCAACGCGCCATCAACGCGAAGTTGGGACAGGTTACTTTGACGAAGTATCGCTTGTGATTACAGGCGGTCAAGCATCAACTGTGGCGTTAAAAGGTTCAACAGAAGAAGAACAATTTACGGGTGCATAAAAACGAATCCCCTCGTGACGGACGAGGGGATTTTTTGGTATAATATTCTCGAAATGTGTATATGAGGGAGGGGGCTTTATGCTCATTGTCGAGCATCTCCATTTGACGCGCTACACGATGGGACTTTTTCCGTTTTCTCGTGATAAACAAATATGGACGAAAGCGTTGGAGGAAGATGGAGAAATCATCGTGAAAAAAAGTCCGATGGACATTATTGAACAAAGTTGTTTGTATTATGGCGCAAGTTTAAGAGGAAGGAAAGATGGAACGAGACATATTATTGGCACTTCTCATAAAGCACCGATTGCAGTCGAACCAACGAACGAAATTTTCTTTTTTCCAACAATCTCCCCAATGAATCCTCAATGTGTATGGCTATCTCATTTGCATATTCGTCATCATGAACATGTTCGAGGTGGGAAAACGCGCATTACGTTTTCAAATGGCATGAGCGTAGAGTTATGTATTTCGCATCATTCATTCGTGAATCAGCTACATCGTACCGCTCAGTTGCGAACAAAAATGAACGAACGAATTGAAGCACGTGAAAGGAAAATGATGTATTTATTATATTTACGGGAAAAGGAATGGTCGTAGTAGTTTTCTCTTTTCCTCTAAACTTGTACAATATAAGCATGAGCACGTGGCAAAGGAGTTACTGTATGAGTTTAGAGGAATTAAAACAATGGTTTACGATCAAACATATGCTTGATATGTTAGCGGAATATCGTTCATTTGGCGTGATTCCTGGTGTATTGCTGCCGATGGCTGAGGCGTTTTTACCGTTTTTGCCGCTTTTTGTTTTTGTTATGGCAAATGCTGCGGCATTTGGTCTTTGGAAAGGATTTCTTATTTCATGGATTGGAACGAGCGCAGGTTCTCTTCTCGTTTTTTTCATCGTTCGAAAAATCGGGAGGCAACGCTTTTTCTCTTTTTTACATCGCCACCCGACGATTCGCCGTATGATGCATTGGGTGGAGCGACGTGGATTCGGTCCGCTCTTTTTACTCCTTTGTTTTCCGTTTACACCATCTGCAGCGGTCAATGTTGTTGCTGGGTTATCGGGCATTGCGATGCAACAATATATGCTTGCCGTTTTGCTTGGAAAAATGGTGATGGTGTTTATGATTAGTTTTATTGGTTATGATGTGGTGGCGCTTATTCGCCAACCGGTGCGTACCGTGTTTGTGGCAGTCGCCATTTTTCTTCTTTGGTACATTGGGAAAAAAGTCGAGCAACGTTTCGCATTGCATGACGGAAAATAAGAAAGGATGAACGAATATGTCTGTACGCTTCATCATCGGGCGCTCAGGAAGCGGAAAAACGACGATGTGTTTAAAAGAAATCATCGAACAACTTGGACATGAACCGGATGGAAGTCCGATTATTTATCTTGTTCCTGAACAAATGACGTTTCAATCGGAATACGCTTTAATGAAAGAAAACATAAAAGGAATGATTCGCGCTCAAGTGTTTAGTTTCACACGTCTTGCTTGGCGCGTCTTGCAAGAGACAGGCGGCATGAGCCGCCATCATTTAACGCAAACAGGCGTACATATGTTGCTAAGGAAAATTGTTGAACAGCAAAAAGAACAGTTAAAGCTCTTTCGGAAAGCGGCGGATAAACGCGGCTTTATTGAACAACTGGAACAAATGTTGACGGAATATAAACGATATTGTGTCACGCCAGCAGCATTAAAACAAACGGAAGAAGAGCTGCGTCGCCATGCAACCGCAAACGAAATAGTACTTGCCGATAAATTAAAAGATACAGCAATGATTTTTGAGCAATTTGAACAGTATATGGCGTATCATTATGTCGATTCGGAAGATTATTTACGCTTGCTCGCTGAAAAAATTCGTCATTCTTCCTATATAAGGCGAGCCCGTATTTACATGGACGGCTTTTATGAATTTACGCCCCAAGAATATATGGTCATTGAACAATTATTGATTCATTGTCCGCATGTGACGATTGCGCTCACGTTAGACGCTCCGTATGAACAGCTACCAAACGAGTTACATGTATTCCGCAACACGTGGCAGACGTATGCGCAACTGCGTGAAATTGCACTACAAAATGGGGTAGCGATTGAAAACGTCGTGCAACTTCATGATAACGTCCGTCACAAACATGAAGAACTTCGTCATCTTGAAGCCTATTACGATGCACGACCTGTTTGCAAGTTGGAAAAACAAACGGAAGCGATCGTTATCGGAGAAGCGACAACGCGACGAGCAGAAATGGAAGGGATTGCGCGCGAAATCGTTCAACTTGTGCGCGATGAAGGATATCGCTATCGTGACATCGCCTTATTGATTCGCAACGTTTCAGACTATCGCGACGTGTTAAAGACAGTGTTTGCTGATTATCGTATCCCTTATTTTATTGACGAAAAAGAATCGATGCTTGATCATCCGTTTATCGAATTTTTGCGCGCAAGTATGGAAGCGGTGCGGACAAATTTTCGTTATGAAGCGGTGTTTCGTGCTGTAAAGACAGATTTGTTTTTCTCGCCTGATCAATCTGTACATGAGATGCGCATGGCGATGGATCAGCTTGAAAACTATGTGCTTGCTTCCGGTATCCAAGGGGATAAGTGGACGGAGCATTGGACGTATCGTAAATATAAAGGGCTAGAAGGCATACACGCCCCGCAAACCGATGAGGAAAAACGATATGAACAGCAATTAAACGAATGGCGTAAGCTTGTCATTTCGCCGTTATCGCTTTTACAAAAGCGCTTAAAGCAAGCAAAAACAGGACGTGAGCGATGCGAAGCGCTATATGCATATGCAGAACAGCTTCATATTCCGCAAAAATTAGAACGTTTGCGCGATGAAGCAGAAGAAAGAGGCGATTTGTCCGCTGCCCGCCATCATGAGCAAGTATGGCAAGCGTTTATTCATTTGCTTGATGAATATGTTGAAATATTAGGCGATGAATCACTTTCGCTTGAAACATTTTTTACGATTATTGAAACGGGACTTGAAAGTTTGCAGTTTTCTCTCGTCCCACCAGCGACGGACCAAGTGTTAATTGCGCATTTCGATCGTTCGCGTCTTTCGAATATTCGTTGTACATTTCTTGTAGGGGTAAACGAAGGCGTTATTCCGATGCGCAAAAATGATGATGGCATGTTGTCGGAAACAGATCGTGAATTGTTGCACCATTATTCTTTACATGTTGCTCCAGCTAGTCGCGAACGGTTACTTGACGAACCTTTTTTGCTTTATTTAGCGCTTGTTAGCCCGTCTGAACGTTTATATGTCACGTATGCGCTAGCTGATGAACAAGAAAAAACGTTATTGCCATCAATGTTTATTAAGCGGTTGATGGACATGTTCCCGTACGTGAAAAAGATGCAATGGGGAGCGGATCCGTTTGTACTTCCACTGCAACAACAGCTGTCGTATGTGACAAACGATGTCGCAACGCTCGGTCCGCTCGTGCAACAATTGGAAGCATGGAAGCGACAATATGCTATCGAACCGATATGGTGGGACGTATACAACGCATACGTGCAACATGAACAATGGAAAGAACGAATCGCGGTCGTTGGGCGTGCGTTATTTTATGAAAATCGTGCGAAACGATTAAATAAGCAGTTGGCGAAAGAGTTATATGGAAAAAAAGTGAAGGCGAGCATTTCACGTATGGAGACGTTTAACCGTTGTCCGTTCGCTCATTTTGCCGCGCATGGATTAAAGTTAAAAGAACGAACCGTGTTTCAATTAAAGGCTCCTGATATGGGTCAGTTGTTTCATCAGACGTTAAAAGTGATCGCTGATCGTCTGCGTCAAGAGCAGCGTCCATGGAGTCAACTATCCAAACAGCAATGCGAGCAACTGTCATATGAGGCGGTTGAACAAATTGCACCATATATTCAACAAGAAGTGCTATTAAGTACACACCGTTATCGATATATGAAGAAAAAACTGCAAACGATTATGACGAAAGCGACGACCGTATTAAGTGAACATGCAAAAAGAAGTGGATTTGTACCGATTGGCGTCGAATTAGGATTTGGTGAAGGCGAGCCGCTTCCACCGCTTTCGTTTACGCTATCCGACGGAACCGTTTTGCAGTTTGTCGGCCGTATCGACCGCGTTGACCAAGCAACGAGCGAACAAGGCGTACTTCTTCGCATCATCGACTATAAATCAAAGCAAAAGACGCTCGATTTAACGGAAGTATATTACGGCTTAGCGCTACAAATGTTAGCATATTTAGATATTGTGCTTGAATATGCCGAGCGACTTGTTGGCACATCAGCGTTTCCAGCGGGCGTGCTATACTTTCCGATTCATAACCCAATGATGAAAGTGAATGAATGGCTTGACGAACGTGAATTGGAGAAAAAGTTTTTCGAACAGTTTAAAATGGGCGGATATGTATTGGCAGACGAAAAAACGGTTCGCTTAATGGATGAAAACATAGAACCGGGAACAAGTTCTCTCGTTATTCCTGTGCGCTTAAATAAAAACGGGACGTTTGCTCAACATTCCAAAGTGTTAACAGAGCAACAATTTACGATGCTAAGGCAACATGTGCGACGCTTTATTGTCGATGTAGGTGAACAAATGATGGAAGGTGTTACACATATTGCACCATATAAACAAAAAGATAAAACAGCATGCCAATATTGTGAGTTTCGCGATGTGTGCCAATTTGATGAAGGGGTCGACGCGGAACAATATCGCGTGCTCACACCGAAACAGATTGATGAATGGTTAAAGGGGTGATTGTGTGATTCCGCCAAAACCACGAGAAAGTCAATGGACGGATGAACAATGGCAAGCGATTTATGCGACTGGAAAGCATACGCTCGTTGCCGCAGCAGCGGGATCAGGAAAAACGGCGGTGCTTGTCGAGCGCATCATTCAAAAAATATTGCATAAAGAGCGACCGATCGATGTCGATCGGTTACTTGTTGTGACGTTTACAAATGCCGCAGCGGCCGAAATGCGCCAACGCATCGGAGAAGCGTTAGAAAAAGCGCTTGAAAAAGAGCCACATTCGCTCCATTTACGAAGACAACTCAGTCTTTTGCAAAAAGCGTCTATTTCAACGATTCATTCGTTTTGTTTAGATGTCATTCGTAAATATTATTATGTCATCGGCATTGATCCGGTGTTTCGTATTGCGGATGAGGGAGAAATGGCTTTATTAAAAGAAGAAGTGTTAGAAACATTATTTGAGCAATATTACGCCGACAACGATGAAGCATTTTTAGCTGTTGTCGATCGATATACGAGCGATCGGACGGATGCGGATTTACAAACGCTCATTTTGCGTCTATATGAATTTTCACGTTCGCATCCTAATCCAAACGAATGGCTACAACAAATCGTTCATATGTACGATGTCGCAGAACACGCACGCATCGACGATTTGCCGTATGCTCACTACCTTTTTCAAGCGGTCGATTTGGCGTTTGAAGCAGCGGAACAACGATTGTTGCAAGCGCTGCAAAAAACGAAAGAGCCGGGCGGACCCGATTATTTGCATGATACGCTCGCAAGCGATCAACAAGTCATTGCAAAGCTAAAAGAAGCGCGTGATGAGTCGTGGCAAAAGCTGCATGAAGCAATGAAAAACGTATCGTTTGCGACGGCAAAAAGAAAGCCGAAAGACGGAGCGTATGATGAACAGCTGGTGGATGATGTAAAAAAATTGCGCGAACAAGTGAAAAAAGAAATAGGCAGTTTAACAGAAGAGTTGTTTTCGTTTCAACCGGCGACATACATTCGCCATTTGCGCGAAATGAAGCCGATTGTTGCAACGATCGTCCAAATCGTGCAACGGTTTGCTAAGCTATTGCAAACGAAAAAAGATGAAAAAGGCATCGTTGACTTTTCAGATTTAGAACATTACTGTTTGCGTATTTTACGCGCTTCTTCTATGGAGCATGATCTGAAGCCGTCAGAAGCCGCCCTTTATTATCGAGCACAATTTGCTGAAGTGCTCGTTGACGAATATCAAGATACGAATATGGTGCAAGAGTCGATTTTACGGCTCGTATCGAACGACGATGAAGCAACGGGCAACATGTTTATGGTTGGCGATGTGAAACAATCGATTTACGGCTTTCGTCTTGCGGAACCGTCGCTTTTTCTACAAAAATATGACCGGTTTACGAAAGACGGAGAAGGTGGACTTCGTATTGATTTAGCGAAAAACTTTCGCAGCCGAAAAGAAATATTAGACGCAACGAACTTTATTTTCCGTCAGCTTATGACGGAGGCTATCGGCGACATGCGTTATGACGATGAAGCTGCCCTTCGCTTTGGCGCCCTTGATTATCCAGAAAAACAAGTGCCTGTTGAATGCGTGTGGCTAAATGAAGCAAAAGAAGAAAGCGAAGAAGAAGAACAACAAGAGGATGTGACGACTGCTCAACTTGAAGCGCGCTGGATCGCTAAAAAAATTAAACAACTACTTGCCGAGCCGTTTTTCGTTTATGACCGTCGTTTAAAAGGAGAACGGCGCTTAATGTATCGCGACATCGTCATTTTATGCCGCTCGATGTCATCTGCTTCAGCCATGTTAGAGGAGTTTCGTAAACAAAACGTTCCTGTATATGCCGAGTTATCTAGCGGTTACTTTTCCGCAACAGAAGTGTCGATCATGTTGTCTCTTTTAAAAGTCATCGACAATCCGTATCAAGATATTCCGCTTGCGGCGGTGCTTCGTTCTCCGATTGTTGGGTTGAGTGAAAATGATTTGGCGCGCATTCGTTTGGCGAAAAAAGACGGAGCTTTTTATGAGGCGTTGATTGCTTTTGTTGATCAACCACCACATGATGAACTGCATGAAAAAATGAAACGTTGGCTTTCATATTTACTCGAATGGCGTACAGCAGCAAGACAAAAACCGCTTGCCGATTTGATTTGGCAATTGTATCGTGATACAAACTTTTACGACTACGTCGGTGGAATGCCTGGTGGAAAACAGCGGCAAGCGAATTTGCGTGCGTTATACGATCGTGCAAAACAATATGAACAAACGTCATTTCGTGGCATTTTCCGCTTTTTACGTTTTATTGAGCGGTTAAAAGAGCGGGAAGACGATTTTGGAGCGGCACGTTCACTTACAGAACAAGAAGACGTTGTGCGCATGATGACGATTCATAAAAGTAAAGGGCTTGAATTTCCGGTCGTCTTTTTAGCTGGTGCAGCGAAATCATTTAATATGCAAGATTTACGTGGCGATTATATATTAGATAAAGATTTCGGGCTAGGGATGCGCTTCGTTCATCCAACGTGGCGAGCAAGTTATCCGACGGTCGCGCAATTGGCGATAAAGAAAAAAATGAAACTTCAACTGCTTGCGGAAGAAATGCGTATTTTGTATGTTGCGCTGACGCGTGCAAAAGAAAAATTATATATCGTCTGTACGGCAAAAGATATCGAAGCAAAAAAGAAAAAATGGCAAGAAGTCGCTTATACATCCACGTGGGAACTTCCTGCGTATATGATTGAAAAGGCGAAAAGCTATGCGGATTGGATCGGCTATGCATTGGTTCGTCACCGACAAGGGATATGTTCGTCTTCAACGGTGCTTTATGATCCATCATTATGGGATATTTACATCGTGTCAGCGCATTCGCTTGAACAAAAAGATGAGCAAGTGAATGAACATCGAGACATTGTCGAAGCGATTCAACAACTGCAACCTGTGCCAATGAAAAGCGAATATGAACAAGAAATAAAGCGCCGTCTTTTTTGGACATACACGTATGCGGACGCCACGGTGTTACGAGCAAAACAAAGCGTATCGGAGTTAAAACGACAGCGTGACATATACGGGGGGCACGCGGAACAACCGTTTCGAAAAGAGCTTATTGAACGTCCACGCTTTTTACAAGCGAAAACGATGACGCCAGCTGAGCGAGGAACGATGATGCATCTGGTCATGCAACATATTGATGTTACAAAAGAAGTCACCGTTGATGCGGTGCAGGAGCAAATCGCACGCATGGTTCACGGTGAATGGCTAACGGAAGAACAAGCAAAAGCTGTTGATGTAGAAAGCATTGTTGCCTTTTTTAACACGCCGCTTGGCAAACGAATGCAACGTGCTGCGCGGCTTGAGCGTGAAGTGCCGTTTTATTTAGCGCACGAAATGGACGGTGAGACAGTTGTCGTTCAAGGGGTGATTGATTGCGTGTTTGAAGATGAGCAAGGGCTCGTTTTAATTGACTATAAAACAGATCGTGTGTCGTGGATGAACGAACCGAAAGAGGAATTAAGGCGACGATATAAAGGGCAATTGGCGCTATATCGGGAAGCGATTGAAGCCATTTGGAAAAAGGAAGTAACCGAAACGTACGTGTACGCTTTTGATGGGGCGCTACTTGTACCGATGGAGGGGGATTAATGTGCGCATTTTGCATACAGCTGATTGGCATTTAGGGAAAACACTTGAAGGGCGAAGCCGCCTTCGCGAGCAAGCAGAGGTCATTGATGAGATCGTCGACATGGTAGAAAAAGAAAAAATCGATGTCGTATTGCTTGCTGGGGATGCATTTGATACAGTCAATCCGCCTGCTGATGCGGAAACTCTTTTTTATGACGCACTTTCGCGTTTAAGTGATTATGGCAAGCGTCACGTCGTCGTGATTGCGGGAAACCATGATCATCCGGGACGTTTGAGCGCTGCTGCTCCGATTGCCGAACAGCACGCCATTACGTTGCTAGGCTTTCCGACGGATCAAGTACAACAAATTCATGTTCCGTCGTGCGATGAAACGTTAATGATCGGGGCGCTTCCATATCCGTCAGAGTCGCGACTGAACGAATTGTTGTCAGAGGAGTGCGACGAAGCATTGTTGCGCGCACGATATGATGAACGCATTCGCGCCATTTTTGCGAAAATGAACGAATCGTTTCGCGAGGATGCGGTGAACATTGCAATGAGCCATGTATATGTTGCAGGCGGAGCCACATGCGACTCCGAGCGTCCGATTGAGCTTGGGGGAGCATATACGGTTTCGCCTGCAAGTTTCCCTACACGCGCGCAATATGTCGCGCTCGGTCATTTACATCGTCCGCAAGATGTGAAGCACGCGACGATGCCTGCACGTTATTCCGGTTCGCCGCTCGCTTATAGTTTTTCAGAAGCGGGATATAGTAAATCGGTTACGATCGTTGACGTTCATCCACGCTGTGCGCCGAATGTTCGTGAGTGCTTTTTGTCAAAAGGTCGTCCGCTCGTGAAATGGAAAGCGACAGAAGGCTTGGCGCAAGTGTATCGTTGGATGGAAGAAGGTCGCGATCATACCGCGTGGATTGACTTAGAAATTGATGTTGAACAGTCGTTAACATTAGAGGACATTCACCAGCTGCGCAAATTGTGTGATCGGTTTGTCCACATTCGTCCGAATTATACAAAGAAACAAGAAGTCGTGCGTGAAATGCGCACCGATGTGCCGATTGACGTATTGTTTACACGATTTTATGAACGACAAACAGGCGGAGGGAAGCCGTCAGAAGAAATCGTTCAACTATTTTTACAACTCGTTGCCGAGGAGGACGAATAATGAAGCCGATTCGCTTGACGATTGCAGGGTTGCATAGTTTTCGCCAAAAGGAAACGATTGATTTTGAACGGCTATGTGAAGGCGGATTGTTTGGCATTTTTGGTCCGACTGGAAGCGGAAAGTCATCTATTTTAGATGCAATGACGCTCGCTTTATATGGAAATGTAGAACGAGCGGCTAACCAAACGAATGGAATTATGAATCATGCAGAACATGAGCTGTTCGTTTCGTTTACGTTCGAACTGCAAAATAAAGAAGGGATCAAACGATACACGGTTGAACGCTCGTTTAAGCGTGCAGATGCGCTGCGCATTCGTTCTGTTGTAAGCCGCCTCATTGAAGAAGGAACAGAGCGCATCGTTATCGCAGATAAAGCGAGGCTTGTGGATGAGCAAGTAAAGCAGCTGCTCGGTTTGGAAATGAAAGATTTCACAAGAGCTGTCGTTTTGCCACAAGGGAAATTTGCAGAATTTTTATCGCTTAAAGGTTCGGAACGGCGTCAAATGTTGCAACGGTTATTCCATCTTGAACGATATGGGGACGAATTAAATAAAAAGTTGAAACATAAGTTAGCTGAAGCGTCAGCGAAGCTAGAAGCGATAAAAGGGGAACAAGCAGGGCTTGGCGATGCGTCCAAAGAACAAGTCGAAAAACAAAAGCAGGCGCTAGCAGAAAAAAAAGAGGTGCTCGAACAAGCGAAACGCGCATTGCGCGACATGCATGAACGATACGAAAAAGAAAAGCAACAATGGCAATGGCAACGGGAAAAAGAACAAGTGGAACAACAGCTTAACAAGTGGCGAGAACAAGAAGAACAAATGAAGCAGCTTGAACAAATGTATGAGCGAAGTAAAGAAGCGGAGCGGCTCATGCCATATATTGAACAAGTCGAACGAAGCATGGGTGAGGTTGCACATTGGCGAAAAAAAGCGAGCGAACTAGCTGATCAATTACAGCAAGCAAGCGCGATGTATGAACAAGCAAGCAAGCGATATGAGCAGTTACGTGCGAAAAAAAACGAAGAAGAACCGAAATGGCTACAAAAACAAGAACAGCTTAAACAAGCGCTACAAACATTGGTGTTTATGCGCGCGCTTGAACAGGAACAGGCGAAAACACGTGCGAGTTTGCTAGAAATGGAGCAAAAAGAGCAACAAGCGCGCCAAATGGTTGAAACGTGTTTGAAAGAATATACGACATGGAGCGCGAAACAAGTAGAGTTAAAAAAGCAATGGGAAGAAAAAAAAGTAGACGTCCATATTAAAGAGCGATTGGAGCAAGCGTACGAAAAAAAGAAGCACATTCAATTGCAACAACAAGCGCTTGAAGAAATAGAAAAGGAAAAAGAAGAAAAACAGAAAACGTACGAAATGATGAAGCGTACGTATGATGAAGAAATCAAAAAAATAGAACAATATGAAGCGCGTTTATTAGCAGTGTTTCATCATCTCGAATCGTTATATCATCGCGTATGCGAACGAGAAAAACAAGCAATGTTGCTCGTCTACAAATGGAAGGAAGAAAAAAAACAAATCGAAGCTGCACGACTGCACGATTTAGCTGCGACGTTAGCGGAACGTTTGCACGACGGTGATCCTTGTCCTGTGTGTGGTTCAACACATCATCCAAATCGGGCAAAAAGACAACAAGTTATACTTGATGAACAAGTAATCGAACAAATCGACCGCTCCGTTCAAATGGGGGAACAACTCATTGCGGCTATGCAACAAGTAAAAATGCAAGTTGAGCAACTAGCTGAACTGATGGCGCGTCAGTCGCTGCCACAACGTGTCGATGTCGAAAAAGTGAAACGTGAAGTTGAAGACACGCCTCTTTCCACTTTCAAAGAGGCCGAAGTCGAATTAAAGGCGTTGCAACAAGATTATATTGCATGTCGCGATCGGGTATATCACCATATGGAGCGATGGAACGAACAAAAACAAAAAGAACAGCAATATGCGTATCAAATCGAAACGATGCGTCAACAAATCGCTCAATTGGAGGAAAAATGTGCTGAGCGACGCGCACGCGTAGAAAAAGAACAAGCGATGTGGTATGAGGCGTATCCGGATGTATCGTTTGAACAAATCGATGCGCTAGTTAGCGATCTTCGTCAACGGGAAGGAGAAGCGCAACAGTTGCAACAGCGCATTGAAAAAAGCGTGCCGGTACTAGATGATAAACGAGCTGAATTGGAGCGATGGAAAGAAACGTATCAAACAGTCATGAAACAAAAAGCAGAACGTATGACGGAATGGAATATGCAACAACAACAATACGAACAATATAAACGAACGCTACCTGAAGGAATAGACGAAGAAAGTGTACAACAACAGCTCGTTCATCTCGAACAAGCGCTTCAGCGTGTAAAACGAGAAGAAGAAGAAGCGTATGTACGATGGACATCATTACAGCAACAATTACAAATGTTACAATCGGAAAAACAGGCCGCAGATGTCGCTTTACAAGAAGTAGAAAAAAGAAAAAAGGAAGCAGAACAAGCTTTGACCGAGCAGTTACAAAAAAGTCCATGGAAGACAGTCGATGACGTGCGGGCTTCTCGCTTAGAAGAACAAATCAAACAACAAATGGCTCACGACATACAGCAATATAAGCAAGTGCTGGTGAAGCTAGAAAACGAATGGCAGCGTTTAAACGAAGTGATGAACGGTGCGACGATAACGAAACAGCAATGGGAAGAAACGATGCGTGAGTACGAAGACGTGAAGCAACGGGTCGATGAGCATATGCGGCAACTCGGTTCACTTGAAGCGATCGTCTCTGACTTGGAAGCGAAACATGTGCGCTTTGAACAATTGCAACGCGAACGAGCGCAATTAGAGAAGATGGTCAATCAGTATGAGGAGTTACAAAAAGTATTGCGCGGCAACAGTTTTGTTGAATTTATTGCCGAGGAACAGCTCGTTCATGTAACGCGCTACGCATCGGAACGGCTCGGAGAATTAACGAGACAACGATATGCAATTGAATTAGATTCGGAAGGCGGTTTTGTCATTCGTGATGACGCAAATGGCGGTGTACGTCGTCCGGTGACGACGTTATCTGGTGGAGAAACGTTTTTAACGTCTTTATCGTTAGCGTTGGCACTATCAGCGCAAATTCAGTTGCGCGGAGAATATCCGCTTCAATTTTTCTTTTTAGATGAAGGATTCGGCACGCTCGATCAAGAGTTGTTAGATGTCGTGATGACCGCATTAGAACGATTGCGTGCAGACAATATGGCGATTGGGGTCATTAGTCACGTGCAAGAATTGCATGCGCGCATGCCGAAACGGTTGATGGTCAAGCCAGCAGAACCGTCTGGAAAAGGAACAACGGTCCAACTTGAAGTGATGTAAAGGAGAATGGAAATGAAAGGGATGTGTGAACTGTGCGGAAGAGAAGATGTCGCATTAACTGTTCATCATTTAACACCAAAAGAGTATGGTGGCACAGAAACAGCAAAGTTATGCATCCCGTGCCATAAACAAATTCACGCTATATATACGAATGAAGAGTTAGCCAGTCGGCTCTATACGATTGAACGGCTACAACATGATGGGCAAATTGCATCATTTGTTCGCTGGATTCGCAAACAACCAGCTGAACGCATACCAAAAATAAAAAAAGCGAAACGGCAAAAGCGTTAAGCATTGCCGGCAACGTTTTGATCGAATACGTCAGAATCAAGCGTGTTTGTTAAGCTAATGCCGTTGTTAGCGATAATAAAATTTCCGGTATTAAATGCGCCAGCACCGGCAAATGTTTTTGACGATATTTTCGGTGATACATATAACGTATCACCTACTTGCATAACGGCACCGCTAGCGACAAGGTTAATTTTAATCGGACCGACGAGAGCTGGCATGTTGTTCTCTCCTTTCTAATTGCCGAATATGTTTCACGCGCGAATTCGCCTCTACGGTTTTTGTTGAACCGATATGCACAACGGATGTAGAAGAAATTCCGATGACGCGAACGGAATGAACGGCGATGAGCGGGCAATCGTGCAACGTATAACGGCAAACATCCTTATCGTCAGCGGGTGGAAGCGGAATCGGTTTTGTGAAAACTGGAAAGGTAAGCGGAAATTCCCGACTATCCACATATTCGAGTTGTCGCTGAACAGCTAGCGCTCGCGCAGAAAGACGAATTTCTTGGCTATCTCCAATTTGCACGACAGAACTAAAGACAACAGCGTTTGCCCGTAGAAAGTGGACGACGGAAAGGCGGCTCATCGCTTTTCCTCATTTTTTTTATTGTTTTGTTTTTCTGGAAACGGACCGATAATTAACGATTCGGGCGGCGTATCAAATGCGGAAGCTAGCTGAATCGTTTCGCTGTCACCAATTAATACGAGCGAGGCGCTTGCTACTCCTCCGATGGCGATATGACCGACAGATAGATGATGATTCACAACTGTCATATTCATTCGTTCGTCTCCTCTCGTGGTAGATGTTTTAAAAAGGTGTCAATCGAATGTTCGATATCTCTTTTTAAATAAGAAATGATCGTTTGTTGTAATGCATCGTTTTCATGTTCATGCTCTCCGTATTGGCGCAAATAAAAATGAATGCGATCATCAATTTGGCGCGCAATATCTTGTAATATAAATTGACGATATGCTGAATCGAGTGAACGTCCGTATGTTTGTTCGGTGCGGGCGATGATGTTTTCTCCTTCTTGTTGTAAATATTCGTGAACAGCAGTTTGAATGTCGCGAAAAATCGGTGCTGGTTGCGGAATGATCGTTTGGCTTTGGGGAACAGCAAAATTTTCAATCGTATCTTCTCCGAACGTTGCAGGATTTAAACCGATATTTAACGTTCCTTCTAACGTTTCCACTTTTAATTGATCGAAATGATATTCAATTTTTTCAATTGTTGTGCGCGGCTTTTTTTTTAGCTGTTCATATTGTTGTTGTAAATCGTTTACTGCTTGTTCAAGCAATTGCATTTTTTGTTGTTGCCATTTTAAATACGTTTCGAGTTGTTTAAAGTAATCGTGCCACATGTATGACGCCTCCTTCTTTGCCGACCCTTTTACTTTCTAATGTATGGCCGAGCAGGAAGAAGTAGCACAGTTTTATACAGGGGATTGGAGTGGAACGAACGTTCCTTCTTCTCCTTGAATATTAATTTTTGATTCCGGAGCAGGTTGTGTAAATTGCCCGGTATTGCTTAATGTGGCGAGCGGTTGTACTTTGCCGGTTGTTCCGATTTGAAGAACGGATGAGTTCGTGAGCGAGCCGATTTTTAATTGATGAATTGAAATCGTTTGTTGAATGTAAAAGTTCATCTTCCCACCTCACTAGGCGTTTCCAACGATATTGCTATCAGCAATATCGCGGTCGTTTGTATTTGTGTTGCTATATTGATTGTAAATACGGAGACCGTCTCCCGTATTAAATGAGCCAGCGCCAGCAAACGTTTTAGCAACGCTATACGGAGAGATAGCAAATACATCGCCGATATGAAACACACCGCCACTTCCGATGCTGTTAATTTGTACCGCTCCAACAATGGCTGGCATCGGCTATCCCTTACTTTTTACGTTGCCATCGGCGATGTCTGGATCGATCGTATTTGTAAAGCTAATAAACGTATTCGTTTGTAAAAAGTCCCCTGTATTTCCACCGCCAGCACCTGCAAGCGACTTCGATGAACTTTTTGGAGCGATTTGCAACGTATCGCCGAAATTGACGGTCGCATCGCTACTGACGTTCGTGATTTTAATTGGACCCGCAATATAGGAAGGCATGGCCATCGTCCTCTCTCTCATTCTTTCCCTTACCCGATTATATGAAAACAATGAAAGAAATGTGCTCGATAAAAAGAAAGATGTGCTATAATATTTCTGAAAAATGATAATTTTTAGACATAAAAATAAGGGGGATTGGGGATGAATGTTCCATTAGTATTAACTCATTTTTTAGATCGCGCCGTATCGCTTTATGGTGAGAAAGTTGGCGTCATTAGTGAGGGAAAATCGCTCACCTATCGTGAACTCAATGAGCGCGTCAATCAATTGTCGCACGGGTTACGCGATTTAGGGGTGAAAAAAGGGGATCGTGTCGCTTATTTAGCGCCAAATACGTTAGAAATGCTCGAAGGATTTTACGGTGTATTTCAAACAGGAGCGATCATGGTACCGCTCAATATTCGCTTAAAACCAGATGATTACGTATTTATTTTAAACCATAGCGAAAGTAAAGTGTTGTTCGTTGATTATGAGTTGTATCATTTGATTGCACCAATTAAAGATGAGCTACAAACGATTGAGCATATTATTGTGCATGGGAAAACGGACGACATTTATGAAATCGCTTACGATACATGGCTTGTCCAATATACGAAGGAGCCGTTTGAGCGCCCGGATATCGATGAAAACGACGTATGTAGTTTGCTATATACGAGCGGAACGACGGGAAATCCAAAAGGGGTGATGCTCACACATCGCAACAACTATTTGCACGCATTAAGCACGATGCACCATTTGCGTGTTTCAGACTGCGATGTGTATTTGCACATTTTGCCGATGTTCCACGTAAACGGATGGGGAGCACCATTTTACTATACAGCAAACGGAGCCACGCACGTTTGCTTGCGTAAGGCTATTCCTGAAGTGATTTTTGAATACGTCAATAAATATAAAGTGACCGTCATGCACATGGCGCCAACGGTATTAAATACGTTGCTACAATATTATGAGCAACATGTGCCAATGATCGAGCATGATGTGCGTGTCGTTATTGCAGGTTCTGCTCCCCCACCAGCATTTGTGACGCGCGTGGAAAAAGAATTAGGTTGGGAGTTTATTCAAGTGTACGGGATGACGGAATCATCACCGTTAAGTACTGTATCAACAATTCGCTCGCATCTCAGTCATTTACCGTTAAGTGAACAATATCGAATGAAAGCGAAAGCAGGTTATGCGATGATTGGCTGTGAAGTGAAAGTCGTCAATGAGCATGGTGAACAAGTGCCGCGCGATGGAAAAACGATCGGAGAGGTCATTGTGCGCAGTAACGGTGTGATGGCAGGCTATTGGAAAAACCAAGAAGCAACGATGGAGACGATTCGCAACGGTTGGCTGCATACAGGAGATATGGCGACGATTGATGAATACGGAAACATCGACATCGTCGATCGGAAAAAAGATATTATTATTAGCGGTGGAGAAAACATTTCATCGATTGAAGTGGAAGGGGTGTTGTACGAGCATCCAGCTGTACTTGAAGCGGCCGTCATCGCTGTTCCGCATGAAAAATGGGGCGAAACTCCGCATGCATTCGTCGTCGTCCGTCCGGGAAAAGAAGTGACAGAACAGGAGCTCGTTGCCTTTTCACGTGAAAAACTTGCCCATTTTAAAGCGATTACCGGTGTGACATTCGTTCAAGAATTACCAAAAACCGCATCAGGAAAAATTCAAAAAGTACATTTACGCAACGAATATTGGCAATCAATAGGGAAGACAGGAAGGTATGTGAACTAACGGGGAAGAGCCGTTGTCGATTGACAGACGGCTCTTTTTTCTTTACGCTGAAATGGAAAAGGAGGGAAAAGATGCGTATTTCAATCATTGATGCAGTGCGTGGTTTAGCGTTATTTGGCATTTTGCTTGTGAACGTTCTTGATTTTTCGCTTCCTACGATGTATGTCGATGCTACGGTGTTTGCGAAAGATGGAGTTGATCTTTTCCTGCTTGCATTTGTAGATATATTTGCGCAAGCGAGCTTTTATCCGCTTTTTTCGTTGTTGTTCGGCTGGGGAGCATGGATCATGCTCGATAAGGGGGGCGAGCGGTTTCAAGTGACTTTTTTGCGCCGATTGCTAGCGTTGTTGTTATTTGGTATGATTCATGCGTTTTTCATTTGGCATGGCGATATTTTAATCGGGTATACGATCGTTGGTTTGTTTCTTTTTCCGTTTTTTCAAGCGAGCGCAAAAACGTTGCGCAACTGGGCGCTTTCGCTTTGGAGCAGTTGGGCTTTCGGTTCCACCGTACTCATGTGGCTGATGTGGAAAATGAGCGGTGATGTCGATTTTTCCCAACCGACGTTGGCGCAACAAGCGATAGCAAACTATCAACAAGGCACGTGGGAACAAATTTTTGTGCAACGGCTAGATGACTGGTTGTACGTCAATTCATTGACACAAGCATTTATTTTTATGTTAACGATTTTACCATTTTTTTTATTTGGTGCATATATCGCAAAAGAAAAGTGGTTTCATGATGTCAATCGACATCGCGCAACGATCCGAAAATGGTGCATCGGCTCGTTTATTATTGGCATGGTTTTCAAGTGGCTTCCGTATGTCGAAAAAAATATCGTAACCGAGTATGCCCAAGATATGATCGGAGGTCCTGCGCTCGCTCTGTTTTATTTGACCGCGTTTTCGTTTGTGACAGAGAAAGTGATTCGTTTTTTTGCGCCCGTCGGAAAAATGGCGTTCACAAACTATTTGATGCAATCCGTCGTTTGCACGACCATTTTTTATTCATATGGCTTCGGCTTATATGGGAAAGTAACGCCAAAACAAGCGCTCACTATCGCACTCGTTGTATATGTCATGCAAATATGTTGGAGTCATTGGTGGCTGAAAAAACATACGATCGGCCCGCTGGAACGCGTATGGCGATGGATGACGTATGGAAAAAAGAAAACGACATGAGTCGATCATGTCGTACACGGCTTGTCTTCTTTTTCTTTATGAAAAAGCACGGCTTCTTTCAAATGCTTATTTAACAATTCGTCAAGCTCTTGGCTGCATTGGATCGTTTCCTTCGCAGAAAAACCGTACATTTGCGCCAATTCAATTAATTGTCGTCTTTTCTTTTCGATGAGGGAAAGAGACATAAGATTCACCAACATTTTTCATTTTCGTCAACAGTCTGTAAACGACTGTATGTATAAACTATTATACATATTCTGAAGAAAAAGGAAATAGTATAATGTGCTGAAAAATAATTTTTTTACAAAGGAGTTTAGTTATAAAAAAGAGAACATAATGATGTTCGATCATACGAAAAAGGGGTTGAGGAAATGAAATTTGTTACAGCGCACGCCGGATCGGATGTGTTTGTAGGGGTTGTTCATGGGAAGAAAGTCGTTCATTTATCGAAAGCAGATGAAACGATACCGCATACGATGATCGAATGCATCGAACTTGGTGAATCGTTTATTGAAAAAGTGCAACGTGTGCTTGAACGTGTGCGACCAGAGTGGACGTATGAGCTTCGTGATGTTCAATTGCTTGCGCCGATTCCACGCCCGACAAAAAATATTTTTTGTATCGGAAAAAATTATGCCGATCATGCACAAGAAATGGGTGGCGAAGCAGATCGTGAAAATATCATTGTATTTTCGAAAGCGCCAACGGCAGTGATCGGGCATGAAGCAACAATTTTACGCCATGCGGATGTAACCGATCAATTAGATTATGAAGGGGAGCTTGCGATTGTGATTGGAAAAAAAGGAAAAGCGATCCCGAAAGAACAGGCGCTCGATTACGTATTTGGTTATACGATTGTAAACGATGTGACGGCGCGCGATTTACAAGAACGACATAAACAATATTTACTTGGCAAAAGCTTAGATACGTCATGTCCGATGGGGCCATGGATCGTTCATCGTTCGGCAATTGCTGAGCCACATGCGTTACATATTGAAACGAAAGTAAATGGTGAAGTGAGACAATCGGCAACGACAGCGCAATTTATTTTCGATATTCCAACAATCATTGCGACGTTGTCGAAAGGGATGACGTTAGAGCCAGGGGATGTGATTGCGACAGGAACGCCAGCTGGTGTTGGAAAAGGAATGAATCCGCCGCGCTTTTTACAGTCGGGGGATGTGATTGAAATTACAATTGAGCAAATTGGAACGTTACGAAATGTAGTCAAATAAAAAGCTGGGATGCCCCAGCTTTTTACTGTTCAAATACTTTTTTCACTTTTTCAATCGCCCAGTCGAGCTCTTCTTTTGTAATGACGAGCGGAGGGGCAAAGCGAATAACCGTATCGTGCGTTTCTTTACATAATAGCCCTTCTTGTTGCAGTTTTTCACAATATGGACGCGCTGGGACGTGTAATTCAACGCCGATAAACAACCCTCTGCCGCGCACTTCTTTAATGTCTGGATGGTTGATTTCGCGCAATTTTTCTTGGAAATATTGACCGAGCTCAAATGAACGCTCTGGTAATTTTTCCTCGATGATGACATCAAGCGCAGCGATCGAAACGGCGCAAGCGAGCGGATTGCCACCGAATGTCGATCCGTGCGAGCCTGGATTGAATACGCCAAGAATGTCGCGATTTGCGGCTACGCATGAAATTGGGAATACGCCACCACCGAGCGCCTTACCGAGAATGTACATATCTGGTTCAATTTCTTCCCAATCGCATGCAAACATTTTACCAGAACGACCAAGCCCGGATTGAATTTCGTCGGCAATGTATAACACGTTATGTTGTTTACATACGTCATATGCGGCTTTTAAAAACCCTTCTTTCGGAATGTTAATGCCTGCTTCCCCTTGAATAGGCTCAAAAATAAATGCAGCTGTATTTGGAGTAATCACTTGTTTAAGTGCTTCGACATCACCGAACGGAATGACTTTAATGCCCGGAAGCATCGGACCGAATCCACGTTTATATTCTGGGTTTGATGACATCGACACCGCTGTCATCGTCCGACCGTGGAAGTTATCTTCACAAACGATAATTTCCGCTTGATCGGCAGGAACGCCCTTGACGTCATATGCCCAGCGACGCGCTGCTTTGACGGCTGTTTCGACCGCCTCGGCACCTGTGTTCATCGGTAAAACCATCTCTTTTTTTGTTAATTTTGCCACTTTTTCATACCATGGACCGAGCTGGTCGTTATGGAATGCGCGCGATGTTAATGTAATTTTATTAGCTTGTTCAATAAGCGCTTGTACGATGCGCGGATGGCGATGTCCTTGATTGACCGCTGAGTAAGCGCTTAACATATCCATATAACGATTCCCTTCTGGATCTTCTACCCATACACCTTCGCCTTTCGATAAGACAACTGGAAGTGGATGATAGTTATTTGCTCCGTATTTTTCTGTTAGTTCGATAATTTGTGCTGTTTTCACGTCAATCCCTCCTATTGCAATAGTCACATATATAACATACTTGAAGTGAATACAGAAAGTAAATAGAAAAGGCGAGCGTTTTCTTTTTCAATTCATATATAGACATGCTATGATAAGCATATATGAATTGGAGAAAGAAAGGAGCTTAGTTATGACACATGCACATATTACAACGTGGGTCGTTGCGCTTATTTTATTTGTCGTTGCGATCTTTTTTCAAGCGAAAGGACATGAAAAAACAAAGATGGTACACATGTTGTTGCGCTTATTTTACGTGTTAATCATTGCGACAGGCGCGTGGATTTTACATAGCATGTCCTCATTTCCGTTTCTGTATATCGTCAAAGTGATCGTCGGTTTATGGGTTATTGCTACAATGGAAATGATTCTCGTTCGGACAGCAAAAGGGAAAAATACGAACGTTCTTTGGCTTCAGTTTCTTGTTGCGTTCGTCGTTGTGCTCTATCTTGGCTTTAAATTGCCGTTTGGTTTTTCATTTTTTTCGTAAAGTTGGCATATTCGCCAACTTTTTTCTTTTTCTATCATATGGAAATGTGCTATAATACAAATTGATTAATAATTGAAAAAATATTATAAAGAGAAAGAAAGAGTGGGAAAAAGGGGATGAAATTATTTCAAACAGTTTGCAACACGTTTGCGGATTGGGAACGGTGGGTAAGTGACTATCGTTTATATGAGTATGACCAACTAACGATTTTCGTTTCTTCGCTTTCTCCTTCGTTTCGCATGCAAGTCGAACAATACGTGCAACATCATTTACCCCAAGCAAAGTTGTTTCCGATGATTGGGGATGCATCGGAAATAGCAGTCATCTGTGCCCTCGTTTTTGACGAATGTCGAGCGGATGTAGACGAAATGCGTCAAAAAATGAAACTATCTGAACAATATTACCGCTCCTTATTTGAACATAATCCAGACATCGTATATTCCACTGATTTAGAAGGCAATTTCACAAGTGTCAATCCCGCATTTGAACGAGTGTTCGGGTATAAAGCAGACGAAATTTTGCATACAAACTCGCTCGATTACATTAAAAAAGAAGACATTCCCCGCGTGCGTCGCTATTTTTATCGCGCGTTAAAAGGAAAAGTACAACAATACAATTTAGAAATTCCGACGAAATCAGGAGAGGTATATTTATTCCAAATTAAAAATGTCCCGATTATCGTTGACGGAAACAAGGTTGGCATTTACGGCATCGGGCGTGACATTACTGAACAAAAGCGCGCGGAAGAACATATCAAATATATCGCATATCACGATATAGACACAGGGTTGCCGAATCGGCTGCAATTTACAAATATCGTGAAAAACGCCATCGACAAAGCGAAAGAAACAGGCGATACGCTTGCGGTTTTATTTATTGATATGGATCGCTTTAAAATGGTGAACGATACGATTGGTCATTACGGAGGAGATGAAATATTAAAGCAAATGGCGGAGCGAATAAAAAACATATTGCCATCTGGCGCGCATTTCGGTCGTTTTGGGGGAGATAAGTTTAGCTTATTGTTGACAAAACAAACGGATGTGCAAACGGTCGTCGAATGGACGAAAACATTGCTCCAACATATTGCTTTACCGATTGTATACGAAGAAAAAGAGTTTTTTTTAACTGCAAGCGTCGGTGTCAGTTTTTATCCAACAGATGGTGTAGATGCGCAGTCGCTATTAAAAAATGCAGATACAGCGGTCAATCGAGCGAAACAAAACGGCGGCAACAATGTGAAATTGTACGCGACAAAAATGAATGAACAAGTCATGCATCGCGTCGAGTTGGAACGATATTTACGAAAAGCGCTCGACAAAAATGAATGTTTTCTCGTTTATCAACCGCTTCTCGATTTAATGTCTGGGAAAATTATTGGGAGCGAAGCGTTGTTACGTTGGAAACATCCGAAAATCGGTCTTGTTTCTCCACTTGAGTTTATTCCGATTGCGGAAGAAATTGGTTTCATCCATGACCTCGGGCGCTGGGTGTTAACAGAAGCGTGCATGCAAACGAAAAAATGGCACGATCTCGGCTTTCGTTCGTTAATAATTTCAGTCAACGTATCCGCTTCGCAATTTCAACATCCGACATTTTTTGAAGACGTCCAACAAGCGCTCAAACAATCGCAACTGCCTGCGCATTGTTTACATTTAGAATTAACGGAAAGTTCGATGTTGCGCAATATGTATTACAGCATCCACGTCATGAAAAAACTGCAACAGCTTGGCGTACACGTGTCGATTGATGATTTTGGCACAGGCTATTCATCGCTTAGTTACTTAAAAGATTTGCCGATTAACACGTTAAAAATTGACCGATCGTTTATTTATCAGCTTCATAAAGATCGCTCGGATATTGCGATCGTCAAATCGATTATTACGATGGGGCACGGTTTGCGCTTAAAAGTTGTCGCAGAAGGTGTTGAAACGGCGGAACAAATGAAATTGTTGAAACGATTAAAATGTCATTATGCGCAAGGATACGCCATTTTTAAACCACTTCTGGCCGAACAGTTTGAACAACAAGTGCTGCAAGGAAGCGAATCCACCATTCAATGATCGAGTTGTACGCCAATCATTTTTTTTCCTGTTTGCAACGTCAGTTCGAAACGATGTTGCTTCCCGTCAAAATAATGTTGGACGTTACACATGTCGAGCGAGTTGTCGAACATTAAAAAATTCACCCCTTTTTCAGCAAATAACATATAGTTATAACAATACAAACAGTCATATACCGAAAAATTCCATTCATTAATTAAATGAATGAAATGGAAAAACGCGTGATCGGGTAGCTGAGCAAGCCATTGTTCGTATGCGTGCGACAACGGTTTCATGTAGCGAAGACGATCACCGTTTTTTAATGTATAACGTTCCGACATATATATGTCTCCATGTTCTCCGAGCCATCCTTTCACCCATTGACCGAAGCGAAACAATTCCACTTCTTCAGGCAAACTGATGAACTCATGCGCTTCATCATCTTCATCAAAAAACACCCATTCGCCATTTACTTGTTCAACAACACCATAGATGTAAGCACGTTTTTGTGTGCGCAATGTTGTAAGGCGATCCATTCGTTTCCCTCCTTTTTGTGTCAATTCCCTCCGTACGCCATTATAGACAACTCATCATTTATATAAACGATGCATAAAATAAAAGCATGCTTCATACTTGTTCACAACAGAAGGGAATGATTGACGTGTGCGGAATTACCGGATGGGTTCATTTTGGACGTCGTTTACATCAAGAGAAAGAAACGGTGCTCAAGATGGCCAATACGCTCTCTTTCCGAGGGCCGGATGATACGAACGTTTGGGTTGATGACCATGTTGCATTTGGACATAAGCGGCTTGTCGTTGTCGATCCAACAGGTGGCGTTCAGCCGATGACGCGAACGAAAAACGGCTATGCTTATACGATTTGTTATAATGGCGAACTGTATAATACGGAAGATATTCGCAATCAGTTATTGAAAAAAGGATATACGTTTCAAGGGCATTCGGATACAGAAGTGTTGCTTACCGCATATATGGAATGGCGCGAACAATGCGTCGACTATCTAAATGGTATTTTTGCATTTGCGGTGTGGGATGGTGAACGAAAGCAGCTATTTTTAGCGCGCGATCGTCTAGGTGTCAAACCGCTCTTTTATCGCTACGAACAAGGAGAGTTTTTATTCGCTTCAGAAATTAAAGCCATTTTAGCGCATCCAAACGTTCGAGCAGAAATTGATCGCGAAAGTTTGTGCGAAATTTTAGCGCTTGGCCCGTCACGCACCCCGGGGCATGGCGTCTTTCGAACGATTTATGAACTGCGGCCGGCCCATGCGATGATCGTTGCTGAGCGTGACGTGCATCAATGGCGCTATTGGAACGTAAAAAGCAGGCCACATGTGCATTCATTTGATGAGACGGTCGAGCATATTCGAACATTGCTCATTGATGCGATTACACGTCAACTTGTGTCAGATGTTCCGGTGTGTACGTTTTTGTCAGGTGGCGTCGACTCAAGCGCCATTACAGCGATTGCGGCGCAGGCGTTTGAACGAGAAGGAAAAGGACCGCTTCATACGTATTCGATTGATTACGAAGAAAACGAACAATATTTTACAGCCAACGCCTTTCAGCCGAACAGCGACGGGCCGTGGATTAAGCAAATGACCGATGCGTTTCAAACCGTTCATCATACGTGTGTCATTTCGCAACAACAGTTGGCTGATGAATTGCAAGCGGCGGTGATCGCTCGCGATTTACCGGGGATGGCGGATATTGATTCATCGCTTCTCTGGTTTTGTCGTCAGATTAAGCAACAGTTTGTCGTTAGTTTGTCGGGTGAATGTGCCGACGAAATTTTCGGAGGCTACCCGTGGTTTCATAGAAAAGAAGACTTCGAGCGTGACGGATTTCCGTGGATGCGGTCGTTAAATGAACGGTTCGATCTTTTACATGAAACGTGGCGCGAAAAACTGCCGCTTCATGAGTATGCGCATATGCGTTATAAAGAAACGCTTCGTGAAGTTCCTCACGCAGACGGAGAAAGCGCGGAAGAAGCGCGCCGCCGCGAATTGTTTTATTTAAATATGGTTTGGTTTATGACGACACTGTTAGATCGAAAAGACCGAATGAGCATGGCGGCAAGTTTAGAAGTGCGCGTGCCGTTTGCCGATCATCGTCTCGTGGAGTATGTATGGAACATTCCGTGGGAGATGAAAATGCATAACAATCGTGAAAAAGGTATTTTGCGTAAGGCATTGGAGGGGATTTTGCCAAATGACATTTTGTATCGGAAAAAAAGTCCGTATCCAAAAACGCATCATCCGCGTTATACCGACATCGTTGCTGAACGGTTAGGGACGATTTTAACAAATCGTTCATCGGTTTTGTACGAATTGTTTGATGAAAAGAAGTTAAAACAATTAGTTGAGACAAAAGGAAACTCGTTTCGCATCCCATGGTTTGGTCAACTCATGTCTGGTCCGCAACTTTTAGCGTATTTCATTCAATTTCACGAATGGTTTGAGCATTACAACATTCATTTAAAAGACAGCTAAAAACGGCTGTCTTTTTTCTTTCTTGTTTCTTTATTATTTTGTATAATATTTGTATAACTTTTGTTTAATGGAGTGAATCACGTGAAAAAAATTGTTGTCGTTGGGGCGGGACCTGGTGGGCTTGCGGCGGCGATGTTGCTTGCCGCGAAAGGATATGACGTTTCCGTATTCGAAAAACAATCGTACGTAGGCGGGCGAAATGGACGATTCGAGCTTGGACCGTATCGCTTTGACATCGGTCCGACGTTTTTAAGCATGCCTCATATTATTGAAGAACTATTTACAGCCGCAGGAAGAAACATACATGACTACGTGAAACTAGTTGAATTACATCCGATGTATGAACTTATTTTTCCTGATGTAAAGTTAGCGATGACGATGGATCGGCAGCGAATGAAAGAACAAATTGCTGCGCTATTTCCAGGGGACGAAGATGGTTATGAGCGGTTTATGAATGAAAACGAGCGGAAGTTGCAGGCGCTTGCCCCCATTTTGCAAAGTAAAATGGACAGATTATACCATTATTTGCGACCGACAGTGTTAAAAGCATTGCCGCAATTGACGTTATCGCAGTCGCTATACGACATATTAAGCCGATATTTTCATGATGAGCGCCTTCGTTTAGCATTTACGTTTCAAGCGAAATATTTAGGGATGTCCCCTTGGGAATGTCCAGGTGCATTTTCCATTTTATCTTATATGGAACATGCGTACGGTATTTATCACGTCATCGGTGGATTAAATGAAATTCCAAAAGCGATGGCGCGCATCGTTGAAGAATATGGGGGGCGCGTATATGTCAACACAGGAGTAAAAAAGCTTTGGCTTGATGGTCGTACGGTGAGAGGCGTCATATTAGAAAACGGTGAAAAAGTGGTGGCTGATGAAGTCATTATGAATGCTGATTTTGCTTATGCGATGACAAATCTCGTTGATGATGGGGTATTAAACAAATATCGCAAAGAAAAATTGCAACAAAAGAAATATTCATGTTCAACGTTTATGATGTATGTCGGGATAAACAAGCCGGTGGATCTTGCCCATCATACGATTATATTTGCGGATGATTATAAGCGAAATGTCGATGAAATTACGAAAGAAAAAACGATTCCGCACGATCCATCGATTTACGTACAAAATGCGATCGTCACAGATGAGACAGTAGCACCAAAAGGAAAAAGTGCGCTTTACATTTTAGCCCCTGTACCGAACAATACGAGCGGGATTGATTGGGAAAAAGAGAAAGAACCGTTTCGTGAAAAACTATGGGATACGCTCGCGAAAAAGTTAGGATGGGGACGTATGGAACAACATGTTGAATATGAAAAAATCATTACCCCACATGATTGGGAACATGACATGTTCGTTTACGAAGGGGCGACATTTAACTTAGGGCATCAGTTGTCGCAGATGATGGTGTTTCGTCCACATAACGAATTTGAAGAGTTAGAGCATTGCTGGCTTGTCGGTGGCGGGACGCATCCGGGAAGCGGTTTGCCGACGATTTTTGAATCGGCTCGCATTACCGCAAACGGCATATTGCATGCTCATCGTCAACCGCTTATTCCCGTTGGCGCTTTGCCGAAACGGAGGGAAGCGTGATGAACATCGCCGTTGTCGGTGGCGGAATTGGTGGAATGATGACGGCGTTATGGCTAGCGAAACGCGGCGCGCATGTGACGATCTTTGAACAAAACGATCGACTTGGTGGACGGCTTTCGTTTATTGAGCGAGACGGGTTTCGCATCGATGCTGGTCCAACGATTGTATTATTGCCAGAGAAGCTGCGCACGTTTCTTTCCGATGTTGGGATAACGGAAGATGAATACGAGCTTGTTCGCTGCGATCCGATGTATACGATTCATTTTTCAGACGGCGTATCGTATACAAAGTACGCGGATGTAGAAAGACAAAAACAAGAAATTGCTCGCCTGTTTCCTGGAGAAGAAAAAGGATTTCAACGTTTTATGAATGAGATGAGGGAATATTTTGCAAAAGGCGATGAGCTCATTTTAACGAAGTCATTTATAAAGAAACAAACGTTTTTCACGAAAGAAACGATGGCGCTTTTTTCGCGCATGCGCGCCTATCAATCTGTGAAAACGAACATGGCCCGTTATTTTCACGATGAACGGTTGCAGCTTGCTTATTCGTTACAAACGTTATATATTGGCGGCAATCCGTATGCAACGCCATCGCTTTACTCGCTCGTTTCGTTTAGCGAGCATGCGCACGGCGTGTATTACGTAAAAGGTGGCTACGCAAGTCTCGTTTCTTTACTTACAAGAAAGCTAGAAGAAGCGGGTGTCACCGTCCGACTGCAAACGAAAATCGAGCGGTATGAAGTGAACGGATCGACTGTTGAGGCGCTTTATGTGAAAGGAGAAAAGTATCGTTTTGATGCATTTGTTATGAATACCGATGAGCCGACGATGATGACGAAAAAAAGAAGATGGATCCCATCATCGAGCTGTGTACTGCTTTATATGGGGGTTCGGAAAACGTACGATGCACCAATTCATCAATTTTTTTTACCCCATGATTTTCAACAACATATGGGCGATGTATTTGATCGCAAAGTCGTTCCACAAGATCCGTCATTTTATACGTTTTATCCGTCAGCGGTCGATCGTTCGCTCGCACCTGAAGGAAAAAGTGTGTTGTATGTGTTAATTCCTGTACCAGCTGGACGGCATATCGATTGGACGAAACAAGATCGTTGGATCGCCCGCATCGTCGATGAAGTAGAAAAACGGGCGTTTCCGAATGTCAAACAGGCGATCGAGTGGATGCACGTGCGTACGCCGCTTGATGCGCACAGAGAAGGATTGTATGATGGCGGCATGTTTGGGATCGCACCGACGTTATTTCAATCCGGCCCATTTCGCCCACAAGTGAAGTCGACACGTTACGAAAACGTATATGGCGTTGGTGCGTCGATTCATCCCGGTGGCGGGGTGCCGGTTGTCATGCAAGGGGCAAAGTTATGTGCACAACAAATATCTCGTGATTGGAGTGGAGAATGATGAATATCAGGCAAGCGTATGCGCAATGTGAAGCGGTGACGGCACATCATTCGAAAACGTTTTATCGGGCATTTTCCGTTTTACCGTTACATGATCGTAATGCCATTTGGGCGATTTACGCATTTTGTCGTCGCGTCGATGATATTGTTGATGAAGGAACACAGCCACATCAACAACTACGACAGTTTGAAAAACAATGGGAATCGTTTTTAGGGGGATATACAGAAAATGACTTTATGTGGGTAGCGCTTCGCGACGTATTTTCCCGCTATGATATGGACGCTGAACCGTTTTCGCATATGATTGAAGGACAAAAAATGGATTTGACTGTTCATCGTTATGATACGTTTTCCCAGTTGTTGCGTTATTGTTATTGTGTCGCAAGCACCGTTGGCTTAATGTTATTGCCGATTTTAGCCCCGCATCGTCGCGAGCAGTTAAAAGAAAGCGCCATCGCGCTTGGAGAAGCGATGCAACTGACGAACATTTTGCGCGACGTCGGAGAAGATATAGCGCGTGGTCGTATTTATTTACCGCGTGAATGGATGAGCGTGTATGGAGTAAGTGAACAAGATATCGCTTTTGGTCGGGTGACGAACGCATTTATTGATTTATGGGAACATATTGCACAAAAGGCAGAAGAGAAATATACGTATGCCGAAGCGGCATTTTCGCTTTATCCGCTTTCAGCACGTTTTGCCGTACGGGGAGCGACATTGATGTACAAAAGCATTTTACACGTTGTTCGTGAGCAACAATATGACGTATTTGCGAAGCGGGCGTTTGTGTCGGAAGAACGAAAAAAAGCGTTGCTCCAACAAATTGGGGGCGAAAACGTTGAAGTGGGGTGAGCGCTTATACCGCCTTTTTCTCATTTGGTATGGATGCGGACTTGTACTCGTCGGTTTTCATCTTCTACCGCCGTGGTTAGAATGGGCGAACGTTGTTTTTTTAATGCTTGCGGGAATGATTGGTGCATTATTTTTAATTGAAAGGTACGGTCAACGGGGGATCATCGCAACAATTGCGATCTTCATTGGTACGATGGCGGTCGAGTATGTTGGGGCGACGTATAGTTTCATTTTTGGCTCATATGATTATACGAATCAATTTGGTCTGACCATATTTGGTGTTCCAATAGCGATTGGGTTCGCTTGGCTTGCCGTGATCGGTTGTACGCATGCGCTCGCGTTACGTTTCGTTCCGCCAATGAGACCTATTGTTGCTTCCGTTGTTGGCGCATCTTTGGCGGTTGTATTAGATTTAGTGATTGACCCGGTCGCATATGTTGCGAAACAATATTGGCTTTGGGAAGGAACGAGCATATATTATAACGTTCCGCTTCAAAATTTTGCTGGGTGGTTTGTTGTTGCGTTTGTCATTCATCTTTTATTGTTCGTTCTTCCTGGGCGCAAGGCAAGTTCAGAAAGGAGAGCCATTGTCCTGTTTTTCCTTCTTGACGCGATGTTTTTATTTCTTGCTTTACTAGAACAATTGTACGTTGCTTTTTTGCTTGGGTTATCGCTTGCGACGTTTATTTTTTGGAAATGGAGACGGTCGGCATGATTAAAGCGAAAAAAAGTCGTTCGTTTGAATGGATGTTTTCCCTTTACAACACATGGTTGTTGCGCACGTCGTTTCATCGGCTACATGTGCGTGGACGCATCGTGCGAACACCTGCGTTATATGTCGCGAATCATAGTTCATGGTGGGATGGGCTAATCGCCTTTCAATTGAGCCGTTTTCTGTTTCAACAAAATAGTTATGCGATGATGAGTGAAGAAGGGTTAAAACAATATCCGTTTTTTCGTAAGCTTGGCGGTTTTTCGATTGATCGGACGAAACGAAAAGAAATAATGAAGTCGCTTGACTACGCCGTTTCGTTATTGTGCGATGGAAAAAGTGTTTGGATGTTTCCACAAGGGGAAGAACAACATATTGAAAAACGTCCACTTCATTTTTTTACAGGGGCCATATATGTAGCGGAACGAGCGAACGTGCCGATCATACCGCTTGCGTTTTACCATAGTTTTCGTCACCATCGTAAGCCGGAATGGTTTATTCATATTGGCGAGCCGTTATGGGCGGCTCATATGGTGGGAAGCGATCGGAAGGAAAAAACGGCTGAACTCGAACGCATTTGCACCGCACAACTAGATGAAGTGAAGAGGTTGGTTGTGAGCGAACAGCTTCAATCGTTTACACGTTGGAACGGAGGGGCGTTATGATCGGGGTGTGGGTAAGTTTTTTCATTTGGACCGTTTTTAACGCTTTGTTTCTTATTTCGCTTCCGAAACGTCCACAAATCGTCGCTCGCCCGCTTGTCAGTGTCCTCGTTCCTCTTCGCAATGAAGAGCGGAATGTCGTGCGCCTCGTTCGTTCGTTAAAGCAGTTGACGTATGAGTCAGTCGAATTTTTGCTTCTTGATGACCAATCGACTGATCGCACGTATGAGTTATTGTTGAAAGAAACGAAAGAAGACGATCGTTTTCAAATATGGCAAGGGAAGCCTCTTCCTAACGGTTGGGTAGGGAAAGTGCATGCGTGTCATCAACTGGCGAAACAGGCGAAAGGGGCGTATTTGTTTTTTATTGATGCGGATGTCGAGTTAAAGCCCGCAGTCATTGAAAAATTGTTGGCGGTCGCAGCCGCGTATGATGCGAAATTAGTGACGGGCTTTCCGTCGTTTCATCCGTCGTCGCTTCCGTTGATCGGCAAATGGCTCGTGCCGTTGCAACATTTTTTTATTTTGTTTCATTTGCCTTTATTTTTAGCAAATTATACGCATATACGTTCGGCGACCGCAGCGCATGGGGCGTGTTTGTTTTTTGAACGCGCGGCGTATGAAGCGATCGGTGGGCATGCGTCTGTAAAAAGTGAGCTTGTTGAAGATGTAATGATTGCCCGCAAAATGAAAGAACATCGGTATCGTGTCATCCTTGCGAACGTAAGCACACATGTTGTTTGTTATATGTATGAAACGAATAAAGAAGTATGGGAAGGTTTTTTAAAAAATGTATATGTCGGGTTAAATCGCTCATCGTTTTTTGTCGTGATGCTCACGATGTTTTACGGACTATTTTACGTCGCACCGCTTGTTGTTGCTCCGTTGTCATTTATGTATGGAGCGGCGTATGCGACGCCACTCATCATCGTTATTGCTCAAAAAGCGTATGTCGAATGGAAGACGGAGCGCTCGATTTCGACGTGTTATTGGATGCCGATAAGTGCAGGAGCGTTTATCGCATTAATGTATGCATCGATGCGCGCGAAACGTTATGAATGGAAAGGGAGGACGTACACGTGAAAAAAGTCGTCATTATTGGCGGTGGGCTCGGTGGGTTGTCTGCCGCTGTGACGCTCGCCCATCGCGGTGTGGATGTGCAGTTATTTGAAAAAAATCGCCATTTTGGCGGGAAGTTAATGCCCGTTCAACTTGGCGACTATTATTTTGATTTTGGGCCGAATACGATTACGATGCCGTTTGTGTTTCGCCACGTCATTGAGCAAACAGGTGAGCGCCTTGAAGATTACATGACGTTTCGGAAATTGGCTGTCCATACGAAAAACGTGTACGAAGACGGCACAACGTTTTTTCTGTCAAGCGATCGCGACTATATGAAAGAGCAGCTTGCGCGTATTGATCGCATCGGGGCGTTGCGATACGACGATTTTATTCGCGAAGTGGAGCGGCTGTATAAACTCGCGAAAACGTACTTTTTTCCGCGCATGTTTCGCTCGTTTGTTGATTATATGTCGCCATCGCTTGCGGTTGCTCTTTTGTCTGCTCGTCCGTTTGAGACGCTTCATTCTTTTTTTAGCCGCTATTTTACAAATGAACATGTCATTCAAGCGTACGACCGTTATGCGACGTATATTGGTTCATCACCGTATATGGCGCCAGCGACGTTTGCGATGATCGCCTATTTAGAAATGGTTGACGGGGTATATTATGTGGAAGGAGGAAACGCCCGAATTGCTCATACGTTTGCGATGCTTGTGAAACGAGCAGGGGCAACGTTACATACGAATCGGGCGGTCAAACGCGTCATTGTAAAAAACGGTACGGTAAAAGGAGTCGAGCTTGAAGATGGGGAAAAGGTGGAAGCGGACGTCGTCATTATGAATGCCGATTTGTTGCGGGCATATCGAGAGCTTGTTGATCCTCACGATCGTTCGTATGAACGAGCTGAGCCGTCCATTTCCGCCTTTGTCATGTTAGTTGGTACAAAACAAACATGGGATGATTTAGCTCATCACAACGTTTTCTTTTCGGCGAATTATAAACAAGAGTTTGAACATCTATTTGCCGGACGGTATAGCGAACATCCGACAATATACGTTTGCGCCCCGCCGTTTACAACCGCTGGCACGTCGTTGTTCGTGCTAGTGAATGCTCCGCCGCTTACGAAAGATGGGCGTATGCAAGTCGATGAACAAGCATATAAGCAGCTCGTGTATGAAAGGCTTCGGGCATATGGGTTGGACATTGTACCAGATGTCGAACAAGTGATCACTCCGCTTCATATTGCGGAACAGTTTGGCGCATATCGCGGGGCGTTATATGGGATGGCGTCCAATCGACGTCGTGATACGTTTTTACGTCCGTCGAACGCATGTCGGCAGGTGAAAGGGTTATATTTTGTTGGAGGGACGACCCACCCAGGAGGCGGGTCGCCGATGGTTGTCATTAGCGGACAAAATGTTGCGAACCATTTGCTTGGTTTTAAGCTGTCGCTTCCTTTTTGACGAACGATTTTGTGCGCCATACGTTTGATTTCCAACGCCAATAGACGAGCAAGCCGCGCAGCCATTCGTCCGCAGTAAAGGCGAGCCAGACGCCGACTAAGCCGAGATCGAACGAAATACCAAGCACGTAAGCAAGCGGAACGCTCACCCCCCACATCGAAGCAATGCCGATATATACGGGAAATTTCACATCGCCGGCCGCGCGCAAGGAGTTAATGATTACAAGGTTAAATGAGCGCCCCGGTTCAAGAAGCATCGTGAGTAAAATGAGCGTCCCGCCTGTTTCAATCATCCGTTTGTTGCTTGTGAAAATGGAAAACAGTTGATCAGAAAAAACGGAAAACAACGCTGCCATCGTAAACGAAATGATGACTGCAAGACGCAAACTTCGTAAGCAACGGGTATACGCTTCATGAAAGCGTTCTGCCCCAACGAGATGACCGATCATGATTTGCGTCCCTTGCCCAATGGCGACGCTAAATAAAAAAATAAACATCATGATGTTTTGTGTGTATACTCTCGTCGTTAACGCCTCAGTGCCGAGCATTGTAATGAAATAGGTGATGGCAAGTTGTGACGTATTGTAAGCGACATGCTCGCCAGCCGATGGGATGCCAATTTTTAATAATTGTTTGATGTAACGAAATGCAAACGCCTCTTTCGATAAAAGCGGGAGAGGGTGCGGGAGACGTTTCATGATGAGCAAAAATCCAATGACAAGCCCGATGATACGGCTAATCGTTGTTGACCAAGCGACCCCTTCAACACCTAAAACCGGTAAGCCAAACGGTCCGAACAACACGAAATAGTTGCCAATGATGTTTAATATGTTCACCCCAATCGTAATATTCATCATATCGCGTGTAAAACCGTAGCTACGTAAAATGGCGCCGAGCGTCATAATGAGCGCTTGCACAAACGAAAAGCCACCAACAATCCATAAATACGCGCGCGCATCAGCCATCAACTCATGTGGAACGTTCATTAGTTGAAGTAAACGATCGCTTCCTGCCCAAAGCGCAACACTTAATATGACGCCAAATAACAAATTCGCCCAAATGGAAGCCGCTCCAATATAGGAAGCTGTTTTTTCATCATTTGCTCCAGCATATTGGGCAATTAAAATGGACGTTCCGGTCGCGATAAAACCAAACATGACAACGACCATAAACAATAGTTGATTCGCAACACCGACAGCCGCCACCGCTTCATCAGCATATTGACTGAGCATAAACGTATCGGCATTGCCCGTCAACATATGAAGCGTCAATTCAATAAAAATGGGCCATGTGAGCGCAAATAAAGAAAGCTTTTTTGCCAAACAAGACAACCCCTTTACGATTTCCGACTTGCAAACTGTTTTTAGTTTAATGGATTGTATATAATAGTGAAAAGAGAAAAAGGCGATGACTTTTGTACATTTCCGACTTAAAGGGGAGATTGTATGTATATATCGTTTTCCGTACCACCGTTTCCTGTTTTTATTAAAGGAGGGGAGGCGGTTTTTCAAAAAGGAATGAAACATTTTCGGCGTACATTTTCCGTATTTGATTTACTGTATGTACAAAAAGGGACGTTATATATGACAGAACAACAAGAAACGTTTGCTGTTCGTGAGGGGGAATACGTCATTTTATGTCCGGGCTTTGAACATTATGGACATGAGCCTTGTGATGAAGATACATATTTTATTTGGGTTCATTTTTCTGCACCACAATACGAGCGTGTTGAAAAACAGCCGTACGGATGGAGCGATATTATTGAGAGAGAGGCTACATATGTCGATTATGCGCAATATCGTTTATTCATTCCGCAATATGGGAAGTTGAATCAAAAAGGAATGGAAACGATGCTTCAACATATCGTACATGAACAGCAAACACCTGATCATTCGCTGTCGCAACAGTTGTTATTTGCACAGTGGATCGTTCAACTGCAAAAACAAACGCTTCATATTCCATCAGCAGCTGAACACGTGTGTAGGGAGGCGATGGAATATATTCATCGTCATTATGATAAACCGTTTGAAATGGAGCATCTTGCTTATGCCCTCCGACTTCATCCAGACTATATCTCGCGCTGTATGCAAAAAACGATTGGAATGAGCGCGTTGCAATATGTAAACGATTATCGATTGAAAGTAGCAAAGAAAAAATTAGCCGCAACCAACGAGACGGTCGCGGCGATTGCAAAACAAGTCGGATTTGAAGATGGCGCATATTTTTCGCGCGTATTCAAAAAAATGGAAGGCATGACGCCAAGCGAATATCGCCGTTTTATACAGCGGACGTAGGCTGTACAAGCAGCATGCGAAAGCCGTACGGCTCAATATTCATTGTTTGTTCAGTTATGCATTCGTTTGTCCAAAGGTTGATGACCGTTTTGTCTTTTAGTGAAAATGGAACGGTCCATGTAAGCGATGTATCTGCATTGTTTAACAAGCAAACGATCGTTTCATCGTCGTACGTTTTCACGTAAGCGATATGATTTGTTTTATCGTTTGCTTCTAACATATGAAATTCGCCAAAGCGCAAGGCGCGATATTGTTTGCGCAACGCAATGAGCTTTTGTACATGCGTGAATATATCACGATCTTGCTTTTCTTTTTCCCATACCATACATTTGCGGCAAAGCGGGTCTTGCCCACCTGTTAAACCGATTTCATCCCCATAATAAATGCATGGTGATCCACTGAAAGAAAATTGGAACGTAAACATGAGCTTCACTTTTTCTTTTCGTTCACCGCATTGCGTTAAAATGCGTGGTGTATCGTGGCTGCCGAGCAAGTTAAACGCCACTTCATTTACGTTTTGCGGATAGTTATGCAACACATTCACGATCGTATGAGCAAATTCGTTTGCTTTTACGTTTTCTTTCGCAAAGTAGTTGAGCGCCCCGTTTGTGAACGGATAGTTCATAACCGCATCAAATTGATCACCGCGAAGCCACGGCATTGCATCGTGCCAAATTTCACCGAGAATATAAACGTCCGGTTTGATCGCTTTTACCGCTTGACGAAACTCGCGCCAAAATTGGTGATCGACTTCGTTCGCAACGTCTAAGCGCCAGCCGTCGATGTCAAACTCGCGAATCCAATATGTCGCGACATCTAATAAATATTGTTTCACTTCCGGATGTTCTGTGTTTAATTTCGGCATCTCTGGCACAAACGCAAACGTATCATAATTTGGAATCGGTTCCGTTTGAAGCGGGAATTCACGAATGTGGAACCAATCTTTATAGCGTGATTTCGTGCCGTTTTTTAATACGTCTTGAAACGGGGCGAAATAATAGCCGCTATGGTTAAACACGGCATCAAGCATGACACGAATGCCTTTGGCATGACATGCTTCAACAAGCCGCTTAAATGTTTGTTTGTCGCCAAATTGTGGGTCGATTTCGAAATAGTCAATCGTATCGTATTTATGGTTCGATGGCGCTTTGAAAATAGGTGTAAAATAAATGCCGTTAATGCCGAGTTCAACGAGATAGTCTAATTGTGCGATGATACCTTCAAAGTCGCCGCCGAAAAAGCTCGTTGTTGTCGGATCGACGCTTCCCCATGGCAACGTATTTGGTGGGTTTAAGCGTGGATTGCCGTTGGCGAACCGTTCAGGGAAAATTTGATACCAAACGGTGTCTTTCACCCAGCTAGGCGCGTGAAACACGTCGATGCGGTTTAAAAATGGAAAACAAAAATAGTATGCTGTATCGTCTGTCGGTGCTTGTTTGTAAAAGCCTTTTTCTGTATAAATAAGCACGTCTTCTCCTGCGTGCAATTCAAACCCATAGCGCAAGCGGCGATGCGGGGGTTGCACAGCGATAAACCAATAATCAAACAAAGCGTCACAACCGCTTTTTTGCATAGATTGCTTGTCAAATTGCCATGCGTCGTCTTTCCAAACGTATGGATCCCCAAATAACAAGTATACTGCATCGACATCATCTTTTTTTGTTCGCAGACGAATATGTAGCGTTCGCTCGTCGTATGCATAAGCAAACGCATCTTTTGGACGGTGGTAAATCGCTTCTTTTAACATGTTTCAAACACTCCTTTCAACTGTAAGCGCAATCGATTGCGCTTTTTATCACATGTTTGTACGCTCGTTCTGTTTTGAATGAAGGAAGCGGATACATTGCTTATGTAAAGCGTAAAATGAACAGAACTAAAAAGTCAACATTCATTCAAAAAAAGATGAAAAAAATAGTTGTCAAAACGGAAAATGATTGTATAATGAAGATAAAGGTTGTGCAATCGTTTTCGCAAAAATGAAAGCGTTTGTACGTATTGCTTAAAACACAGGAGGGGTCGAAATGAAAAAGACGGTATCCATTTTTTCATCGCTTGCATTACTTGCAGGTGTGATGGCAGGTTGTGGTCCACAAGATGAGGCAAAACCGAAAGAAAATGAAAATGAAGGAAAAACTGAAGTGTCAGAAGACGGCATGCCGCCAAAACCGGAAAAGCTTGTCGTTTGGGAAGACGTGAAGCGCGGTGTGGCGTTAGAGCCAGCGATTAAAGCGTTCGAAGAAAAGTATGGTATTAAAGTCGAGTACAAAGAAGTGGAAATGGCAACAAAACAGCGCGATCAACTGCGTTTAGACGGTCCGGCTGGCACAGGTCCTGACGTCATTACTGTTCCGCATGACCAAATCGGTCAGCTCGTTACAGAAGGGCTTATTCGCGAAATTCAAGTCGATCAATCGGTATTAGATACGTTTACAGAATCTTCGGTATCAGCGCAAATGTACGATGGAAAGTTATACGGACTTCCGAAAGCGGTAGAAACTCCTGTATTCATTTATAATAAAAAATTAATGGACAAAGCGCCAGAAACGATGGATGAATTGTATCAATTCTCAAAAGAGTTTACAAAAGGTGAACAATACGGTTTCTTAGCGCTTTGGGATAACTTCTATTTCGCGCACGGTGTGATCGCTGGTATGGGCGGTTACGTATTTAAAAACAATAACGGTGCGTTAGATCGCAACGATATCGGCTTAAATAATGAAGGAGCAGTCAAAGGAACAGAATATATTCAAAAATGGTATAAAGAATTGTTCCCGAAAGGTATTATCGGTGAAAACGGCGGTTCAGCGATGGATGGCTTATTCAACGAAGGAAAAGCAGCATCTGTCATGAACGGTCCGTGGGCGTTCCAAGGGATGCGTGATGCAGGCATCGATATCGGTGTCGCACCAATGCCGAAATTGCCAAACGGTGAGCCTGTGAAAACATTTATGGGTGTAAAAGGATGGCACGTATCTGCGTTCTCTAAACATCCTGAATGGGCAACAAAACTAATTGAGTTTATTACAAACGAAGAAAATGCGAAAAAACGTTTCGAGTTAACGCGTGAAATTCCGCCTGTGAAGTCGCTCATTAACGATCCATTAATCGCAGAAGATGAAGGAGCGAAAGCAGTCGCAATTCAATCTCAATACGCGATTCCAATGCCAAACATTCCTGAAATGGCAGAAGTATGGGGACCAATGGCGACAGCACTTCAACTTGTGGCAAATCAAAAAGCGGAGCCAAAACAAGCGCTTGATGAAGCTGTAAAAACAATTAAAACGAACATTGAAACAAACCATCCAAGCAAGTAAGAAGTGAGCGGTACCTCTCTTGTAGAGGTACTGCTTCAACTTTCTTTTATTTGTTTAGTTATTCACATTCAAGTGCGCTCCTCGCCATTGTTTAGAAAGGAGACAAAATCAATGGAAACACCAATGTATCAATCGAACCATCGGAAAATTGCCCTCGGTTTATCACTTATTCCGGGATTTGGACAACTATATAATCGTCAATACGTGAAAGGTATCTCATTTTTTATTTTAGCTGCTTCGTTTTTGATCGTTTTTAAAGATTTATTAAATATGGGATGGTGGGGAATCTTTACGCTCGGTGAAGTTGTCGGACGTGACCATTCCATTTTCTTGCTCGTTGAAGGAATTTTAGCAGTTATCATTTCAGTGTTTGGGCTTGGGTTTTATGCGTTTAATTTGCGCGACGCCTATAAAAATGGGCAAAAGCGCGATTTAGGGTTGAAAATTAGCTCGTTGCGTGAGCAATATCGCGCGCTCGTGGACAACGGCTTTCCATATTTAATGATTTCACCAGGGTTCATTTTGCTTGTGTTTGTCGTCATTTTTCCGATTATTTTCGTCGTGTTATTGGCGTTTACAAACTATGATTTGTATCATTCTCCGCCAGCAAAACTTGTTGATTGGGTTGGATTTCAAAACTTTATTGACTTAGTAAAGCTCGATCTTTGGCGAAAAACGTTCATTAACGTACTTGCCTGGACGATCGTTTGGACGTTTGGAGCAACAACGTTACAAATTGCGCTCGGTATTTTCCTAGCTATTATCGTGAACCAAAAAGATTTAAAAGGAAAAGCGATCATTCGGACGATTTTCATTTTACCGTGGGCTGTTCCAGCGTTTGTAACGATTCTCGTTTTCTCAGGTATGTTTAACGAATCGTTCGGTGTCATTAATAAAACGATTTTAGCATCGCTCGGCATCGGACCGATTGAATGGATGACGGATCCGTTTTGGACGAAAGTCGCACTCATTCTCATTCAAACGTGGCTCGGCTTCCCGTTCGTCTTTGCGATGACAACAGGGGTATTGCAAGCCATTCCGAACGAATTGTATGAAGCAGCGACAGTCGATGGCGCTTCAAGTTGGCAAAAGTTTACAAAAATTACACTTCCGCTCGTATTGTATGCGACAGCGCCAATTTTAATTACGCAATATACGTTTAACTTCAACAACTTTAACATCATTTACTTATTTAATGGCGGTGGCCCTGCGGTATCTGGGCAAAATGCAGGTGCGACAGACATTTTAATTTCGTGGATTTATCGTTTAACGATGACGTCTGCGCAATATTCAAAAGCAGCTGCGATTACGTTATTGCTTTCTCTCGTTGTCGTATCTGTCGCATTATGGCAGTTTAGAAGAACAAAATCATTTAAAGAAGAGGATATGATGTAATATGGATATGAAAAGACAAAAACTCATTCGGTTGACGTTGTCGTATGCAGTCATTTTGGCGATGACGATCATTATCGTCTATCCGCTTCTTTGGGTCGTTGGCTCGTCGTTTAACCCGGGGCAAAGTTTATCAGGGTCGAAAATGATTCCAGATAACGCCACGCTTGCCCATTATAAAAAGTTGTTTGATACATCGCAAAGCGACTATCTCACTTGGTATTGGAACTCTTTAAAAATTTCGACATTGACGATGATTTTTTCCGTCATTTTAGTTAGTTTAACAGCGTATTCGTTTTCACGTTATCGATTTATCGGCCGTCAAAACGGGTTAATGACGTTTTTGATTTTACAAATGATCCCAAACTTTGCGGCGTTGATTGCCATTTTCATTTTGGCACTTTTAACGGGATTAGTCGATACGCATTTAGGGTTAATTCTTGTATACGTCGGTGGGGCCATTCCGATGAATACGTGGCTGATGAAAGGATATTTAGATACGATTCCGAAAGAGCTCGATGAATCAGCGAAAATTGACGGAGCAGGGCATTTGCGTATTTTCTTTCAAATTGTTTTACCGCTTGCGAAACCGATTATCGCGGTTGTGGCGCTCTTTACGTTTATTGCGCCGTTTGGGGATTTTATTTTAGCGAGCGTGTTACTGCGCAGTAAAGAAAAATATACGCTTGCGGTCGGATTGTACGATTTAGTCGCAAAACAATTTGGTAGTGAATTTACAACGTTTGCAGCAGGATCCGTTTTAATTGCGGTGCCGATCGCTATTCTCTTCCTTTCATTCCAAAAGTATTTCGTCTCTGGCTTAACGGCAGGTGGAACAAAAGGGTGAGAAACGGAAGGAAAGAATCGCTTAGGTTCTTTCCTTTCTTACTATTTCGAGATATATTATCATAAGAAGCTTTGGAATGAATGGAGAGTGAAATGAAATGAAACGTGTATTTCGCGCGCTACTTATTTTTGTTTTGTTGTTGTCCGTAACGACGCCAGCGAGTGCGAAAACGGAGCGAACGTGGCAAGATGAACGCGTGTATTTTATTATGGTCGACCGTTTTAATAACGGCAATCCGAAAAATGACTATGAAGTGAACGTACATGACCCGAAAGCGTATCATGGCGGTGATTTGCAAGGAATTATTGACAAGCTTGACTACATAAAAGAGATGGGTTTTACAGCGATTTGGCTGACCCCGATTTTTGCGAATGAAAAAGGCGGGTATCACGGTTATTGGATTGAAGACTTTTACAAAGTGGAAGAACATTTCGGCACGCTCGATGATTTTAAACGGCTTGTAAAAGAAGCGCATAAGCGCGATATGAAAGTCATTTTAGATTTTGTCGTCAATCATACAGGATACAATCATCCGTGGCTGAACGATCCAGCGAAAAAAGATTGGTTTCATGAGAAAAAAGACATTTTCAATTGGGCGAATCAACAAGAAGTCGAAAACGGCTGGCTATTTGGTCTCCCTGATTTAGCGCAAGAAAATCCGGAAGTGAAAGCGTATTTATTGGATGTCGCGAAATGGTGGATTCAAGAAACGGACATCGACGGTTATCGTTTAGATACGGTCAAACATGTGCCAAAGTGGTTTTGGGACGAGTTTTCTAAAGAAGTGAAATCGGTGAAACAAGACTTTTTCCTTCTCGGTGAAGTGTGGCATGACGATCCGCGCTACGTTGCCGAATATGGCAAGCACGGCATCGATGCATTAATTGATTTTCCGTTTTATAAAGAAGCGTCTGCTATTTTTTCAAACGTCGATCAATCGCTTGAACCGCTTTACAACGTATGGAAGCGAAACGAGGCGTTTTATGAACGTCCGTATTTGCTTGGCACGTTTTTAGATAATCATGATACCGTTCGTTTTACACGATTAGCATTGCAAAATCGCATTAATCCGGTGACGCGTTTAAAGCTTGGATTGACGTATTTGTTTTCAGCACCAGGCATTCCGATTATGTACTATGGAACAGAAATAGCCCTTGATGGCGGGGAAGATCCAGACAACCGTCGTTTAATGAACTTCCGTACCGATAAAGAGCTCATTGACTATGTGACAAAGCTTGGTGAATTGCGTGAGAAGCTTCCGTCGCTTCGCCGAGGTGATTTTGAGTTGCTTTATGAAAAAGACGGCATGGCGCTCTTTAAACGAACGTATAAAAACGAAACAGCGGTCATTGCGATTAACAATACATCAAAAACGCAAAAAGTGACGCTCGATGACGAACTGGAACAAGGAAGGGAATTGCGCGGGTTGCTTGCAGGAGATTTAGTACGCAGCAAAGATGGGAAGTATGATATCATTTTAGATCGTGAAACGGCAGAAATTTACGTACTTGCGCCAAAAACAGGGGTAAACATTCCGTTTATCGCGGCACTTCTTGCGGTATATACAGCATTTGGACTGTTTTTATACTTAGCGAAAAAACGAAAAGCATGATGATGATGGAGGAGAGAACATGCTAGAAGATACGAGTTTTGCGATTCGACCGATCGATCAAGCGGACGAAAAAGAAGTGTGGCAACCGATTGGAGATGTGCAAAAAATTGAAGGTAAAAAACAAATATTTGCATTGACGTGCGACGAAGCAGTTGTTAATATTCATTTTTATCGTGGCGATATCGTTCGGGTGACGATCGATCCGTTCGATGGGAAGTACGATTCCGTTAGCCCAGCGGTCATCGCAACGCCAGAAAAAGTAGACGTGCACGTTCGTGAAGGAAAAGATGGCTGGGAGTTGCAGACAAAACGATTAACGGTCGTCATCGAGCGAAGCCCGTTTCGGTTAGCGATATACGACAATGAAGGAACGCTGCTTGTGCGCGATGAACAACCTGTATGTTTTCAAGCGAAAGGGCGTATGCGGTGTACACATGCGCTCACCCCGACCGATGTCGTATATGGATTAGGAGAAAAAACAGGTGTGTTAAATAAGCGCGGTGCAGTATGGACGATGTGGAATACGGATGTGTATGCGCCGCACAATTTAGAAACAGACCCGTTATATCAGTCGCATCCGTATATGATGGTGTTAAAAAACGGGCATGCGCACGGCATTTTTTTCGATCATACGTATAAAACGACGTTTGATTTACGTCATGAATCGTTTTATACGTTTACATCAGATGGGGGAGCGCTTGATTATTATGTGTTTGCTGGGTCGCATCCGAAAGATGTGTTAGCGCAATATACGCATCTTGTTGGACGTATGCCGCTGCCACCGAAATGGGCGCTCGGGTATCATCAATCGCGTTATAGTTATGAAACAGAGCAGGAAGTGCGTGAACTCATCGATACGTTTCGGGCGAAACACATTCCGCTTGATGCAGTATATTTGGACATTCATTATATGGATGAATATCGTGTTTTTACGTTTGATCAAAAACGGTTTCCACATCCGCAATCGCTCGTTCAATATGCAAAGGAACAAGGGGTTCATATCGTGCCGATTGTTGATCCGGGCGTGAAAGTTGACGCGGAGTATGATACGTATCGTGATGGAGTGCAAAAAGATTATTTTTGTAAATATGCTGACGGAACGTTGTACAAAGGAGACGTTTGGCCGGGGACGAGCGTGTTTCCAGACTTTTTAAAGAAAAAAGTGCGCAAATGGTGGGGCGAGCAGCATACGTTTTATACGGACATCGGCATTGAAGGAATTTGGAACGATATGAATGAGCCATCGGTATTTAACGAGACAAAAACGATGGATGAACAAGTCGTCCATGACGGATGGAAAACGCATCGCCAAGTGCATAACGTATACGGGATGATGATGACAGAGGCGACGTATCACGCATTGAAAAAGCAACTGAAAGGAAAACGCCCGTTTGTGTTGACGCGCGCAGGATTTGCCGGTATTCATCGCTACGCAGCTGTATGGACAGGCGATAATCGTAGCTTTTGGGAGCATCTTGAGCTGTCGATACCGATGTGCTTAAACTTAGGATTATCCGCAGTGGCGTTTTGCGGGGCAGATGTCGGTGGGTTTGCACATGATGCGAATGGAGAACTGCTCGTTCGATGGACGCAAGTTGGGGCATTTTTCCCGTATTTTCGCAATCATTGTGCGATTGATTTTGCTCGGCAAGAACCGTGGGCATTTGGGGAAACATACGAACAAATCGTAAAACGATATATTGAATTGCGATACGAATGGTTGCCACATTTATATTCGTTATGCTTTGAAGCGTATCAAACAGGTGTGCCGATGATGCGCCCGCTGATGATGGAATATCCGAACGATCGCGAAACGTGGAACATCTCAGATCAATTTATGGTTGGAAATGAAGTAATGGTCGCTCCGGTGATGCGTCCGTATACAGCGCATCGTATCGTGTACTTCCCAGAAGGACGTTGGATTGATTATTGGACAAAAGAAGTGTTTGAAGGTAGTCGGCGGTATATCGTGGAAGCTCCGCTTGATCGTTTGCCGATATATGTAAAAGAAGGGGCGATGATTGCTCACGCCGATGTGAAGCTATCGACCGCTATGGCTGATGAACAAATGACATTGTACGTGTATACAATGAAAGAAGGAACATCGACATACACGCTTTATGATGATGACGGAACAACGTTTGCGTATGAAAAAGGGGAATATATCCGCATGCATATTCGAGCAACGTTTGTTGATCATACCGTTCATTTTGATGTAAAAACAGATGGGACGTACCAACCAACATGGCAATTGCATGTCTCGTTTGTTGGGGACGTGCCGAAAACGATTGTTGTCAATGGGGAACAACGAGTCATCGATGAAGCGACAAACACGTTTGTTTTGTAAGAGATGGGGGATTTTTATGACAGTAACGATTAAAGATGTAGCGAAGCGAGCAAATGTGGCGCCATCGACCGTTTCCCGCGTCATCGCAGATAGCCCGCGCATTAGCGAGAAAACGAAGAAAAAAGTGCGCGAGGCGATGAAAGAGCTTGGCTATCATCCGAATTTCATCGCGCGTAGTTTAGCAAATAAGTCGACGCAAGTGATCGGGCTCGTCATGCCGAGCTCAGCTGATAAAGCGTTTCAAAACCCATTCTTCCCAGAAGTTATTCGCGGCATTAGCAAAGCGGTGCATGATCGGCAATATGCGTTGCAGTTATCGACAGGGGAAACGGAAGCGGAAATTTACGATGGCGTTGTGCATATGGTGCAAGGAAAGCGCGTCGATGGTGTAATTTTGCTGTATTCGCGTGCGAACGATAAAATTATGGCTTATTTACAAAAAGAAGATGTGCCGTTTGTTGTCATTGGAAAACCGCATAAAAAAGCAGAGGAGATTACGCACGTTGATAACGATAACGTGCGTGCGGCGCGCGAAGCGACAGAATATTTAATTGAACTTGGTCATGAGCGCATCGCGTTTGTTGGTGGAAACGTCAATCTTATTGTGACGATGGATCGTTTGCGCGGTTATGAAAAAGCGTTAAAATCTGCAGGGCTTGTATACAGAAAAGATTACATTGTGCATGAAGAATTTTTAAAAGAAGGCGGACAAGAAGCGATGAAAGAGTTGCTTTCACTTGCCGAACCGCCAACTGCGCTCGTTGTCGCCGACGATTTGATGGCGCTTGGGGTATTAAATACGCTTGCTGAAATGGGATTAAGCGTGCCGGGAGATGTATCGATTGTCAGTTTTAACAACGTGCTTTTATCGGAAATTTCTCGTCCACCGCTTACATCGGTAGACATTCATATTTTTCAACTTGGCTTTGAAGCGGCAAGAAATTTAATTCAACAAATCGAAAACCCAAATGAGCCGATTAAACGAATCATCATTCCACATACGATCGTGAAACGATTTTCGTGCGATTACTATAAGGCGCCTTCTGAATGAGAAGGTGCTTTTTTATAAAACAGGCTAGGCGAGAAGAAAAAAATGGTGTATCATATTCTTAACATTCGTGTTCTTTGAAAAACAATATACGATGAAGCAAGTACGGTGCATACGTCCGTATGCTTAAAAGGGAAGAACGGTGCAAAGCCGTCGCGGTACCCGCCACTGTGATGGGGAGTTTCGTTGCAATATGCCACTGATTTTTGGGAAGGCGCAACGAGATGATGAACCTAAGCCAGGAGACCTGCCTGCTTGCGATACGTCGGCTGCCTACGGGAATATAGGTGGACGTGCGGGGACGATGAAAAATACACAACAATTGTGAAAGTTTTATTGTTTGAATCTTTCGTTTTTTCTGCACCTCTACCTAGAGGTGCTTTTTTATTTTTTAAAAAGGGGCGACATATATGGCGACATGGGATTTACAAGGAACGAAACATCATGTGTTGATTTGTAACGGAGGGAGTTGTATGCGAAAAGGTGGAGAGGAGGTGACACAAGCGATTCGTGATGAAATTGACAGGATACAATTACATGAGTATGTTCATACAACGCGGACACGATGTAACGGTCGCTGTGAAGATGCGTGCGTCGTTATCGTTTATCCTGAAGGCATTTGGTATCGTGCCGTTAATGAGCAGATCGGAAAGGACATCGTACGAAAACATGTACGCGATGGTGAAATGTTGCATGAATATGTGACGTACACATACGATGAAGGCTTTGTCATGCCTAAATATAGCGTTGCGACAAGGGGGAAGAAAAAGTGAAGAAACCGTTGTTTTGGATTGTTAGTATGTGCGCTACGGTCTATATTTTATTTGCACTTTCACCTTCCGCATATGCGATGCACATTATGGAAGGGTTCTTACCTTGGCAATGGGCGCTCATTTGGTGGTTGCTATTTTTACCGTTTTTCTTTATTGGTTTACGTACAATGACGCATCTGATGAAACAAAAGCCGGAGGTGAAATTACTCCTTGCACTCGCTACAGCGTTTACATTTGTTTTGTCGGCATTAAAAATTCCATCTGTCACAGGCAGTAGTTCGCATCCGACAGGGACGGGGTTCGGGGCGCTTTTATTCGGACCGTTTGTTATGACGGTCATCGGTACAGCAGTATTATTGTTTCAAGCGCTTTTGCTTGCGCATGGTGGTTTGACGACGCTTGGGGCGAATGCATTTTCGATGGCGGTGGTCGGTCCGTTCGTTGCGTACGGCTTGTTCGTTTTATGTAAAAAGTGTGGAATATCATTGCGTATGTCCGTCTTTTTAGCGGCGATGATGGCTGATTTGGCGACATACGTCATGACGTCGTTTCAACTCGCCCTAGCATTTCCAGATGTAACGAGTGGCGTATGGGGCGCATTTTTAAAATTCGCTTCAATTTTTGCGGTGACACAAGTACCACTTGCGATTACGGAAGGACTCCTTACTGTTGTCGTATGGAACTTTTTGCATACGTACTCGGAGCGAGAGTTAGATGTGTTAGAGGAGAGGAGAGTGTTTTTTAAATGAGCGATCGGATATTGTTATTCATTGCTGCACTTTTAATCATTTTGCCGCTCTTGTTTGTCAAAAATACAGAGTTTGCCGGAGCGGATACGGCTGCTGAAGAAATGATTCAACAAATTGCACCACATTATGAACCGTGGTTTGATGTCGTATTTGAACCGCCGGGTGGAGAAGTAGAGACGTTATTATTTTCTTTACAAGCTGCGTTTGGTGCTGGAGTGATTGGATATATTATCGGACTGTATAAAGGACGAAAGAGAAATGGTTAGTTGGCTTGATCAATGGGCGTATCGGAATCGTCTTTCGAAATTAAATGCTACATTTAAGCTAATATTTGCGCTTATTTTGCTCATATGGGCGCTTCTTGGGACGAATGTTGTCCGCTTAATCATTATCGTTTGGTTGCTCGTTTGGTTGCTTGGATATGCGCGTTTGCCTTCGAGCGTTTGTTTACGCGTTTGTATGCTCATAGCGCTCGTTATTCTCGGAAGTAGCATACCGCTTCTTTTTTCATTTGATGGCGCAATTCACTTCATAAGTGAAAGCTTTTCATATGTAAGTACAGTTTTTTTACGAGCGTTTACAAGTTCTCTTGTTCTCTTTTTCCTTGCGATCACAACGCCATTTTTTCGTATTGCTCACGCATTAAGCAAATGGCACGTTCCTAAAGCATTTATTGAACTGTTGTTGTTGACGTATCGTTTTATTTTTATAGTAGAAAAAACAGCAAAAGAACTGTTTGTTACGGCGCAAATAAAATGTGGGGAGCGGGATTGGCGCTTTGCTTCACTAGCTGTTGCACAGTTGTTACGTCAAACATTACATCATTATGAGACGATGATGATTGCACAACAGGCGCGCAACGTTTCTTTTGCTGTTCCAATGTGTGCAGATGAACAGTTGCCAAGAAGGTATATCATTGAAGCGTTTATTGGAATTGTTGTTCTATTTATTTTGGAGGGCTTATATGCTACGGTTTCATAATGTTCATTATACGTATCGAAACGGAGCGCACGTGTTAAAAGGGGTGTCGCTTACAATTGAACGAGGAAAAAAATATGCGCTCATTGGAAAAAACGGTTGTGGGAAAACGACGTGGTTGCTTCATGCAAACGGTATTTACCGACCGACCAAAGGGGATGTGTATTGGGAAGGAGAGAAAGTAGCAGATCGTCAGCAATGGCGAGATTTGCGAAAGCATGTTGGTGTCGTTTTTCAAAACCCAGAACATCAATTTTTAGCACCGATGATTGAGGAAGAACTAGCGCTTAGTTTAGAAGGAAATCACGAGCAAATGGCACAAATTATGAAACAGTTTTCGCTTGAGAAGTGGCGCGATATACCGATACATCATTTAAGTCTTGGACAAAAAAAATGGTTATCACTTGCGGTGGCGATGGCGCCAAAGCCTCATTTGCTTATTGTCGATGAACCATCTGCTTATTTAGATGTTTCGCAGAGCGAGCGCTTAGTCATGAAACTAAATGAGCTGCATAAAGAGGGTACAACGCCTGTTGTCATTACGCACGATCTTGATTTCGTTTGGCAATGGGCGGATGAAGTGTTTGTTATGCATGATGGTCGCATCGTTTTGCATGGAACACCGGCCTTTGTATTTACAAAAACGAACATATTTTATGAGCTTGGTTTGCCGCTTCCACTTCTTTTACGCATATGGCTGAAGGAAAACAAGATGTGTACAGAACAGCAACTGTTTGAATGGATCGAACGATGGAAAAAGGGGTGAAAACATGGTGGGAAAATTGTTTGTTGTCGGCTTTGGCCCAGGAAGTGTCGATCATATGACAAAGCGAGCTCGCGAGGCGATTGAAGAAAGCGATGTTATTGTCGGCTATAAAACGTATGTCGATTTAGTCATGGATCTCATCGATGGAAAAGAAGTCATTAGCACGGGAATGACAGAAGAAGTGAGCCGGGCTCAAGAGGCGATTAAACAGGCGGAACGTGGTAAAAAAGTGGCTGTCATATCAAGTGGAGATGCAGGGTTGTACGGTATGGCGGGGCTCATTTACGAAGTGTTAATTGAAAAAGGATGGGAAAAAGAAACAGGCATCGAAGTGGAGATTATTCCGGGTATTTCAGCCATTCATTCTTGCGCCGCTTTATTAGGGGCACCCATTATGCACGATTCATGCACGATTAGTTTAAGCGACCATTTAACGCCATGGAACGTCATTGCAAAAAGAATAGAAGCAGCTGCCGCAGCGGATTTCGTTATTGCGCTATACAATCCGAAGAGCGGTCGCCGTACGCAACAAATTGTCGAGGCGCAGCGTATTTTATTAACATACCGTTCACCAGACACGCCCGTTGGTCTTGTGAAAAGTGCGTACCGCGAGCGGCAACATATTGTATTAACGAGTTTAGGGGAAATGTTAGAGCATGACATCGGCATGTTAACGACGGTCATTATCGGAAATTCTTCCACGTTCGTTCATGACGGTGTGATGATTACCCCTCGTGGCTATGAGCGAAAATATAAGCTATCAAGCGCTGTCCAACCGTTAAAACTGCACGAGCGATTGCGACCAGAAGCGGAACCATGGGCGTTAACGAACATGCGCTCACTAGCGGAAGAAGCGTATGAAAAAGTGGCTGCTCCAAAGAAACAAACAACGGAACGGTTGGAAGTAGCAGTTAGTCCGGGAGTGGTAAATAAAACATTTACGCCAAAGCAAATGATGGATCTCGCTCGCATCGTCGGCGAGCAAGGGATGATTACGTATACGGCGGATCATTATTTAAAAGTAACGGTGGAAACAGAACGACCAGACGACATCGTCCGTGAACTTTTAGAAGCAGGTTTAACGGTTGCACCAACGGGAAATGTGTGTGTTATAAAAGCGTGTGACTTTTGTGAGGGAGAAAAAAAAGATGCGATTCCTTATGCTGAGCAACTGCATAAACAATTTGGTGGCATGAATTTACCAAAAGAACTGCGCCTTGGATTTAACGGGTGTGGCATGGCGTGTTACGGGGCTGTCCATGAAGATATCGGAATTGTTTATCGTAAAGGGGCGTTTGATTTATTTTTAGGTGGGAAAACAGTAGGAAGAAATGCACATCCTGGACAGCTTGTCGCCGAAGGCATTCGTCCAGATGACATTGTAGAAACGATCGCTCGCATTATTGTGCAATATAAAGAAGAAGGATATGCAAACGAGCGATTTCATAAGTTTTTTGAGCGAAAAAAAGAGGTCGGTGGCTTTGCTTATGGACAAACGATCAAAGCAGAGCCTGCGGCATGTGGGGAGTGATGAAAATGAAAGCTGTTTTATTTGTTGGGCATGGAAGTCGAGATGAAGAAGGAAACGAACAAGTACGACAGTTTGTTCAAACCATTCGCCCGCAAATTGATGAGACGTTTTATGTGCATACATGTTTTTTAGAATTTGGCGTTCCATCAATCATTGATGGCATTGCCCATTGTGTAGAACAAGGGGCAACAGATGTTATTGTCATTCCAATCATTTTACTTCCAGCTGGACATTCCAAGCTGCACATACCGGCAGCGATTGACGAGGCAAAAGAGCGCTATCCACACGTTTCGTTTATGTATGGGCGACCACTTGGTATTCATAATGATACGTTTACGATTTTAAACGACCGACTGAAAGAAGCAGGGGTTGTTACGGATGAGCAAACAGCAATCATTTTGCTTGGACGCGGAGGAAGCGACCCCGATGCGAATAGCGATTTATATAAAATTGCTCGCTTATTTTGGGAGCGAAATAAACAGGCGATCGTTGAACCTGCGTTTATGGGTGTCACAAATCCGTCATTAGATGAGGCTGTCGTAAGATGTGTTAAGCTCGGAGCAAAAAAAATCGTTGTTTTACCTTACTTTTTATTTACAGGCGTGCTTATTAAGCGATTAGAAAAGAAAGTTTCTGAGTTTCAAAGCATGTATCCGCATATGTCATTTGTATTGGCGCATTATTTTGGCTTTCATCCGTCGCTACAAACGATTGTGCTTGATCGGTTACAAGAAGTGCTTAGTCACTCGGTTCATATGAATTGTGATACGTGCCAATATCGGCTTCATATGGCTGAACATCACCACCACCATCATCATGATCATTGAGGTGAGATGAATGATTATTATGTTGTCGGGAACGAGCGATGCAAGGCAATTAGCGTTAGCCATTCGTGACGCAGGGTATGACGTATTGGCTACAGTTGTCACCGAACACGCCGCAGAACAAATGTCATATGTCGGATTGCGTGCGCATATCGGACGTTTAAACGCGCATGAAATGGTTGAGATCATAAAACAACATAAAGCGAAAGCGATCGTTGATGCGAGCCATCCATTTGCAGAAGAAGCGTCGCAACAAGCGATGCAAGCAGCAGAGGAAGCGAACGTTCCGTATATCCGCTATGAACGAAAAGAAAGCGTCATTATGTATGATCGCGTTACATTCGTCGATAGCTACGAAGCGGCAGCAGAGTACGCAGCGAAAAAAAGAGGGGTCATCATGCTTACGACAGGAAGCAAAACGTTGCATATTTTTGCAGAAAAGTTGCTCCCGCTTCCCGATGTTCGTCTCATTGCACGTATGTTGCCACGGAAAGACAATATGGAAAAGTGCGAACAATTACGCTTTCCGCAAGAAAATATTATTGCGATGCAAGGACCGTTTACGAAGCAACTAGATATGGCTTTGATGAAACATTTTGGTGTGACGCTCCTTGTAACGAAAGAAAGCGGACGAGTGGGATTTGTCGATGAAAAAATTGCAGCAGCGCAACAACTTGGCATTGAAACGGTTGTCATCCGCCGTCCGAAACTTTCTTATCCCGTCGTTTATCATGAGTTTTCTGACGTCATTCGTGCGTTGGAAGAAATGAAAAAGAAAGGAGAAAAATAAATGGATTTTCGAACAACATTTCGCCCATTAACTGTTCAGCCAGAACAAATTGAACAAAAAAGCTTTCAAATCATTGATGATGAGATAGGAGAGCACTCATTTGCTGAACAGCAATACGCCATCGTTCAACGCGTCATTCATGCAAGCGCCGATTTTGAGTTAGGAAAGAGTCTTTTATTTCATCCTCGTGCGATTGAAGCGGGCATTTCAGCGATTCGCGCGGGAAAAAAAGTCGTTGCTGATGTACAAATGGTACAAGTTGGAATAAACAAAGCACGTCTTGAAAAATATGGTGGGAGTGTGCACGTGTATATTTCTGATGATGATGTCATGAAAGAAGCGAAGCGATTAAACACGACGCGTGCGATTGTTGCGATGCGCAAAGCGGTGAAAGAAGCGGACGGAGGCATTTTTGCCATTGGCAATGCACCAACCGCTTTGCTTGAATTAATTCGATTAGTGAAAGAAGGAGAGGCACGCCCAGGTTTAATTATCGGTCTCCCTGTCGGCTTTGTCTCAGCAGCGGAATCGAAAGAAGAGTTAGCGAAACTAGATATTCCATTTATTACGAACATCGGAAGAAAAGGAGGGAGTACGGTGACAGTGGCCGCGTTAAATGCCTTGTCTATTTTAGCGGAGCGAGGATAAGTATGGAAAAGGGAAAATTACGTGAGGGGTATACGACCGGGGCATGTGCAACGGCTGCGACAAAAGCGGCGTTATGTGCGCTTATTACCGGCATCAAACAAACAGAAGCGACAATTATGTTGCCGATCGGGCGGGAAGTCACTTTCCCGATCGTTTCTTGTGAAATGGAGAAAGATCGAGCGAGTGCGACCGTGGTGAAAGATGGGGGGGACGACCCTGATGTGACGCACGGTGCTTCCATTGTTGCGACAGTTAGCTGGATCGACGAAGGCATTCTTATTGATGGAGGAGAAGGGGTCGGTAGAGTAACAAAGCCCGGACTTCCCGTTCCAGTTGGCGAAGCAGCCATTAATCCGGTACCACGGCAAATGATGACCGATGTTGTTCACGAGTTGCTTACGGAATACGGTGTGAAGTGTGGGGTACGCATTGTTATTTCCGTACCGAACGGAGAAGAAATTGCGAAGAAAACGTTAAATGGTCGTCTCGGCATTATTGGCGGCATTTCTATTTTAGGCACCCGCGGCATCGTCGTCCCGTTTTCGACATCTGCTTATCGAGCAAGTATTGTGCGTGCTCTTGAAGTTGCCGTCGCGTGTGGTTGTGGCCATGTGGTTATTACTACAGGAGGACGAAGTGAAAAATATGCGATGATGCAATATAGCCATCTTCCAGAAGAAGCGTTTATTGAGATGGGAGATTTCGTCGGTTTTACGCTGAAACAATGTAAGCGTCTCGGTATGAAAACTATATCGCTCGTTGGGATGATGGGGAAATTTTCAAAAGTCGCTCAAGGAGTAATGATGGTGCACTCGAAAAGTGCTCCTGTCGATTTTCATTTTTTAGCAGATGTTGCGAAGCAAGCAGGTGCTCCGCCACCTCTCATTGAAGCGGTGAAACAAGCGAATACAGCGTCACAAGTTGGAGATATGATGTACGCAGCAGGATATATGTCGTTTTTCGATTTGTTATGTGATTATTGTTGTCAACATGCGTTGCGGGAAGTGCATGGTGGAATGGTCATTGAAACGACGCTTTATACGTTAAACGGACAACGGTTAGGAAGGGCGGTGCGAAACGATGGAGCGAATGAAATTAATCGGAATTGGAGCTGATGGGACAGATTCTCTTCCTTCCCTGTATGAACGATGGATTCATGAGAGCGAGCGGCTCGTGGGCGGAGAAAGGCAGCTGTCTTTTTTTCCTCACTACAAAGGGGAAAAAATTGTTATTCGAAGCAACTTATCATCACTTTTTGAAACGCTTGTAAACGAGCCGAAAAAAACGGTCGTTTTAGCATCAGGTGATCCGTTATTTTACGGAATCGGTAGTTATTTAGCGAAAAAAGTTCCGATTGAAGTATATCCCTCTATCAGTTCACTCCAATGGGCGTTTGCGAAAATAGGGGAAAGTTGGCATGATGCGTACGTTGTTAGTTTACATGGACGTTCGATGAAAGGGTTTGCTCAGCGTATAGATGGAAAAGAAAAAGTAGCTATTTTAACAGATGAAACGAACGATCCGCGTGCGATTGCTTCATATCTTTTAGAATATGGTATGACGGAATATGAGGCGTTTGTTGGCGAAAATCTTGGTGGGGAGAACGAGCGTTGTCGCTTTTTTACATTAGAGGATATGATGCATACATCGTTTTCCCCATTAAATATCGTCGTTTTACGACGTGTAAATAAAGAACCGAGCTGGACGTTTGGTATAGAGGATGAAGAGTTTTTTCAGAGAAAACCAGAAAAAGGGCTCATTACGAAAAAAGAAGTACGTGTATTAAGCTTGCAAGCACTTCGCCTCCATGAAAAAAGTGTCGTATGGGACATTGGTACGTGCACAGGATCGGTCGCTATTGAAGCGGCGAAAATCGCTCGGGAAGGAGCGGTATTTGCTGTTGAGAAAAACGCGTTAGATATTGAAATATGTCGGAAAAATATGAAAAAATTCCGCACAGACTTTACACTCGTGCACGGTCGAGCGCCAGAACATTTAGAGCAGTTTCCTGATCCAGATGCCGTCTTTATTGGGGGGACATCAGGAAGTTTACGGGATATTATTGCAGCTTGTTGCACGCGGTTAAAACAAGGGGGACGCATCGTCATCAATGCGGTCACAATCGAAACGTTATATGAAGCGACAGATGCGTTACGTCGTCACGGTTACGATGTCGATATTTTGCTCGCTCAGTTTTCGCGAAGCAAGCCAATTTTACAATTGACACGGTTTGATGCATTAAACCCGATATATATTATTTCAGCACGAAAGGGGGAAAGCAAGTGATCGGTACGTTATATGGCATTGGTGTCGGACCGGGCGATCCAGAACTGTTGACAGTAAAAGCATTTCGGCGATTGAAAGAAGCGCACGTGATTGCTTATCCAAAAAAGACGAATGGCAGTAAAAGTTATGCGCAACAAATTGTTGATGCGTACTTTTCTTCAGCGGAAAAAGAGATGCTTGGTCTCGTTTTTCCAATGACGAAAGACGAAAATGTATTGCGTGAAAAATGGAATGAAACAGTCGAAACGGTATGGACTTATTTGCGTGAGGGGAAACATGTGGCGTTTGTGACAGAAGGCGATCCACTTTTATATAGCACATTTATTCATTTTATGCGCACGATGCAAATAAAATATCCAGACGTGTCAATTGAAATTGTTCCCGGCATTTCATCTATAAATGGCGCAGCAGCACGCCTGCAGTTGCCGCTAGCGGACGGCGATGAAACGATCGCTATCTTCCCCGCACGCGATGATTATGATGCGATGAAAAAAGCGATTCAAGAGCACGAGTGCGTCGTATTTTTAAAAGTAGCAAAAGTCATGCCACTCCTTCTCTCTCTTCTAAAAGAGATGAATTTGGTGAAGCAAGCGGCAGTCGTGACAAAAGTGACGTCTCATGAAGAGGTCATATGGGACATCGAGCAATTAGAACATATGTCGTTGCCATATTTAACGTTAATGGTGGTGAGAAAGTGAAAATATATATTGTGGGAGCTGGTCCAGGAGCGAGCGACTTAATTACAGTCAGAGGAATGAAGTTGTTGCAGCGAGCGGATGCCATTTTTTATACGGATTCGCTTGTCCATGATGAATTGCTTACATATGCAAAAAAAGACGCGCGCATTTTTCGGACATCGGGCATGCATTTAAAGCAAATTGTCTCACTTATGTGTGAAGAAGTGAGAAGCGGGAAGATGGTCGTTCGTCTTCATACAGGTGATCCAGCAATTTATGGAGCAACGATGGAACAAATCGTACTTTTGAAAAAAGAAGGCATTGACGTCGAAATTGTTCCGGGAGTTAGTTCTGTATTCGCTGCTGCCGCTGCTGCGCAAGTGGAGTTGACCGTACCTAATTTGACGCAAACGGTTATTTTAACACGTGCGGAAGGAAGAACACCGGTTCCAGAAAAGGAGAAGCTCACTTTGCTTGCTGAACATCACTGTACGATTGCTCTTTTTTTAAGTGCAACGTTAACAAAAAAAGTGACAGCTGCATTTCTTGAAGCTGGCTGGAGTGAGCATACCCCTGTCGTTGTTGTATATAAAGCGACGTGGCCGGACGAAAAAGTCGTGCGTTCGACTGTTGGTACGCTTCATGAAGATATGCAGCGCCATGGCATTCGACAACATGCCCTTATTTTAGCGGGATGGGCGCTTTCAAATGAGCTTGATGGGTCATATCGTTCTAAATTGTACGATGAAACATTTACACACGGCTATCGTAAAGGAGAGAAGTAAAATGTATGCCGTTGTAGCGATTACGAAACATGGGGTAGAAATCGCAAGAAAACTGTATGACCAACTTCCGCATGCGCACGTTTATTACACTGATAAATTTGCAAAAGGCGACGAAGCGAAAAAAGGCATTCATTTATTTTCGGGAAACGTTCGCTGTCTGTTGGCGGAATTGTTTTCCGCATATCGCGGGCTCATTCTTATCATTTCACTCGGCGCTGTTGTGCGCATGATTGCTCCGCTATTAAAAGATAAAAAAACAGATCCTGCCGTTGTTGTGATTGACGATAAAGCAGAACATGTCATTAGTGTATTATCTGGTCATTTAGGAGGAGCCAATGAGCTGACAAGAAAAGTGGCGAATTTGCTTGGCGCTCGTCCGGTCATTACGACAGCATCCGATGTACAGCGAACGATTGCGGTTGATTTATTCGGTCGCTCGTTCGGGTGGGAATGGGAAAATGAAAACAATTTGACGCCTGTGAGCGCTGCGGTTGTTAATGAGCAACATGTTGCGATTGTACAAGAATCAGGAGAGCGCAATTGGTGGACGTATGATACGCCGATTCCATCAAACATTCGGCAGTATGCTTCGGTTGCCGAAGCGCTTGAAGCGGAGCCGGATGCGGCGCTCGTTGTGACGCATCGCTTGCTTGAAAAAGAAGAAGAAGACATTTTACAAAACGGGGTGTTGTATCGTCCGAAAGTGATTGTCATCGGCATCGGATGCAATCGCGGAACGAGTGCAGAAGAGATTGAACGAGTGATTTGCGATACGTTGCAACAGCTTCGTTTTTCTATTAAAAGTGTAAAAGCGTTATGTACAATTGATGTAAAAAAAGAAGAAGAAGGTTTATTAGCTGTCGCGAACAAATATAAGTGGCCACTTATTTTTTACACGGCAGAACAATTAAACGCTGTCCCAATCGACGAACCGTCTGAAACAGTGTTTCGTTATGTAGGGGCATACGGCGTCAGCGAACCTGCCGCGAAGCGATATAGCGGACAACAACAACTTGTTTTAACGAAGAAAAAAAGCGGTAACGTGACGATTTCGATTGCGCTATGGGAGGGAGAGCGGTGAGAAGAATTGTCGTGGCGGGAACGGGAAGCGGCGTCGGCAAAACGACGGTGACGCTCGGTTTAATGAGCGCATTTAAACAAAAAGGATATGTTGTTCAAGGATTTAAGTGTGGGCCAGATTACATTGATCCGACATATCATACAGCGGTGACGGGAAGACGATCACGCAATTTAGATAGTTGGATGGGGAATGAAAACGTTGTGCGCGACATATGTCGGAGAGGAAGCGAAGGGGCACATCTTTCCATCATTGAAGGAGTGATGGGGTTATTTGACGGAAAACGGGCGACGACAAACGAAGGCTCGACTGCGGAAATTAGCATCATGACTGAAAGCCCTGTATTATTAGTTGTTGATTGTTCAGGGATGGCGCGCAGCGCCGCAGCGATTGTACGCGGCTTTCAATCGTTTCATGAGCGTGTTCGTATCGTTGGCGTCATTGCGAATCGGGTCGGAAGCGAAGGACATTTTCGGCTTGTGAAAGAAGCGATTGAACAACAATGTCACATTCCTGTCGTCGGCTATTTGCAAAAAGAGAGCGATGTAACGATTCCAGAGCGCCATTTAGGTCTTGTTCCATCTGTCGAACGAGGAGAACTTCAGCCGTTTTTTGATGAGCTTGGCAAGCGAACGTCTAAAACGGTTGATTTGGATGCAATATGGGAATTGGCGGAGGCGAATGATCTATCAAGCGCGCCTTTTTTTAAACCGAAGCAAACGTATGACGTGCGTATTGCCATCGCGAAAGATGCCGCATTTCATTTTTACTACGAAGAAAATTTGGAGATGCTTCAGGAGTATGGAGCGACGCTCGTGTATTTTTCACCGCTTGCCGGCGAACGTGTACCAGATGACGTTGACGGTTTGTACATTGGAGGGGGATTTCCAGAGGAATTTGCCGCGGAACTGGCGCGTCATGAAGAAGTAAAACAGTCGATTGTCGAAGTGATTGAAAGTGGTTTGCCGACGCTTGCGGAGTGCGGGGGATTTATGTATTTAACAGAAGGGATCGTGACGACAGCTGGACAATATTACGAAATGGTCGGCGTCATTCCTGGGCATGTGCGCATGCAACGAACGCTTGCGGCGCTCGGCTATCGCGAAGTGATGGGAGCAGAAGGAAATTTTTTGTTTGAACAAGATCGAGCGAAAGGGCACGAATTTCATTATTCAACATTTATTCCGAGAACGGAAGGGAAGTTTGCGTATGAAACAAAAGGGTTGCGCGGATGCAAAAAAGATGGTTATATGGACAAACGCCTCGTCGCTGGTTACGTTCATTTTTATTTTCCATCCAACCCTTCGATTGTTGAACGATGGCTGAAAATGTGTTGCGAGGTGAAGTGCGATGCGTAAGGCGCTTCCGATTATGTTTCAAGGAACACATTCGGATGCTGGAAAAAGTGTCATTGCGACCGCTTTTTGCCGCATTTTTGCACGAAACGGCTGGAAGACGGCACCGTTTAAATCACAAAATATGTCGCTCAATTCATATGTGACAGTCGATGGAAAAGAAATCGGGCGCGCGCAAGGGGTACAAGCGGAAGCGGCAGGTGTGTTGGCAACGACGCATATGAATCCGATTTTAATTAAGCCGAGCCGCGATCAAGAAGCGCAAATTGTCGTGCATGGAAAACCGTATGCAAATATGAAAGCGACCGCTTATCGCAACGAGTTTTTTAATATCGGTCTTGAGCTCGTTCGACAGTCGCTCGACACATTGATGCAACAATACGATCGTCTTGTCATTGAAGGAGCTGGCAGCCCAGCGGAAGTAAATTTAAACGATCGCGAGCTCGTGAATATGCGCGTGGCGCGTATGGCGAATGCGCCTGTCGTGCTTGTTGGCGATATTGAGCGCGGTGGAGTGTTTGCGAGTTTAGTTGGCACGTTGCAGCTATTAGAGGAAAAAGACCGCAAGCGTGTCATCGGGGTCATTATTAATAAATTTCGCGGCGATGCTTCGCTTCTTCAGCCTGGATTGCGTTGGTTTGAACAATATACAGGTGTGCCGGTGCTCGGTGTTGTGCCGTACGTGCCGATGCGAATCGATGCTGAAGATTCGGTCGTGCTTTCCCGGTATGCGACAAAAAAAGACGATACGAAAGCGATTGATGTTGCGGTCATTCAATATCCGCGCCTGTCGAACTTTACAGATGTCGATCCGTTTTTTGCTGAACCGGATTGTTCGGTGCGGTTTGTGACCGATGTGTCGGTATTAGGAGAGCCCGATATACTTATTTTGCCCGGAAGTAAAAATACGATTGAAGACGTTCAATTTTTAAGAGAAACAGGGTTGTTTTCTGACATCCAGCGTTTGTATGAGCGAACGGATGTGACGATCATCGGCATTTGCGGCGGCTATCAAATGCTTGGTGAGCGCATCAAAGATCCGTTTCATGTCGAAACACCGCTCGATGATATAGATGGATTAAGTTTGTTGCCGGTGGCAACGACGCTTTCGTGTGAAAAAACGACGGTGTTATGCGAAGGAAGATTAACCTATAAAAACAAAACGTTTCATGTAAAAGGATATGAAATTCATATGGGACGTTCGATTGTGAAACACGGTGAGCCACTTATTTTGCTCAACGGAAAAACAGATGGGTGTAAAACGAAAGATGAGCGCGTGATCGGAACGTATATGCACGATTTGTTTCATAACGATGCGTTTCGTCATCACTTGTTAAATGATATGCGGTGCAAAAAACAGCTTCCACCACTAGTGGAGCGACCGCTTTATCGGCAATTACGTGAGCAAGCATTCGATGATCTGGCAAATTGCATTGAAACACATGTCGATGTAAAAGCGATTGAACAAAAAATGATCGCATTTCAAGGGGGAGAGGATCATGCTTTATAAACAAATCGGGGAAGAAGTGCGCAACTATATTGATCAACTAACAAAACCGCGTGGCAGTCTTGGACGGCTTGAGGAACTAGCGATCGAGGTTGCGAAAATGACAGGGGAACGTTTTCCGCGCGTGACACCGCCGGGCGTGCTCGTCTTTGCAGCCGATCACGGCATCGCAAAAGAAGGGGTGTCTGCTTATCCGCAAGAAGTAACGGCGCAAATGGTGCTTAATTTTGCACGTGGCGGAGCCGCGATTAACGTATTTAGTAAACAAATTGACGCCACGTTTGCAGTTGTCGATGTTGGTGTGGCGGTTGATATTCATGAAGAAAGCGTCATCAATGAAAAAGTGGCGTACGGAACGAACAATTTTGCGTACGAAAAAGCGATGACGAAAGAAGACGCAGAGCGAGCAGTGCAAGTCGGATATCGGCAAGGAAACCGAATGATTGACAGCGGTATTCGTTGTTTGATCGTTGGGGAAATGGGAATCGGAAATACGACAACTGCAAGTGCATTGTTAGCGGCAATGAGCGGTCGCCACGTTGCAGAGCTTGTCGGGAAAGGAACAGGCATTCATAATGAGGCGGTGAAACATAAACGGGCAGTCATTGAACGAGCACTTATGCTTCATCAGCCGAAAGCGTCTGATCCGATTGATTTATTGACAAAAATCGGCGGACTTGAAATTGCAGCGATGGCAGGGGCGATGATTGCAGCGGCGGAGCGGCGCATTCCAATTTTGCTTGACGGTTTTATTTGTACCGTTGCCGCACTTGTTGCGACACGTTTTGATGAAGACGTCGTTCATTATATGATTGCTAGTCATGAGTCTGTGGAGCCAGGGCATCGCATCGCCCTTCAGTTGTTAAACAAAGAGCCGCTCGTTCGTTTACATATGCGCCTTGGCGAAGGAAGTGGAGCAGCGGTCGCCTTTCCGATTGTCAATATGGCAATGGCGATGCTTCGTATGGCGACATTTTCGTCAGGTAACGTATCAACTGGGAGCGATCATCATGAATAAAGGAAAAGTATACATTGTTGGTGCAGGTCCTGGTGATCCGAAGCTGATTACTTTATATGGACGGGAGTGTATCGAAAAGGCGGACGTTATTATTTACGATCGGCTCGTCAATACGCAGTTGTTAACTTATGCGAAAGAAGAAACAGAGTTTTTATATTGTGGCAAAGAGCCAAAAAAGCACGGAAACATTCAACAACAAATTCACAAATGGCTTGTGGAATATGCAATGAAAGGAAAAACGGTCGTTCGGTTAAAAGGTGGTGATCCGTTTATGTTCGGTCGCGGCGGCGAAGAAGCAGAATATTTACGAGCACATGGCATTCCGTATGAAATCGTGCCGGGTGTGACAGCTGGTGTGGCAGCGCCAGCATATTCGGGCATTCCGGTGACGCATCGCAACTATGCGGGTGGAGTCACGTTTATTGCGGGACACCAAAGCGGGGAACGTGATCGCATTCGCTGGGATGCGCTCAGTCATGCGACGGATACAATTGTATTTTATATGGGGATGGGAAATATCGGTTACATTTGTGAACAGCTGCAACGTCATGGAAAAGATGGCCATACACCTGTCGCAGTGATTGAATGGGCAACGACAAATAAGCAGCGGACGGTCGTTGGCACGTTACAAACGATTGTTGACATCGTACAAGAGAAAAAACTTTCTTCTCCTGCCATTATTGTCGTCGGGGATGTTGTGAAGCTGCATGATCGGTTAAAGTGGGTGGAAGAAACGTGGTGATTGTTTATACGGGAGACGGAAAAGGGAAAACGACTGCAGCAGTCGGTCTTGCTGTTCGCGCGACAGGACATGGAAAAAAAGTGATTGTCATTCAATTCATTAAGTCGCCGCACCGTCCATATGGTGAGGCGAAAGTATTACAGCAGCTCGGCATTGGCGTGCATCAAACAGGTGTAGGATTTACATGGACGAAAACGCCGACCGAGCATCGCGAAGCGTTACAAAAAGGGTGGGCGCTCGCGAAAGAACGTGTGCTGTCAGGAGAGTACGATATCGTTATTTTAGATGAGCTAAACGTCGCGTTAGCGATTACATCGTTTCCGATTGATGATGTTTTGCCACTTCAAGATGTTGTGCATACGTTGCTGAATAAGCCAGCGCATACGCATGTTGTCGTGACAGGAAGAGGCGCAAAAGAGGACATCATTCAACTTGCTGATTTAGTGACGGAAATGAAAGAAGTGAAACATTACTATCATCAAGGCGTTCAAGCGATGAAAGGGATTGATTTATAAAGAATGGATATTGTGAAAAAGCTGATGGCGATCAGCTTTTTCACAACACGTTAAAGTATCTTGCTTCGGGATGGGCGAAGACGATCGCTGAAACGGACGCTTCTGGTTCCATCATATAGCCTTCCGTTAAATGAATGCCGATTTCTTCTGGGCGTAAAAGGCGGAACAGCTTTTCTTGGTCTTCCAGATTTGGACAAGCAGGGTAGCCGAAAGAAAAACGTTGTCCTTGGTATTTTGCTGCAAACCGTTCTTCCATTGTAAAATCAGGCGAATCAGGAAAGCCCCAGCGGTCGCGCATAATTTGATGGACGCGCTCCGCTAATCCTTCTGCGAGTTCAAGCGCTAACGCTTGAATCGCATGGCTTTTTAAAAACTGCCCTTCTTCTTTGAAACGTTGGGCTAAATCGCGCACGCCTCGGCCAGCGGTGACGGCAAATAGCCCGACGTAGTCGATTTGTTCACGAGAAAGATAGTCGGCTAAACATAAATACGGTGCTTTCGTTTGTCTTGGAAACGTAAATGTCTCGATAACCGTTTGTTGATCGCGCGGGTCGTAAATGACGACCGTATCGCCGTCGCTTTTTGCTGGGAAAAATTGATATACCGCTTTTAGTGCAAGTGACGTTGTTTGTTTGGCTTCAGCGAGCAGTTCGTCGATCAACTCTTTTAACATCGTCGCTTTTTCATTTCCTTCCGCCAGCAGTTTTTTAACGTTTCCTTTTAAACCGAGATGGTGACCGAGAAGCATTTGCCAATTGACGTACGGTTCAATATGGGAAAGCGGAATGTGTGGCAATATATGTCGCTCTGTATCGGTCGGAACATAAACAGGCGCTGGCTTCACGTTCGATTTTGTCATAACGGCGACGGCGCTTTGTCGTTTTGTGACATGTTCGATTTTTTCTTTTTTCTCATAGGCGATGTCTTGTTGGACGATGCGATTCGCAAGCGAAAGTCCTTCCATCGCGTCTTTCGCATATAAAACGATGCCGTCATATTCCGGGGCAATTTTCGTATCGGTAAATTTGCGCGATAACGCTGCACCGCCGACTAAAATCGGTAGCGAAATGCCCGCTTGTTTTAAGTCTTGTGCAGTGAGCACCATTTGTTGCGCGGATTTCACAAGCAACCCCGATAAGCCGATCATATCGGGCTGTTCGTGACGCACCGCTTCGATGAGCTGTTGCGGTGTTACTTTAATGCCTAAATCGACGACGCGAAACCCGTTGTTGCTTAAAATGATGTCGACTAAATTTTTGCCGATGTCGTGCACATCGCCTTTGACGGTCGCAAGCAACACTTTTCCTTTCACGCTCGTTTCATTTTTCTCCATATGCGGTTCTAAAAAGGCGACCGCTGCTTTCATCACTTCTGCGCTTTGCAGCACTTCGGCCACGATAAGCTGGTTATCATTAAATAAGCGACCGACTTCATCCATTCCGTTCATGAGCGGCCCGTTAATAATGTCAAGCGGGCTGTACGTTTGTAAGGCGAGCGTCAAATCTTCGATCAGCCCATCTTTCGTTCCTTCAATGATATATGTGGCGAGCCGTTCTTCTAACGTCATATGGACGTCTTTTTGTTTCGGCTGTTTCGTTTTATCGCGATAAAATTGAATAAAGGCGTTTAACGTTTCATCATTCGTATTAAACAACAATGCCTCGGCTAAGCGTACTTCTTCTTCTGGAATGGAAGCGAATCGCTCTAATTTTTCTGTATTGACGATTGCATAATCAAGTCCCGCTTGTGTGCAATGGTATAAAAAGACGGAGTTTAACACTTCGCGTCCGACAGGTGGCAAACCGAAGGACACGTTACTAATGCCGAGCATCGTTAAACAGTTTGGCAAATGTTGTTTAATGAGACGAATGCCTTCGATCGTCTCTTTTGCTGCGCCGATGTATTGTTCGTCTCCTGTGCCGATCGGAAAAACGAGCGGATCGAAAATAATATCGTGTGGTGAGACGCCATATTTGTTAACAAGCAAATCGTACGAACGAAGGGCGATGTCTAGCTTTCGTTTCGCGTCAATCGCCATCCCTTGTTCGTCAATCGTGCCGACGACGACCGCTGCCCCGTATTGATGAAGAAGTGGAACAATTTTTTCAAACCGCTCTTCGCCATCTTCTAAATTAATAGAGTTAATGATCGCTTTTCCTTGCGAATACGACAATGCGCAGGCGATGACGTCTTCATCGGTCGAGTCGATCACAAGCGGCACTTTCACTTTTTTCACGACTTGTTGAATAAATTGCTCCATATCTTCTTTTTCATCGCGGTCAGGGTCCGCCAAACAAATGTCGATGACGTGCGCCCCATTTTTTACTTGGGCACGGGAAATTTCTGCCGCTTCTTCGTATTTGCCTTCCGCGATGAGCCGCTTAAATTTGCGCGAACCGATGACGTTCGTTCGTTCGCCGACAAAGAGCGGTCGCATCGTTTCGTCATAAATAAGCGCATCGATGCCAGAGACGGCGTGCATCGCAAACTGTTTCGGGATCGCACGCGGTGGAATGTCGCGTACGGCTTCGGCAATCGCTTGAATATGTTGTGGCGTCGTGCCGCAACAGCCGCCGACGATATTTAGCCATCCTTTTTCGGCAAATTGGCGAATTTTTTTTGCGAGCATGTCTGGCGTTTCGTGATAATGTCCTTCTTCGTCAGGAAGACCAGCGTTCGGATAGCAGCTGACGGCGGTGTTCGCTAATGAAGCGAGTGAGCGCAAATGATCGGTCATAAATTCAGGACCTGTGGCGCAGTTTAAACCGACCGCAAATGGTTTCATATGTTGAATGGAAATAAAAAACGATTCGATCGTTTGCCCGGCAAGCGTCGTTCCCATCGGTTCAATCGTTCCAGAAATCATAAGCGGCACTTGCTTGCCAACCGTTTTGAACGCTTCGGTAATGCCGAGAAAAGCAGCTTTCACGTTCAACGTATCTTGGCACGTTTCTAACAACAACAAATCAACGCCGCCAAGCAGTAAGCCACGCGCTTGTTCTTCATAGGAAGAAACGAGTTCCGCAAATGTCGCTCCTCCTGTGACGGAGAGTGTTTTTGTCGTTGGACCTATCGAGCCAGCAACGAAGCGAGGGTGATCGCTTGTTGTATATTTTTCCGCCGCTCGTTTCGCAAGTTTTGCTGCTTCGATATTTAATTCAAGCGCCAAATGGCCGAGGTTGTATTCGTCTAAGACGATGCGTGTTGCTCCGAACGTATTCGTTTCAACGATGTCTGCTCCTGCGGCAAAATAAGCTTCATGAATATGTGAAATGACGTGAGGAGCAGTGAGTGTTAAATATTCGTTACATCCTTCGTACGCTTCACCGCCGAAATCGTCCGCTGTTAAGTTGGCCGCTTGAATCATCGTTCCCATCGCACCGTCAATAATTAAAATTTTTTTCTCAAGCTGTTCAAATAAACTAGCCATAGTAGACCGTCCTTTCTTTTGTGAGCCGCTCTTTTTCATGAATGTAGTGAACGAGTTCGACCGTCATGTCGTAGCGTAAAAACGGCGTAATTAAATAGATGCCGCGGAATAAATCGAATGCTGCATCGATGAGTGATTTGGCGATCGCCAAGCCTTCTCTTGTCGATTGAACAGGATCGTTGGCGCACGCAGCCATGCGGGCACGAATGTCGTCTGACAGCGTAATGCCTGGCACTTCATGATGTAAAAAGTCAGCGTTGCGCGCGCTTGTAATTGGCATGATGCCGATGTAAATCGGCGTTGGTAAATGTTTTGTCGCTTCATATACGTCTTTGATTTGTTTTTCACTATACAGCGGTTGTGTTAAAAAGTAGTGCGCCCCGCATTCAATTTTTTTCTCTAGCCGCTTGACCGCTTTATCTAAGTGGCGCACGTTCGGGTTAAAGGCCGCAGCGATGGAAAAGTTCGTTTTTTGTCCGAGCGGTTTACCTGAGTACGAAAGCCCTTCGTTAAATTGCCGAATTAACGAAATGAGGTCAAACGATGATAAATCATATACGGACGTTGCGCCAGGGAAATCGCCGACTTTGGACGGGTCGCCTGTTAAAGCGAGTACATCGGTCATGCCGAGCGTATGAAGTCCCATTAAATGCGACTGTAAACCGATTAAATTGCGGTCGCGGCACGTAATATGAATAAGTGGGCGCATATTTAGTTGTTGTTTGACGATTGTTCCGACAGCGATGTTGCTAATGCGAGGTGTCGCAAGCGAGTTGTCGGCAAGCGTTAGTGCGTCAATATGTGCGTCTTTTAATGCTTTTGCGCCTTCTAAAAATTTCGTTAAGCCGAGTTTTTTTGGCGGATCGAGCTCGACGATAATCGACCGTCGCGTGCGTGCAAGATCGGCAAGGGAAGGTTGTTTCGTTTGTTCTGCTTCTTGAACGACAATAGTATGCCGTTGTTTCACTTCTTTTTTATATACAGGTGTGCGATCGGGAAGGGCGCGAGCAATCGCGGCAATATGTTTTGGTGTCGTGCCGCAACAGCCGCCAATGAGTCGAACCCCTTGATCACGAAACGCGCGGGCTGTTTCTTCAAAATATTGTTCGCTCGTTTCGTAAATGAATCGTCCGTCGCGATATTGTGGCAAACTCGCATTCGGGTACACCGATAAAAAGGCGCGCGTTGGAATCGGCACTTCTTCGAGCGAACGCAACATATGATATGGACCGAGATGACAGTTTAAGCCGACGACATCGGCGCCAAGTAGTTCTAACTGACGAAGCGCTTCAGCAAGCGGCATGCCGTGCTGCAAGACGCCAATGTCATGAAGCGTGACGTGGGCAATGATCGGCAACGTCGTTTCTTTCCGAGCGATGGAAAGAACGGTTTGTAATTCTTCGAAATCGTAATACGTTTCAAGTAAAAGTCCATCAACATTTTCGCTTAACAACACATACAGCTGTTCACGGAACGTCCGTTTCACTTCTTCAAGCGAAATCGTGCTTTTGTTTGTGCTGCGCAATCCTCCGATCGTACCGAGCACGTAGGCACGTCCTTTTGCTGCTTGTTTTGCAAGTTGGACAGCCGCTTTATTGATTTCTTTTACATCGTCCTGCAAACCGTAGCGAGCAAGTTTTACATAGTTGGCGCCGTACGTGTTCGTTTGGATCACTTCAGCGCCTGCTTCGATATACGCTTCGTGAATATGAACGATTTCTTCCGGCTTCGTTACGTTTAATTCTTCAAAGCAACGGTCGATGCCGTGCGCATATAATAACGTTCCCATCGCTCCGTCGGCGATGACGATGCGTTGTTTTAAATCGTCTAACAGTCCCACGTCCATTCCTCCGTTTCTTTTTCAAACTAAAACGTCTTCTTCATAAGAAGAAGACGTTGTGCGCTCCTTCTTATCTTCCAAGCGAATCGCTTGTCTGGACTTAGCACCTTGACGATCGTCAGGTTGCTGAAGGTTCATCGGGCCAGTCCCTCCCCTTCTCTCGATAAGATGTTGTATGAAGTTACTCATAAATGTAACTGATTTTTTAGAAATATTCAACTATTTTATTTGAAAATAAAAAAGAAGGCGTGTTGCCTTCTTAACGATAGTTGACGAATTGGACGTCGATCGGTAAGTCTGCTTCGCGAATGGCGGCGATGACTTTTTGTAAATCGTCTTTACTTTTGCCGCTGACGCGAATTTGGTCTTCTTGAATTTGACTTTTCACTTTTAAACCTGTATTTTTAATGATTGTGTTAATTTTTTTCGCGTTGTCTTTGTCGATGCCTTGGACGAGTTTGGCACGTTGGCGCACCGTTCCGCCAGAAGCAGGTTCGATTTTTCCGTATTGAATGTTTTCCGTTGGCACACCGCGCTTAATGAGCTTGCCGATGAGCACGTCTTTGAGTTGTTCGAGCTTAAATTCATCGTCAGAAATGAAAATGAGTTCATCTTTTTCAAGCGAAATGTCGCTTTTGCTTCCTTTAAAATCATAGCGGTTTTGAATTTCTTTTAACGCGATGTTGATGGCGTTTGTTACTTCTGACAAATCGACTTTCGACACAATATCAAATGAACTTTCTTTTGACATATATATCACCTCAATATAAATTTGTTGTGTTTCCATTATAGTCGATTGTTGACATATGAACAACTTTACAAAATATTTATATATAAAAAGTAAACAAACTGTCGAATATTGTCGATATAATACATGAAGTGAGATTTGATCGAAAGATAAGGAGATGAGGGAATTTTATGAAAAAAATGATTTCACTCATGATGGCATTCGTTTTGTTACTTGCCGCTGGGTGTTCACAAACGAGCTCCTTTCAGCCGAAAGAGCGTGTGAAAATTGGCATTATGTTATCAGACGTCGGACTTGGCGATCAATCATTTAGCGACTCGGCATTTCAAGGGTTAATGAAAGCGAGAGATGAGCTCGGCATCTTTTTTGACTACCGTGAGTTAAAAGAAACGGGAACGTATGAAAAAGGGCTAACCGAGCTTGTTGAAGCAGGGAACGATCTCGTTATCGGTCTCGGCTTTATGGTGCAACAAGATTTAGAAAAAGTCGCAAAAAAATATCCGAAACAGCAATTTATATTAATTGACGCGGTATCTAACCTCCAAAACATTACGTCCATTACGTTTAAAGAAGATGAAGGGAGCTTTTTAGCAGGTGTTGTCGCAGCCATGCTGACGAAAACGAACAACGTCGGCTTCGTTGGTGGAGCGGATGTGCCATTGATTCGGAAGTTTGCGAACGGCTTTATTCAAGGGGTAAAAGCGGTGAAGCCAGAAGCAAACGTGCAAGAAGTGTATGCCGGCAATTTTGGCGATGACAAGCTTGGAGCAACGATCGCCAAACAAATGATTGCCAACGGCGCAGATGTGTTGTATGCGGCGGCTGGGTTTACAGGTGTCGGGGTGCTACGCGAGGCGGAGATGAACAAAAAATATGCAATCGGTGTCGATAGCGACCAATATTTTTATGCGGAAAAAGCGGTGGTCACATCGATGTTAAAAAATGTAGATGTTGCGTTATATACAGTCATTAAACAGTATGTTGAAAAGAAAGAAGTGCCAAAAGGAACGATCGAACTTGGGTTAAAAGAAAACGGCGTCGATTTAGCACCGATTCGTGTCGTGACGCTCAGTCCAGAGCAACAGGCGACGCTTGAAAAATGGAAAGAAAAAGCGACAAACGGCATTACGCAATAAAGGAGGGATACGATGTCGATTAAACAACGATTATTATTTCATTCATTAGCAACGCCAGTCATTGCCGGCGCTATTATTGTGTTTATTATTATAAATATGCTTTCGATTCAATCGTCGAATCAAGATTTCGTTCCGCTGATGATGAAGGCGCAACATTTACAAGCAGAGCTGAAAGCGACGAAGCAAAGTTTAAGCAACTATGCATATAGCCCAACAGAAGGAAATAAACAAGAAGTACTTATTCATTTGGAAGAATCAGAAAAGTTGCTTCGCGTATTAAATAAAGGACTGACCCAATCGTACATTCGTGCTGCACTTGAACAAGCGAATAAAAAATTTGACGTGCTAGCTAAAGAATCGAAAGCGGCACTTGATGCACGGAACGTAGCAGAAATTCGCCGCCAGTCGATGCGAGCAGAAGGGGTATTAAACGACATATATGTCGTCAACACATATGTGAGCGAATATTATACGTACATGCAACAAACGTTACAAAAACAAATTTCAGGCGTTATTACGATTTCGCTCGTTGCGATTGCAGTGGTATTATTGTTTGCAGGATTTAGCGGATTTAGACTAACACAAAAAATTACGGTGCCGCTAAGAAAAATCGCTGAAAATGCGAAACAAATTGCAAGCGGCGATTTGCGTATTGAGCCTGTGAAGTATAGCGGGAGAGACGAGCTTGCTGATTTAAATGAAGCATTTGCAACGATGGCTGATCAGCTGAATGGCTTGCTTCAATCGGTTGATACAGTCAGTAAGCAAGTAGAGGCGTTTGCGAAAGAAATTGATGAGGAAACAAAAACGTTAACAGAAATTAATAATCAAGTAGCTGTATCAACAAACGAATTGTCAGCCGGAGCGCAAAGCATTTCCGAAGATTTACAACATGCGGTACAACTCATTGAACGAATGGAACATACTGTACAAGAAAACGTTGGGCGTACCGAACAAACGGCTCGTTATAGCGATGAAGCGGTCGAAGCGATTGTGCACGGTCAAGCGGCGTTAGCGGAACAAAAAGCGTTTATTGATGAAAATGCACAGGCGACTGCCTCCATTGAACAATCGACGGAACAGTTTGCGACGTATGCAAGAAAAATTGAAGATATGGCAAAAGCAGTATCTGACATTGCGACGCAAACGAACTTATTGGCGTTAAATGCCGCGATTGAAGCGGCGCGTGCAGGGGAGGCAGGGAAAGGATTTGCAGTCGTCGCGGAAGAAGTGCGCAAACTGGCAGAAGAATCATCGAAAGCGACAAGCCAAATTTTTGAGATGGTTCATCTCATTCAATCGGGGTTAACGAACGTCACCGAAGCCGTTCGTCGTGGGGTAGATATTGCTGAAGCACAAACGAAAGCCATTGAAACGACGACGGAGGCGTTTAGTGCCATTGAGAAAAAAGTACACCATATTACGACCGATATTCAAGCGCTTGTCATCGGCATGAATGAATCGAAAGAGCTTGGCAAAAACGTCTTGCAAAATGTTGAAAGCATTAGTGCGGTCGTTGAACAATCGGCAGCAGGCAGCGAAGAAATTGCCGCGTCGATGGTGGAGCAGTTAGAAGCGTTCAAAAAAATGAGCGAAAAAGTGACGACGTTGCGTCAACTTACAGATGATTTACAACGGACGATGGCAAAGTTTCAAATGAAATAGAAAAAGATGCTCCGCGCGAGCATCTTTTTCTTTACAAATGATTCGTTTCTTTTGAGTAGGCGCGTTTGCCAGCTTGACGGTTTTTTTCGCGCTCCATATTTTTTTCGTGTCGTTTGGCATTATTGTCTTTTGCTTTTTTGTCGTTATCGCTCGTCATATTCTTGCCCCCTTTGAAAAGTAGTGTAATCATTGCTCGAGTTGTTTATTCAAGAAAAAGAGGGCGATCGTGCCTGGACCAGCATGCGCTCCGATGGCGCCGCCAATTTCAGAAATGAAAAATTGTTTGCAACCGAACGTTTCTTCAATCATCGCTTTTAGTTCGAGCGCCGTTTGTTCGTCATCGCCGTGACTAATGCCGATGAGTTGGTTTTGCACGTCTGCTCCGCGCTCTTGCATAAGTTCGACCATGCGCTTCAGTACTTTTTTCCGTCCGCGCACTTTTTCAATCGGAATTAACTTTCCGTCCTCGACGTGAAGAAGCGGTTTAATGTTTAATACTCCACCGACAAACGCCGCTGTTTTGCTGACGCGCCCGCCACGTGCCAAATATTGCAAATCATCGACCGTAAAAATATGTTCCATATGACGACAATACGTTTCAATGGTTGTCACGACATGTTCATACGGCATGTCGCTTTCCGCAAGCTCAACCGCTTTTTTCACGACAAGCCCAAGACCGAGTGAGGCGCATTTCGAGTCGATGACCGTCAATTTTGCGTGAGGGTATTGTTCAAGCACATCGTTTTTTATCATGACAGCGGTTTGATATGTACCTGACAAAGCGGAAGAAAAGGCAATATAAATGGCAGGGATGTTTTCTTTGGCGAATGTCGTAAATAGCTCTTCCATTTGTGACGGTTTCGCTTGCGACGTTTTCGGCACGTCCCCATTGCGCATCGCATCGTACACTTGCTTTGGTTGAACGGTTAGTTGGTCGTCGTAGTCGCGGTCGTTTATATGTACAGCTAACGGTAAAAAAGCAATTTGTTTTTCTTGTATAAAAGAAAGTGGCAAATCGCACCCGCTATCCGCTATAATTTTAATATTCATTTCCATCACCCCTATGTATGTACTTATTTTAAGTGTAGCGATTATGATGAAAAAAAACAATCTTAGTGCTTTGTAGGAGGATGTTCTGTGGACGTAAAAAAACTATTTGTCGTCATCATCGGTGGATTATTAAACGCCATCGGCATGAATTTATTTTTAATTCCAGCGAACGTATATACGAGCGGGTTTGCTGGAGCTGCACAGCTTATTTCTAAAGTTGTCGGCGACTACACACCTTATGCGATTTCGACAGGTTTGTTGCTTTTTGTATTTAACATTCCTGTCGCTATTTTAGGATGGAAAAAAGTAGGGAAGTCTTTTACGTTTTATAGCTTTTTGAGCGTTGTATTTATGTCGCTATTTCTCGAACTTATTCCCGTTCGTTCGCTTTCTGAAGACATTTTATTAAATGCGGTATTCGGTGGGGTCATTGCGGCTGTCGGAACGGGTTGGACGTTAAAATGGGGGGCGTCGACAGGAGGATTAGACATTATTGCACTCGTGTTGTCGCGCGTAAACGATCGATCTGTTGGGACGTACATTTTTGCGCTCAACTCGATTATTATTTTAACGGCTGGATATATGTACGGTTGGGAGAAGGCGTTATATACGCTCGTGACGTTATATGTGACAACGCGCGTCATTGATGCGATTCATACGCGCCATCAAAAATTAACCGCGCTTATTATTACGACAAAAGGGGAAGAGATGAAACAAGCGATCAAGTCGCAAATGATTCGAGGCATTACTGTCATTCCAGCAAAAGGTGCATTTTTAAATGAGGATAAAGATATGTTAATGATTGTCATTACACGTTATGAGTTGTTTGATTTAAAACGCATTATTAAAGAAGTCGACCCGAAGGCGTTCACGAACATCATGCAAACGACAGAAGTCGTCGGGTTTTTCCGAAAAGAGTAAAAGCTGCGCAGCGTGCGCAGCTTTTTTACAAAGCATCAAGTTCATCTTGTAAATCGTGTAGTTGTCTTCGCTCGGCGTCGTTAGCGTTCGCAAAAGCGGATGAGAGCGTATTTTTTGCGAAAGCGATGGCACGTTCAGTGCGCTCTTCTTTTGCTTTGGCAACCGCTTTTTTCGCTTGTTGAAATAACGGATTCCCCATATTAAAAGCCCCCAAGATTTGCATGATCCGCTTTTTCTGCTTTGCGTCGTTCCGCTTCTTCATACGTCATATGATACGGAATGCGTTCATCATGTTTATACACGGCATCGGCACCTTGTTGAACGAAACGTTTTGATTTATTTCGTTTACCCACACGACATTCCCCCTTATTTGCCGCTTGTGACGCATATGGCGTCGCATATAGTTTGCACATATGACGCTACAATACGTGAGGGAATTTTTTATAACTTTAATAATGATTGCAAATAAATAGCGATGCCATCTTCTTCATTTGTTTTTGTCACATCATCTGCGATTGCTTTAAGCGGTTCAATCGCATTGCCCATCGCAACGCCTACGCCTGCCCATTTTAACATCTCGATATCGTTATCTTCATCGCCAAAAGCGATGACGCGCTCGCGTGGAATGCCGTAAAAAGAAGCAATTTTTTCAAGACCGACCGCTTTATGAATGCCCGTACGGACGATTTCGATGACGTGCCACGGGGCTGTCCAACTGCGATGGTCGATGACGTTTGCGTGCACTTCTGACAAATATGTGCGAATGCGCCCGACGTTTTGTTCGTCAGATAAAATTAAAATGCTTGTCGGCTCTTTGCGTAAAATGTCACGCAAGTTTCCGATATATACGTTTGGGTTCCCTAAATTAAATAAATCAAGTAACTGCTCGTCATGTTCATGAAAATAAACGTCGTCCATCACTTCGGCTAAAATGTTGCGCACGTTGTACTTTCGACTTACTTCAACAATTTCTCTTACCGTTTCTAACTGCAATGGCGTATGATACATTCCCCAACTGTCGTCTTTCGGATGATGAACGAACGCGCCGTTAAAATTGACGATCGGTGTCGTTAAGTCGAGTTGTTCATAATACATTTTGCTCGCACGATACGGTCGTCCTGTCGCAATAACGACAATATGCCCTGCTTGTTTTGCTTGTTGAATGACATCGTATGTACGATCAGAAATCGTTTTATTATCTTTTAATAACGTGCCATCTAAATCAAGTGCAATTAAATGTTGTTCCATTGTCGTTCCCCTTTTCGTTAAAATCGTTCGTTATTAGTGTATCGTTTTTCCAAAATATTTGTCTATATGGTAAGATAATGTTAAAACATAAAATGGGAGATGAGAACATGGTGTCGATTATTCGGGAGTCGATCGCAAATATTCCGTGCTTGCACGTCGTGAAAGAAGATGATACACATCATATGCGACCACTTGTCATTTTTATTCATGGATTTACAAGCGCGAAAGAACATAATCTTCATTTCGGTTATTTGCTTGCGGAAGCAGGGTATCGTGTCGTTTTGCCGGATGCGTTGTATCATGGGGAACGTCCAAATCCGCTTTCTGACGATGAACTTCATTTGTCTTTTTGGGATATTGTGTTAACGACTATTCGCGAATTAGAACAAATAAAAAATGAGCTTGTGGCGCGAGAACTTGTTGATCCAAAGCGCATTGGCGTCGTTGGGACATCGATGGGGGGCATTGTGACGTTTGGTGCGTTGACGCAATATGAATGGATTCGCGTGGCTGGTTCGCTAATGGGGAGCCCTTGCTATCAAACGTTTTTTGATTTGCAATTGCAATTTGCCGAGCGAAAAGGGATGACATTGCCACTTTCTAAACAGCAACTCGACGCGTTACGCAACACATTAACGGCATACGATTTATCGCTACAACCTGAAAAATTAAACGGTCGTCCGCTTTTCATTTGGCACGGAAAACAAGATGACGTCGTTCCGTTTGATTATACATACGCTTTTTATAAACAAATCGAGCCGTTTCATCAGCCGCTTACAATGCTAATTGATGAACATGCGGGGCATAAAGTGACGCGCGAGGCGTTTTTACAAACGGTTCAATGGTTTGTCACACATTTATAAAAATATGTGATGAGCGTCACAAAAAAAGAAGGAAGATGATGATACAATCGAAGATGAAGGAGGGGATGTGATGGTTATTCCAAAACAACATGGCGCTTGGGCAATGTTAATTATTCCGTTTTTGTTCGGCGTCGATATCGGTCAGGCGACGTGGCTTCATCTTCCACTTTTCATTGCATGGTTTTTTCTTTATTTAGCCACATATATATGGACGTTAATCGTGAAAAAACAAGCGAACGCTCGTCATAAACAATGGTTTGCCACATATATGTTGATCGCGCTCGGCTTTGTCGCAATTCCACTTGCTTACAAACCGACGCTTTTGTATTTCGGATTAGCAATTATTCCGTTTTTTCTAGTGAATATGTATTTTGCGAAAAAGAAAAAAGAGCGGTCGTTTACAAATGATGTCGCTGCAATTATCAACTTTTCGATTGGCGGGCTTGGCAGTTACTACATCGGTACAGGAACGATTGATGGAAAAGCATGGTTTTTGTTTATCGTCTCCATGTTATTTTTCATCGGAAGCACGTTTTACGTCAAAACGATGATTCGCGAAAAAAATAATCCGCGTTACAAATGGGCATCATGGTTGTTTCATATCGGGCTTATTGTCGCATGCAGCGCAACGGGCCATGGCTGGCTTGCGCTCGCTTATGTGCCGAGCGTCGTGCGTGCCATTTACTTTTATGGAAAAGCGATGCCCATTAAAAAAGTAGGGATTTACGAAATTGCCAATGCTGTTTATTTTGCGCTTGTTATCATGATCGTTTATTAATATCGTGCAAAACGGGTGTCTTCATTTTTTCGGACACCCGTTTATTTCATGTTACATATATCAATGGGACAGCCTTCACAGCGAATTTCATCTTTTAAAAATTGCACATCGTGAATCGTCATTTTCCCTTTCTCGACGGAAATGATCTCGAGCTCTTTTAATTCTTTTAATAAGCGGCTGACGACTTCGCGGGCGCTGCCGCAAAAGTTGGCAAGCTCTTGGTTTGTTATCGGGAAGTCAATAAGAATGCCATCTTCTGTTTCTACGCCGTAGCTATTTGCTAATCGAATGAGCGTCGAATACAGCGCCCCTTTTTTTCCGTGCAAAATTAAATCGCGTATTTTCGTTTGCATCCGCTGTAATTGTAAATGAATCCATTGCATAAATTGCAACGCAAACACATGATCTATCAACAATTTTTCTTCGAGTTGCTGCTTGTTAATCACAGCTAACGTTCCTGTTTCCATCATTTTTGCGCTGACGGTACATGTGCACGTCAACTGGAACGGAACGATCTCCCCAAACGCATCGCCTTGCTCACAAATGCGAAGCAACAGTTCACGTCCTTCCTCCGTCGTTTTGCTTAATTGTACTTTTCCTTTGCATACAATATATAGTTCGTTTGTCGTTTCCCCTTCGCGAAAAATATATTCTCCTTTTTGTATGTTGATGATATGGTGAGGGAGGGAAAGAAGCTCGGATAAGGAGATCGGTCGAATTGTCATACGCTAACCACCTTTTGTTGTTATCTAATTCCATTAAAAAGAAAAATATATATGGCGTCAATAAAGGAAGTGGAAAAACGAAAAAATATTTAAATATACATTTGATTTTATTTTTATGCAGTATTATAATGATAACTAAATTTATAAAATATACAGAAAGTGGGGAACGGTTTGATGAAAGTCTCCATTATTGGAGCGACAGGATATGGGGGAATTGAGCTCATTCGCTTATTGCAACATCATCCGTATATGCATGTCGCTTCCGTCCATTCATCTTCACAAAGTGATGTTTTGCTACACGATGTGTATCCGCATATGAAAGAACGTTTTGTATTGCGCGATATCCGAATCGACGAAATGGAAGGAGAGCTCGTTTTTTTAGCGACGCCGCCGGGCGTATCGAGCGAATGGACGCCAAAATTGCTTGCGGCAGGATATAAAGTCGTCGATTTATCTGGAGACTTTCGTTTGCGTGATGGGAGCGTATATGCGAAGTGGTATAAAAAAACGCCGCCGAGCGAAGAAGTGTTGAAACAGGCAGTATACGGTTTAACAGAATGGAATCGTGAACACATTGCGAAGGCGAATTTAATCGCCAATCCTGGCTGTTATCCGACAGCAACGTTGCTCGGATTAGCGCCACTTGTCATTGAAAAATGGATTGTGCCGCATTCCGTCATCGTTGATGCGAAATCAGGCGTATCTGGCGCAGGACGAGGCGTTTCGCTTGGCGTTCATTTTGCGGAAACGAATGAAAATGTAAAAATATACAAAGTAAATACACATCAACATATTCCTGAAATAGAACAAATGTTGTGCGATTGGAACGAACAAATGGCACCAATGACGTTTAGCACGCATTTAATTCCGATGACGCGCGGCATTATGGCGACGATTTATGCGGAAGCTGCATGCGCATTATCGCATGAAAGAATCATAGAGTTATATAAAGAAACGTATAAACATTGCCCGTTCGTGCGCGTTCGGGAAGCGGGATCTTTTCCGTGCACGAAAGACGTGTACGGCTCGAACTATTGCGATATCGGGATCGCTTATGATGAACGAACAAACCGCATCACCGTTGTGAGCGTCATCGACAATTTAGTGAAAGGTGCAGCGGGGCAGGCTATTCAAAATGCAAATGTGATGTGTGGATTTGATGAACAAACGGGATTGACGTCAATGCCACTGTATCCGTAAATGGGGGGAGAAAAGTGAAAGTGAAAGAAAAAAAAGTGAAATATATAGCCGATGGAACGATTGTCACGCCGAAAGGATTTCAAGCAGCAGGTGTGCATGCGGGCTTACGTTATACGAAAAAAGATTTAGGGGTGATCGTTTGTGACGTGCCCGCATCATGTGCGGCAGTATATACGCAAAACGTGTTTCAAGCCGCTCCATTGCAAGTAACAAAGCAAAGCATCGCTGTTGAAAACAAGCTGCAAGCAGTAATCGTCAACAGCGCGTATGCCAACGCATGTACAGGCGAACAAGGATTAAAAGATGCGTACGAAATGAGAAAATTGTGTGCGGAGACGTTCGGGCTCCATGAGCATCTTGTCGCTGTGGCATCGACAGGGGTGATCGGTGAATGTTTGCCGATGGAAAACATTCGCGCAAGCATCCCAAAATTGAAACCGACGGCAGAATGGGCTGGAGCGGTTGATTTTCAAACGGCGATTTTAACGACCGATCTTGTCATGAAAAAAACGTGCTACGAAACGATCGTGGACGGTCAAGTCGTGACGGTCGCAGGAGCGGCAAAAGGATCGGGGATGATTCATCCGAATATGGCGACGATGCTTGCTTTTATTACGACGGATGCAAACGTTCCGTCAGATGTGTTACAAGATGCTCTTCGTTCGATTACAAATGTGTCGTTTAACCAAATTACTGTTGACGGAGAAACGTCAACGAACGATATGGTCATCGTCATGGCGAGCGGGTTAGCAGGCAATGAGCCGCTTTCTCCACAACATCCGGATTGGGCGAATTTTTATGAAGCGCTTCGCCAAACGTGTGAACATTTAGCGAAACAAATTGCGCGCGACGGTGAAGGGGCAACGAAATTGATTGAAGCGCGCGTCAAGGGAGCGCGAACAGACGAAGAAGCAAAATGGGCAGCCAAACATATCGTCGGCTCGAATTTAGTGAAAACAGCGGTGTATGGGGCGGATGCCAATTGGGGGCGTATTATCGGCGCGATCGGTCATAGTGGAGCAACGATCAATCCCGACTGTGTTGACGTATGGATTGGCTCCATTCAAATGTTAAAGCAAAGCCAACCGGTACCGTTTTCAGAGGAAGAGGCGAAAGCGGCCTTAATGGAAGATGTTGTCGTCATTACAGTCGATTTACATCTCGGTGAAGGAGAAGGTATCGCGTGGGGGTGCGATTTAACGTATGACTACATTAAAATTAATGCGAGCTATCGCACGTAAGGGGGGAGCGGTGTGATTGTTATTAAATGTGGCGGCAGCGTGCTTCATGAGTTATCCCCATCGTTTTTTACGAGCGTAAAACAACTAAGAGAAAGCGGACTTGATGTTGTCATCGTTCATGGCGGCGGGCCAGACATTGGGCAGTTGTTGAAGGCGCTCAACATTCCATCTGAATTTGTAAACGGCTTGCGAAAAACGACCAAAGATGTGTTGGACGTTGTCGAAATGGTGTTAAACGGAAAAGTGAATCAAACGCTCGTCTCTCTTTTGCAAGCAAACGACATTCGCGCAGTAGGGTTATCGGGTGTGGATGATCGTCTTTTACAAGCAAAGCCAATTGATCTTCATGCGCTTGGTTATGTCGGTGAAGTCGTGAACGTTCGTGGGAAGCTTGTGCATACGTTGTTGCGTCACGGATACGTTCCCGTCATTGCGCCAATCGGTGTAGATGAAGGTGGGCAAACGTATAACATTAACGCAGATACAGCCGCAGCGGCTATTGCGCAGGCACTTTCGGCTGATAAACTCGTTTTTGTCACAGATGTGGATGGCATTTTAAACAATGGAGAAGTTGTGGAAGAAGCGACAGCTCAAATGATTGAAGCGATGATCGCAGACGGAACGATTTCAGGTGGGATGATTCCGAAAGTCAAAGCCGCCCTTCATGCGCTCCACTCGGTCAATGAAGTGGCCATTGTAAGCGGAAAAGTTCCGTTTTATAAAGAAGGAACGTGGCGTGGAACGATGATGAAGAAAGAGGTGTATGTATGATTTTTCCTACTTATCAACGTTTTCCGATTACGGTCGCAAAAGCGGAAGGGACGAAAGTCATCGCGACGGATGGAAAACAATATATCGATTTTGTTGCCGGTATTGCGGTATGCAATCTTGGTCACCGTCATCCTGCTGTGCAACAAGCGTTAGAAGCGCAGTTAAACGAAGTATGGCACGTATCGAATTTATTTCATCTTCCGATTCAAGAACAAGTTGCTTCCCTTCTTGTTCAACATTCTGTTGGTGACGCCGTATTTTTTTGCAATAGCGGAGCGGAGGCGAACGAAGCGGCGATCAAGCTCGCACGTAAACATACAGGACGGTCGAAAATCATTACGTGTGAACAGTCGTTTCACGGACGCACATTTGCGACGATGTCAGCAACAGGGCAGGCGAAAATTCACGACGGATTCGGCCCGTTGTTACCGACGTTTGTGTATGTGCCGTTTAATGATATAGATGCGCTTGAGAGAGAAATGGATGAAACAGTTGCAGCTGTGATGGTCGAAGTGGTGCAAGGTGAAGGCGGTGTTGTCGTCGGAGAAAAGTCGTTCTTGCAGGCGGCAGAACAGCTTTGCCAAACGTATGGCGCATTGCTTATTGTTGATGAAGTGCAAACAGGGATCGGTCGAACAGGAACGTTGTTTGCTTATGAACAATTTGACATTTCACCAGATGTCATTACCGTTGCGAAAGGGTTAGGAAGCGGATTTCCTGTTGGAGCGATGATCGGAAAAAAACATGTGGTCGCAACGTTTAGCGCAGGGGTGCACGGTTCGACGTTTGGCGGAAATGCTTTAGCGATGGCAGCGGCGAAAGCAACGCTTGGGATCGTCACTCAGCCTTCGTTTTTACAAGAAGTACAGGAAAAAGGAATGTATTTCAAAAATAAATTAGCTGGGCAATTAAAAGACGTTCATATCGTTCAAGATGTGCGTGGTTTAGGGTTCATGATCGGCATCGTATGTAGCGAACCAGTGGCAAACATTTTGCCTCATATTCATGAAAAAGGGTTGCTTGCCTTAGCAGCGGGACCGAACGTCATTCGTTTATTGCCACCGCTCATCGTGACGAAAGAGGAACTTGATGAAGCGATAAATATATTACAAGAAGCGTTAACGTCGTATGAACGCGATTTTTTATACGTATAAATGAATAAAAATTCTTTTTGTTTAATAAACATTCGTTTGGGGTGTGAACATGGAGGCGTATTTACATTTACAAAACGGCAAAATTTTTTTCGGAAAATTGGAAACAACATGGACGGGAGATGTTACGGGAGAAGTCGTTTTTTTTACAGGGATGACAGGATATCAAGAAGTGTTAACTGATCCATCGTATAAAAATCAAATCATCGTTTTTACGTATCCGCTTATTGGAAATTATGGCGTTAACGAAGTTGATTTTGAAAGCAAACAGCCACATGTCAAAGCAGTCATCGTTTATGAAGTAGAAGAAACGGGCTATCATTACGAAGCGACATATAGTTTCAAACAATATTTGCAAAAATGGAACGTTCCGCTTCTCACTCATGTGGATACGCGAGCGGTTGTGAAACAAATTCGTGAGCATGGAGCGATGCCTGCCGTCATTTCAACGAGTCAACAAGCGATCGTGCATATGGAGGAACAAGCACCTGTTCCGCTCGTTAGCACATCGGAAATAAAAACATATGGAGACGGTCATATGCACGTTGTTTTATTTGATTTTGGCTACAAAAAATCAATCGTTCAATCGCTAATCAAGCATGGCTGTCGCGTGACCGTCGTTCCGTACAATACGACGTTACAAACGGTAGAACAACTTGATCCAGATGGGGTGTTGTTATCAAATGGACCAGGGGATCCGAAACAGTTGTCACATCATTTGCCGAACATTTTATCGGTCATTGAACGCTACCCAACGCTTGCGATTTGTCTTGGACATCAGCTCGTGTCGCTTGCTTACGGTGGAGATACGGAAAAATTGCCGTTTGGGCATCGCGGAGCGAATCAGCCGGTATATGATGCGAAAACGAAAAAAGTGTTCATGACGTCACAAAATCACGGCTATGTCGTTAAAGCGGAAAGTTTAGCCGATACGCCGCTTTCCATTCGCTTTATTAACGTCAATGACGGTTCGGTGGAAGGCGTCCGTCATGAAACAAAGCCGATTTTATGCGTGCAATATCATCCGGAAGCGCACCCTGGACCAAACGATACGCAGTTTATTTTTGCCGAATTTGTCGACATGATGAAAGCAGCAAGGAAGGAGAAAGTGTATGCCTAAAGATACAACGTTACGTTCGATACTTGTCATCGGTTCTGGCCCGATCGTCATCGGGCAAGCAGCGGAGTTTGACTATTCAGGAACGCAAGGTTGTTTAGCGTTAAAAGAAGAAGGATATCGCGTCATTTTAGCAAACAACAATCCTGCGACAATTATGACGGATGAGGTGCATGCGGATGCTGTATATTTTGAACCGCTCACCGTTGAAAGTATGGAAAAAATTATCGCAAAAGAGCGACCCGATGGGCTGTTGGCTACGCTTGGCGGGCAAACCGGACTGAATTTGGCTTTTGCGCTCCATGAACGTGGTATTTTACAAAAATATAACGTTCGCTTGCTCGGCACACCGATTGAATCGATTAAACGTGGCGAAGACCGTGAAGCGTTTCGTGCCTTAATGTATGAATTAAGCGAGCCGGTGCCAGAAAGCGAAATTGTGACGACAGTTGAAGAAGCCGTGCAATTTGCGAAACGAATCGGGTTTCCAATCATCGTTCGCCCAGCGTATACGCTTGGTGGAACAGGTGGTGGCATCGCACAGACGATGGAGGAGCTTGTCGACATCGTTACAAAAGGATTGCAAGAAAGCCCGATTACGCAATGTTTAGTGGAACGAAGCGTCGCTGGTTTTAAAGAAATTGAATATGAAGTGATGCGCGATTATACAAATACGTGCATTACGATTTGTAATATGGAAAATATTGATCCAGTTGGCATTCATACGGGCGATTCGATCGTCGTTGCTCCGTCGCAAACGTTGACGGATGTCGAATATCATATGTTGCGCTCAGCTGCCATTAAAATTATTTCGGCGCTTGGTGTTGTCGGAGGATGCAACATTCAATTTGCGCTCGATCCAAAAAGTAAAAAGTATTATTTAATTGAAGTAAATCCGCGTGTGAGCCGATCATCTGCGCTCGCATCGAAAGCGACAGGTTACCCGATCGCAAGAATGGCGGCAAAATTAGCGGTCGGTTATACGCTTGCGGAACTAGTGAATCCAGTGACAGGACATACGTATGCGAGCTTTGAACCTGCGCTTGATTACGTCGTCGTGAAATTTCCGCGTTTTCCGTTTGATAAATTTTCGTTTGCTGATCGTCGTCTCGGCACACAAATGAAAGCGACAGGAGAAGTGATGGCGATTGACCGCAATTTCGAACGTGCATTGCAAAAGGCGCTTCATTCACTTGAGTTAGACCATATCGGTTTATATTCACCAACAATTGCGAAACAGCCGACAAAGTCGTTAATGGATATCGTGAAAATGGGAGATGATCGACGCTTTTTCGCTATACTCGAGCTGCTTCGCCGCGGTATAGCGACAGAACAAATACACGAATGGACGAAAATCGACTTATATTTTTTAACGCGTTTTGCCCAGCTTATTGCGCTTGAACAACAGGCGAAAGAAACGACGCTTCATTCGATTGATGAACAAACATTTCGAATGCTAAAAGAAAAAGGTTTTTCTGATGCGTATTTAGCTTATATATGGAACGTTGATGAAAAAGATGTGCGCGAAAAAAGAAAAGCATACGGCATTGTACCAGCTTATAAAATGGTCGATACGTGTGCAGCGGAATTTTCAGCAGAAACATCGTATTACTACTCGACATATTTCGGTGAAAGCGAAGTACAAACGAGCGATAAGCCGAAAATGCTTATTCTCGGCTCAGGTCCGATTCGCATTGGGCAAGGTGTTGAATTTGATTACAGTTCCGTTCATTGTGTGTACGCTCTGCAGCGAGCAGGCTATGAAGCCATTTTAATGAACAACAATCCAGAAACGGTAAGCACCGATTTTACCGTTGCGGATCGTTTATATTTTGAACCGCTTACCGTTGAAGATGTATTGAATGTCGCAGAAGCCGAAAACGTTGAAGCGGTTATCGTGCAATTTGGCGGTCAAACGGCCATCAATTTAGCAAATAAGCTTGAAGCGTACGGCGTTTCGATCATCGGCATGAATAGCGATACGATCGATCAGTTAGAAGATCGGGAACGTTTTTATGCGCTCCTTCAGTCGCTTGACATTCCACACGTAAAAGGGACGATGGCAAACAATGAGGAAGAACTACGAATAAAAGTAGAAGAAATTGGATACCCACTGTTACTTCGTCCATCGTATGTCATTGGCGGACGAGGAATGCATATTGTTGATGATAAACAACAGCTTTCTGAACTTGTCGAGCAAGGTCTTGTATATCCTGTATTAATTGACGAATATATGCGTGCAAAAGAAGGCGAGCTTGACGCTATTTGTGACGGATATGACGTGTTCGTGCCCACGATCATTGAACATGTCGAAAAAACGGGCGTTCACTCTGGCGATAGCTATGCGTTTCTACCTGCCCAATCGTTTACGGAAGAGGAAAAGAAAAAAATGATCGATTATGCGAAACGCATCACAAAAAAGCTTCATTTTAAAGGGTTAATGAACGTTCAGTTTATCGTACGAGACGGGGAAGTGTACGTATTAGAAGTGAATCCACGCGCAAGTCGGACCGTTCCGATTGTGAGCAAAGTAACAGGCGTGCCAATGGTTCAACTAGCGACAAACGTATTGCTTGGGAAATATTTGTCGGAAGAAGTCAAACAAACCGTTTTACTCCCGTATGTTGTCTTAAAATATCCGGTATTTTCGACATATAAATTGCCTGGTGTCGATCCGCTCGTTGGGCCGGAAATGAAATCGACAGGCGAAGGCATTAGCATCGCAAAAACGGTAGAAGAAGCTGCATTAAAAGCGTTTTATCCATATCTCGTAAAGAAAAAAGAGGCGTACGAAATATACATCGATGCGCCAGAGCATGTGACATCGCTCCTTGAACGAGCACAACGCCACGGTCTAAAAATTGTGACAGACGAGCCGTTTGAACAATGGATAGAGAAAAAAGAAGGACTTATATTTGTTAGTTTATTGCGTGATGAACGGAGCGAGTTGCGACGTAAACAGGCGCTTGCCCGTCATATGCTCGTGGTGACGGAAGAAGAAACAGCACATTTATTTTTACAAGCGTTGTCTGTGCAACATTTTTCTGTTTGTTCGATTCAAGATTGGTTAAAAAATTTACGTGAAGTGGTGAGAAAATGAATATGACAGCAACGATTCAATTAAAAGGGAAAGATTTTTTAACATTAGCGGACTATTCAAAAGAAGAAATCGAGTATTTGCTTCATTTAGCGCTTGAATTAAAAGAAAAGCAACAAAGTGGTGAGCGGTATACGCCGTTAAGCGGCAAAACGTTGGCGATGATTTTTGAAAAGCCGTCCACGAGAACGCGCGTCTCATTTGAAGTGGGGATGGTGCAACTCGGCGGGCATGCGCTCCATTTAAGCAGCCGCGATTTGCAAATTGGACGCGGCGAGACGATTGCCGATACGGCGCGCGTGCTGTCGCAATATGTGGATGGGATTATGATTCGCACATTTGAGCATGAAAAAGTAGAAGAGCTCGCCCATTATGCAACGATTCCAGTCATTAACGGCTTAACCGATGACGACCATCCGTGCCAAGCGCTTGCGGATTTATTAACGATTTACGAAGTGAAAGGAAAACTGCAAGGGTTAAAGCTTTCCTACATCGGTGACGGCAACAATATGGCGCATGCGTTAATGTTAGCTGCGGCAAAAGTTGGAATGGATTGTGCTGTTGCTTCACCGAAAGGATATGAGCCGAAACAAGCGATCGTCAATGAAGCGAAACAAATGGCGAGCGAAAGCGGAGCGACGATCGTTGTGACAAACGATCCGTACGAAGCGATTGCTGATGCGGATGTGGTGTACACAGACGTTTGGGCAAGCATGGGGCAAGAAGCGGAGGCGAACGAGCGCATGCACATTTTTGCCCCATTTCAAGTGAATGAAGCGCTCGTTCAACAAGCGAAACAAGATTTTATGTTTCTACATTGCTTGCCAGCACATCGCGGAGAAGAAGTGACGGAAGATGTGATCGATGGGAAACAGTCGTACATTTTCCAACAAGCAGGCAATCGCCTTCATGCACAAAAAGCGTTGCTCGTTTCATTACTGTAACAGTTGGATGTCCATCCGTTATTTCTCATCATGTTTACGAAACAAAACGGACATATTATAAAATGATGAGACGATGAGGAGGGATACGGATGGGACAAAGTAGACATTTCCGCCCGGGTCAAAAAGCGCCAAACAACGGTATATATATCGAAATTGGTGAGACAGGGGATCAAGTAAAAAATCCGAAAAAATTAAAACTAAAAGCAGGTGACCGTTTCCCTGAAACGTCAAATCATAACCGCATTTGGACATACTTTCCGAAGCCGTAAGCCATCCTTGCATAAGGGTGGCTTTCTCGTTATAATACGTAATAGATAAAGGTCAAATAAAGTCAAAGTCAAAGGGGTGAATGTGATGAATATGCAACAAATGACGGAAAAAGTGCAAGAAGCACTTATGCGCGCTCAATCGTTAGCGGTCGAAAAACAACATCAAGAAGTGGACGTCGAACATGTATGCATCGCGCTTTTCGAGCAAGAAGATGGGCTTGCTCGGCGTATTTATGAAAAAATGGGCGTTGCCGTTTCTCAATTGATGGAGGAATGGAACAAGCAACTTAACAAAAAACCACAAGTTATTTCGAGCTCGGAGGCAGGGAAAATATATGTAACAAGTCGTTTGCAACAATGGCTTGTGCGCGCCGAACAAGAAGCGAAACAAATGAAAGATGAATATATATCCGTTGAACACTTGTTACTTTCGCTCGTGGACGACAAGGAAGCGAAACCGATTTTGTCGCGCTATGGAATTGACCCGAGGAAGTTACGAGAAACGATTATGGGAATAAGGGGGGATCAACGCGTGGTTAGTCCAAATCCAGAAGCTACATATGAAGCACTGCAAAAATACGGTCGCGATTTAGTGGCAGAAGTGAAAGCAGGAAAAATTGATCCGGTCATCGGTCGCGATAGTGAAATTCGGCGCGTCATTCGCATTTTGTCACGTAAGACGAAAAACAATCCCGTTTTAATCGGTGAACCGGGCGTCGGAAAAACGGCGATTGTCGAAGGATTAGCGCAACGCATCGTGCGAAAAGATGTGCCAGAAGGGTTAAAAGATAAAATGATTTTTGCACTCGATATGAGTGCTCTTATTGCCGGTGCGAAGTTTCGCGGCGAATTTGAAGAACGGTTAAAAGCAGTACTAAATGAAGTCAAAAAAAGTGAAGGACGCATTATTTTATTTATTGACGAACTGCATACGATCGTCGGGGCAGGACGAACAGACGGTGCATTGGATGCCGGCAACATGTTAAAGCCGATGCTTGCTCGTGGGGAATTGCATTGTATCGGAGCGACGACGCTTGATGAATACCGGCAATATATTGAAAAAGACCCGGCGCTTGAACGTCGTTTCCAACAAGTGCTCGTCGAAGAGCCGACGGTTGAAGATACGATTTCGATTTTGCGCGGATTGAAAGAGCGTTTCGAAATTCATCACGGTGTCAACATTCACGACGGCGCGCTCGTGGCGGCGGCGACATTATCCGACCGTTACATTTCCGATCGGTTTTTACCTGACAAAGCGATCGACTTAGTTGATGAAGCGTGCGCGATGATTCGCACAGAAATCGATTCGATGCCGACAGAATTGGACGAAGTGATGCGCAAAATGATGCAGCTTGAAATTGAAGAAGCAGCGCTCAAAAAAGAACAAGATGAAGCGAGCAAACAGCGCCTGCAAGCGTTATCGCAAGAGCTGGCGAATTTGCGCGAAAAAGCAAATGCGATGAAAGCGCAATGGGAAAAAGAAAAAGAAGCGATTCAACACGTACGCGCGTTGCGTGAACAGTTAGAAAAAGCAAAGCGCGAGTTAGAAGAAGCAGAAAACAATTACGATTTAAATAAAGCGGCGGAACTCCGCCACGGACGCATTCCACAGCTTGAAAAGGAATTGAAGCAGCTCGAACAGAGCGAAAAAGAGCGACGACTGCTACGAGAAGAAGTGACGGAAGAAGAAATTGCAACGATTGTGTCGAAATGGACGGGCATTCCGGTGACAAAGCTTGTCGAAGGTGAACGGGAAAAATTGTTGCGGCTTTCCGACATTTTACACGAGCGCGTCATCGGGCAAGATGAAGCGGTCGAGCTAGTGAGTGATGCAGTATTGCGTGCGCGTGCAGGCATGAAAGATCCGAATCGTCCGATCGGTTCATTTCTTTTCCTCGGTCCGACAGGTGTCGGAAAAACAGAACTGGCGAAAGCGTTAGCGGAAGCGCTTTTTGATAGTGAACAACAAATCATTCGTATCGATATGTCCGAATATATGGAAAAACATGCGGTGTCGCGTTTAATTGGCGCGCCTCCGGGATATGTCGGCTATGAAGAAGGCGGTCAACTCACCGAAGCGGTGCGCAGAAAACCATATGCGGTCATTTTGCTTGATGAAGTGGAAAAAGCGCATCCAGAAGTGTTTAACATTTTACTGCAAATGTTAGATGACGGTCGCATGACGGACTCGCAAGGGAGAACGGTCGACTTTAAAAATACAGTCGTCATTATGACGTCCAATATTGGATCACATACGTTGTTAGAAGCGGTCGATGCGCATGGCGAGGTAAACGAAGAAGCGCGTGAACAAGTGTTGAAACAATTGCGTATGCATTTCCGTCCAGAGTTTTTAAACCGCATTGACGATATTGTATTATTTAAGCCATTAACAGTACGTGAAGTAAAAGGCATTGTTGAGAAGTTTATGAAACAATTAGAAGAACGGTTAGCGGAACGTCATATGACAGTCACATTAACGGACGAAGCGAAAACGTACATTGCGACACACGGGTTTGATCCTGTATACGGTGCGCGTCCATTAAAACGATTCATTCAAAAACATATTGAAACGAAGCTAGCACGCGAAATGATCGCTGGGCATATCGCCGATTACAGCACGATTACAATTGATGTGGAAGAAAATGAATTAGTCGTAAAAAAAGGATAAACGGGCGAACGCCGTTTATCCTTTTTAATGATGCACAGGGTCGTTTGGAATGAGTTGAGCGATTGCGATAATGAGAACGGTTGCAACGACAGCCAACGTTGTACCTGTTGAGAAATGGTACGCCGCACCGATCATCGAGCTAACGACGTATGTCACCATGTTTACTAATAAAAACGTCCAAAAAAACGTCCAAAAAATACGCATATAACTCCCTCCTTTACGCTCTTTTTTCATCTTATCATAAATGATGGATAAGCGAAAACGAAAAATTATAAAGCCTAGTACACGAAAAAGAAAATGGCATACGATATATTGTACAATGATGTGCTTAAGGTGGACGGTTATGACAGAGAAGCAACGATTTTTCCAATTTAGCGAGCAATGGTGTGCGATTCATGTTCCAGAGCGGCCGAACGGATTTGCATTACTTATTTTAGGAGATGTATCTCATTTTGTCGATGACAAGACGAGCTTATGGATACAACATGTTGGAAAAAACAAGTTGTTACACGATTTATTACAACATGGGTATACGATTTTTTATTCGCATTTGTACGGCGCCAATTGGGGAAGTCCTAAAGCCGTCAAACTAGCGAAACAGCTTATTCATTACGTATTAAAAACAGAAATTTTAAATGAACGCATTTACGTGTTGGCAGAAGGAATGGGGGCACTTGTCGGCGTACAATTAATGAACGAATTGGGCGACCAAATACGCGCGATTGCGCTATTAAACCCTTGTTTATCTTTACAAGCACAATTGCAATATGAAAAAGAGCATAAATTTTTTTATAAGCGACTGTTGCGCCAACTAAAACAAGCATATGGGCAAGAAGAAGTTGAACGATGCATCCCTCCACTCTGTCCGCCCGTTGTGCCGATGAAAATTTGGCAAGTATCAGGGGTGAACCGATATCCGTCAACGATTCACGCACGAGCATATGCTCAAACGTTTCACGTTCCTGTATCGTATCATTTACCAGAAAAAACATATATGTTTGCGCAGGCGATTCATGACTTTTATGAGCAATATAGTGACGTATAGTCCCCATACCCGTGGGGATTTTTTCTTTACCGATAAGAAAGGAAACAAGTAAAATAAAAAATGAGACGGGAAAAGGAGTGTTGCATGTTGATGTGGCGATATACATATTTGATTTTTGCACTACTTGTTATTTTAACTTCTTGCACCCCTGCTCAATTATCGTCGGGGAATGTACAAAAAGTTGGGCTGCTTGTTTCTGATACGATTGATGATCAAGTGTGGGGAACGAAAGGATATAAAGGGTTGCTTCGCGTTCAAGCGAAATTTGGTGTCGATGTGTTTTATCGTGAAGGGGTAAACTCAAAAGCCGCCACTAAACAAGCGGTAAAAGAATTTCATCGAAAAGGCGTCAATTTAATTTTCGGGCATGGGAACGAATATGGGGAATATTTTGATGACATCGCAGAAAAATACCCGAACGTCCATTTTGTGTTTTTTAACGGAGAAGCGAAAAAGAAAAATGTAACGAGCTTTCAGTTTAAAGGGCATGCGATGGGCTTTTTTGGCGGTATGGTCGCAGGGCATATGACGAAAACGAATAAAATCGGTGTTATTGCTGCGTTTGAATGGCAACCGGAAGTGGACGGCTTTTTTGAAGGAGCGTTATATGAAAACGAAAACGTTCACGTTGATGTAGAATATGTGCAAAGTTGGGATGACATTGATACAGCGATGGCAATTGTTGAGCGAATGATCGCTGATGGGGTCGATATCGTATATCCTGCTGGCGATAAATTTAGCGTACCGATCATTGAAAAAATGAAAGAACATGGGCTATATGCGATTGGCTATGTGACAGACCAAGCAGATTTAGGGGAACGTACTGTGCTGACGAGCACCGTCCAACATGTCGATGCACTATATGAGCTCGTTGCGCAAAAGTTTATCGACAAAGAGTTAACGTCAGGAACGACATATGTTGATTTTCAAGACGGTGTCGTTGAACTCGGCACGTTTAGCCCGCTTGTCGATGAATCGTTCCAACAAAAAATAACAGAAGCCATTGAACGATATAAAAAAACGGGGAAATTGCCAAATGAGTGAGGTGGGGAATCCCTCCTCATTTTTTTATTGCACGAAACGAGAAAAGAAAGTAAAATTAGTACCAAGTAATAAAGTTTGATAATAAAAGGAGACGATATTTCCGTGAGTGCAGGAATTATTGGAATTGGACGATATTTGCCAGAGCGTATTGTGACGAATAAAGAATTAGAACAACGAATGGATACGTCTGATGAATGGATTCGGACGCGCACAGGCATTGAAGAGCGGCGCATCGCTTCAGAAGATATGGATACGTCTGATATGGGATATATCGCAGCGAAGCGCGCGCTTGACGATGCGGGCATTTCTCCCGAACAAATTGATTTGATTTTAGTGGCAACGGTGACACCAGATCGCGCGTTTCCGTCTGTTGCATGTATGCTGCAAGAAAAGCTTGGTGCGGTGCGCGCGGCGGCGCTTGATGTGAGCGCAGCATGCGCAGGATTTATGTATGCCATGGTGACGGCGAAACAATTTATTGAAACGGACACGTACAAATATGTGCTCGTTGTCGGGGTAGAAAAATTATCGAAAATCGTCGATTGGACGGATCGGAACACAGCGGTGTTGTTTGGGGACGGTGCAGGCGCTGTTTTGATGGGAAAAGTTTCAAAAGGCCGCGGCATCGTGTCGTTTGAGCTCGGTGCGGACGGAACAGGCGGAAAATATTTATACGAAGACGATTATGTCGTGATGAACGGACGAGAAGTATTTAAATTTGCTGTGCGTCAAATGGGAGAGTCGTGCATTCGTGTGCTAGAAAAAGCAGGGTTGACGAAGGCGGACGTTGACTTTTTAATTCCACATCAAGCGAACATTCGCATTATGGAAGCGGCGCGCGAACGGTTAGAACTACCTGTTGACCGCATGTCGATTACCGTGAACAAATACGGAAATACATCTGCCGCATCGATTCCTATTTCACTTGTCGAAGAAGTGGAAGCTGGGCGCATTCAAGATGACGATTTAATTATTATGGTCGGCTTCGGCGGTGGATTAACGTGGGGCGCTATTGCGTTGCGCTGGGGTAAATAACGATGTATGATGAAACAAAGGAGTGATGAGTGGTGGCAAAAAGACGAGTTGTTGTCACGGGGTTAGGAGCCGTGACGCCGTTAGGAAATGACGTTGAAACGACGTGGAAAAACATCGTTGCTGGACAATCGGGCATCGGTCCGCTCACACGATTAAACGCAGACGATTTTCCTGCGAAAGTGGCAGCGGAAGTGAAAGATTTTCAAGTTGAACAGTTTATGGATAAAAAAGAAGCGCGTAAAATGGATCGCTTCACACAATACGCAGTCGCGGCTTCGATGATGGCAGTAAGAGATGCGAATTTACAAATTACAGAAGATAACGCAGCGCGCGTTGGCGTATGGATCGGTTCAGGCATCGGCGGAATGGAAACGTACGAGGAACAGCTGAAGACGTTTTTAGAAAAAGGGTATCGCCGCGTGAGCCCATTTTTCGTTCCGATGATGATTCCAGATATGGCGGCAGGGCAAGTGTCGATTATGCTTGGCGCAAAAGGAATGAACTCATGTACGGTGACCGCTTGCGCAACAGGAACGAACTCGATTGGCGATGCGTTTAAAGTTATTGAACGCGGTGATGCGGACGTCATGATTACAGGCGGAACAGAGGCGCCGATTACACATATGGCGTTTGCAGGATTTAGCGCCGCAAAAGCGCTCTCGTTTAATCCAGACCCAAAAACAGCGTGCCGTCCGTTCGATCAACATCGCGACGGATTTATTATGGGGGAAGGGGCTGGCATTATCATTTTAGAAGAACTTGAACATGCGCTAAAACGCGGTGCGCGCATTTATGCAGAAATTGTCGGCTACGGTGCGACAGGCGATGCGTATCATATTACGGCGCCAGCACCTGGCGGAGAAGGCGGCGTACGCGCGATGCGCCAAGCGCTTCGTGATGCGAATATGCAACCAGAAGACATCGATTACATTAATGCACACGGAACGAGCACAGAGTATAACGATAAATATGAAACGATGGCGATTAAAGAAGTATTTGGTGAACATGCGTACAAATTAGCGGTCAGCTCGACAAAATCAATGACTGGTCATTTGCTTGGCGCAGCTGGTGCGATCGAAGCGATTTTCTCCGTTTTATCGATTTACGATGGCGTCATTCCGCCGACGATTAATTATGAAACGCCAGATCCAGAATGCGACTTAGATTACGTGCCAAACGTTGCCCGCAAACAAGACGTGCGTGCCGTATTAAGCAACTCGCTCGGTTTTGGTGGACATAATGCGACAATTATTTTCAAAAAATATGAAGGATGAGGCTCTCCTCATCCTTTTCACATTTTCCTTTCGTTTGTCGTACAATGCGATAACGAAAGGGGAGAGAGTCATGGGAGTGATTAACACAAAAAATTGGTTTGAACATGATAAATGGCGAGAAAAAATAAACGAAGACGTGCAGCACCATTTATTTGCACATGGGATGGCGCGGCGCAATCAACATGACATGATGAAACAACTTGAACAAAAAAACGTATGGGCATTTGTCGCCAACAAGTTTGCCGAGCTAAAAAAAGAGTGGAATGGACCAGATGTGCCGATTTATATTTTTCCTGCCGATGCTACCAATCGTTCGCTCCAACATGAATTTGGCGGAAAGTCAGGCGTCGCTTTTCGCGATCAACTATTTTTATTTTTGCTTCCTCATGTTCCGAATGAACATATTTACGCCCTCCTCATTCACGAATACAATCACGTTTGCCGTTTACATGTGGATCCGAAAGATGAGCGCGACTATACGCTCCTTGACCGCATCGTCATGGAAGGATTAGCCGAAAACGCGGTGTATGAGCGACTTGGGAACAAATATGTTGCGAAATGGACGACATATTACACAGAGGAACAACTAAAGCAGTTTACGAAAAAATGGATCGTGCCAAACATATCACTTCGTCCAGACGATGCGCGTTACCGTCCGCTTTTATACGGTTCAACTTTTTATCCGCGCATGCTTGGCTATGCGGTCGGATATGGCATCGTGAAGCGAGCGTTGGAAAAAAACAGGATAATGGAATTATTGACAATGGAATCAGAACAAATTTTTTTTATGTAACGCATCGTTTCCCGGCTTGTTCATACATATAGTAGTGGACAAGGGGGACTTATGTATGCGTTTCTTTTTTTATTTGCTTGGGTTTGGGATGTCGGTCATTGGTGGAACGACGATGATTGCGTATTTAAACATTATGGCATCGCGTGCAGATTGGAAAGAATATTTGTTATTTATTAGCACAAAAGTGGAGTGTTATTTTTTACCTGTTGGCTTATTCATGACGTGGCTAAGTATTTTTTTCCCATTTCGTGATGATGGTTAAATTTAGGGTGAAATGGAATAAAATGAACAACCTCTGACCATACTGTGAACAAATCGTTTGAAGTGAGGGGTTATGCATGTTATATCTTCACGATGTTTGGGTGAATTGGTTTGAAGGAGAAGAAAACGGATATAACGTTTGTCACTTTTATGAGTGGAGAAAAGATGATGCCATTGAGCTGTTAGACCAAGTCCCAGTATTGAAAGTGAGCCCACAACTGTTTCATTACTTAGAAAACAGTTTGTCGGAAATTCCAAAACCGTTGCTTGAAGATGTGCATCAAAAAGCGTATGTGCGCAAAAATCATGAACGCATTCAGCTTGATTATTGTTTTATTGCCACAGATGGCTATGGCATCGTTGCGATTGATACGATTGGCTATCACATTCCGATTCGGAAAAGCCGACTCATTCCACGTCAAGAACAGCTCGTTTATGAGATGATGAAAGAGCAAGATGTGCGCATATATCCGTTTCAACAAAGTGAAAAAGAATATCATATTTTATCGCCCCATCCTGCGCTCATGAGCGGATTGACGCGCAAAGAGCGACAATTGAAGCAGCTGTTATTTATGGCGCTTGATCAATTGTACGGAACGAAAAATGTCGCTGAAGTGCGCTATTGGTATACGGAGTGGGCGCCAGAAAAGTATGCATACATTCAACAAATGTCGTTTGAAGAAGCGTGGAACGGCTTGTACGAAGAAGCGAAATACGGATGGTCGGAGCGCCATGCACATTTGTGCGAACGGCTCGTGAAAGGACAACCGTTTTTTGAAAAACTATGGGAAATGGAACAAGAGCCGAAAGTGAATTAAAAAAACTCAGCCCCACACGGAGCTGAGTTTTTTATCTTCTTTTTCTTCCTAAACCGATGGCATTTTCCATTTTCTTTAACATTTTACTTGCGACACGGTTCGCTTTTTCGGCCCCTTCGTCTAAAATGTCGTCTAGTTTGGAGCTTTCCATGAGGTCATAATATTTTTGTTGAATAGGCGCTAATGTGTCGATAATGACTTGAGCAACGTCTGCTTTAAATTCTCCATATCCTTTTCCAGCGTAACGTTCTTCTAACTGTTCAATCGGTTCGTTCGCTAAAATGGAGTAAATCGTTAATAAGTTGGATACGCCCGGTTTATTTTCTTTATCGTAACGAATGATGCCTTCGGAGTCTGTTACCGCGCTTTTTACTTTTTTCTCGATCGTTTTTGCATCATCAAGTAGCGTAATGTACGATTTTTGGTTTGGATCCGATTTGCTCATTTTTTTCGTCGGATCGGTTAACGACATAATGCGTGCACCGATTTTTGGAATGCGCGCTTCCGGGATCGTGAAAATGTCCCCGTATCGTTTATTAAACCGCTCCGCTAAATCGCGCGTCAGCTCAATATGTTGCTTTTGGTCTTCACCGACAGGGACGATGTCTGTCGAATAAAGTAAAATGTCGGCTGCCATAAGCGGCGGATACGTCAATAACCCAGCGCTGACCGCTTCTTTTCCAGCCGATTTATCTTTAAATTGCGTCATCCGCTCTAACTCGCCGATGTAGGCGATACATTGTAAAATCCAACCCGCTTGCGCATGCGCCGGTACTTCTGACTGGATAAATAACGTCGATTTGTTCGGATCGATGCCAACGGCTAAATAAAACGCCGCTAAACTGCGAATGTTTTTCCGAAGCGCCAGCCGATCTTGCGGGACGGTAATCGCATGTTGATCGACGATACAAAAGTAGCAATTATAATCGTGTTGCAGTTCAACAAATTGTTTCATCGCTCCAATATAGTTGCCGAGCGTAATGACACCGCTTGGTTGAATGCCAGAAAAAATCGTCTTCATGAAATCACTCCTTTTCTATTTTCCAAATAAAAAAGGCTCTATCATCTGTAGGGACGATAGAACCGTGGTGCCACCCTAGTTATTGTCTTGAGACAATCACTTTGCCCATGCGTATGCACGGCGCCTTTGTAACGGAAGGCAACCGTCCAAGCTTACTTTCATTTCAGCTTGGATGCTCGAAAGCCCATTCCATATAACTAGCGGCTTGTTCGCACCGTCCACAAGCTCTCTGAACGCCTCGTTATATGTACTATTCTTTGTCATCGCATCGGTTTTTTTAAAACATTATATGGTGTAGTTTTTTTATTGTCAATTCATGTATGAAAAAATGAGCGTGGCTAATGTGACGAACAGCCCAGCAAAAAAAAATGAAGCTCCCCATTGTTTTTTTTGTCCATCATCTGTCTGTTCATCGGCATAATACCGTTCAACTGGAGAACGAAACAATCGTTTGAAGCTAGAAATGGTCACATCGAAAAATCCTTTTTCATATATGAATCGAAATCCACCAATAATAACGAGTGGTTGTGCGAGTAAAAAAGAAGTATTAATAAATGTTAACCATTTGTTTTGAGAAAAAAGTGCAACCGTTAGCGCAACTAAAAATACGAAAACACTTGTCATGACTGTATTTTTCACCATTCATCCACCTTTCGCGCTTAATCGCTGTAAAGTATTATACTAAAAAAAGTGTAAATTTTCTATTTACAAACGAATAAAAAACAAATAAAATAGTCAACAAGCTGATTTTATCGAAAATGTAAAAAAACCTTACACTTATTTAAGATGTTAGAAAATTTAAAAAAAGTTTCAAAAAAATCTTTTCAAGTATACTAATTCATTATATAATGTCCTTGTGTTTCAAATCTTCTGATAAATCAGAAGATGGAAATAAATACAATTAAGAAAGATGAGGGGGAAACTCGCATGAAGAAAAAGTTGTCCATCTTTTTCATGCTTCTTCTCGTCGCTTCCACGGTGCTAGCAGCGTGTGGCGGCAAAAAAGAAGAAGACAAGACTGCCAATGAGGGCGAAAAGCCGGCTCAAGAAGCGCCAGCAAAAGAGCAAGTGTTAAACTTGCTTGAAACTTCAGAAATTCCTTCGTTGGACTCTACATTAGCAACTGACAGCGTATCATTCCGCGTCATGAACAACGTATTTGAAGGTCTATTCCGCTTAGACCAAAACAATGAGCCAACACCTGGAATGGCTGAAAGCTATGAAGTAAGCGAAGATGGAAAAGTATACACATTCAAACTTCGCGATGCGAAATGGTCAAACGGTGAGCCTGTGACGGCAAACGATTTCGTATATGCATGGAGAAAAGCGCTTGATCCAAACACAGGTGCTGAGTATGCATACATTATGTACGACATTAAAAACGCTGAAGAAGTAAACACAGGAAAAGTACCTGTTGACCAACTAGGTGTAAAAGCGGTTGACGAAAAAACATTACAAGTTGAATTGAAAAACCCAATTCCTTATTTCTTAAGCTTATTGGCGTTCCCTACATTCTATCCACAAAACGAGAAATTCGTTAAAGAGCAAGGGGACAAGTACGGTCTTGAAGCAAACACAACAATTTACAACGGTCCGTTCGTATTAAGCGAGTGGAAACATGAACAAAGCTTCCAGTTAAAGAAAAACGAGCAATATTGGGATGCACAAACAGTCAAACTTGAAACAATTAACTTTAACATCGTTAAAGACGTTGCGACTGGTGTAAACTTATATGAAACAAACAAGGCAGACCGTGTTGGTTTAAGTGCAGAGTTTGTTGACAAGTATAGCAGCGACAAAAACTTTAAAACAAAATCAGAGCCTGTATTGTTCTTCATTCGTATGAATCAAAAGAACGAAGTGTTGAAAAACGTCAACGCTCGTAAAGCGATTGCGATGGGCTTCGATAAAGAAGCAATGGTTGCAACAATTTTAAATAACGGTTCAAAAGCGGCGAACTACCTTGTTCCAGAAGGGTTCGTTACTGGTCCGAACGGAAAAGACTTCCGTGAAGAAAATGGCGATTTAGTGAAATTTAACGCAGAAGAAGCGAAAAAATATTGGGAACAAGCGAAAAAAGAGCTTGGCAAAGACAAAATTACGCTTGAATTGTTAAACTACGATTCTGAAAGTGCGAAGAAAATTGGTGAGTTCTTAAAAGAGCAACTTGAGACAAACTTACCAGGATTAACAGTAAATATTAAACAACAACCATTTAAACAAAAACTTGATCTTGAAAGCAAAATGCAATATGAGTTATCATTTGCTGGTTGGGGTCCAGACTATCAAGACCCAATGACATTCATCGATATGTTTGTGACAAACGGTGCTCACAACCAAACAGGTTGGTCAAATGCGGAGTACGACAAGCTTGTAAAAGATGCGAAAACAACGCTTCTTTCTGACTTGCAAGCTCGTTGGGATGCGATGGTAAAAGCTGAGAAAATCTTGTTAGATGAAGCAGTTATCGCTCCAATGTATCAACGTGGTGCAGCATACCTTGAGCGTGAATACGTCAAAGGTATTGTTGATCATCCATTCGGTCCAGACAACAGCTACAAGTGGGCATATATCGAGTAATCGAAAAGAAAGGAGAGTATATGTGCGACAAGCATATACTCTCCTTTTGCCTGCTAATCCGAAAAATTTCAAAAAGTTTTTAATTTTGTAAGGAGGTGTGCAATATGGCACGATATACGTTACAACGTTTTGTTTACATGTTGATTACGTTGTTTATTATCGCAACGGCAACGTTCTTTTTAATGAAGCTTCTCCCAGGTTCCCCTCTCCAAAATCAAGAGAAGTTATCGCCAGAACAACAAAAAATCATTTTAGAAAAATACGGATTGAATGATCCGGTGCCAGTTCAATACATTCGCTATTTAGGCAACTTGGCGAAAGGAGATTTAGGGGTTTCTTTCCAATACGATAATCGCCCGGTCACACAACTTATTGGCGATCGCATCGGTCCATCTGCACAACTTGGTTTTCAAGCGCTTGTATTCGGAACCATTGTCGGTATTTTTCTCGGTGTTATTGCTGCTGTTCGTCACAATACAGCAATTGACTATACGGCGACGATATTAGCTGTTTTAGGTATTTCTATTCCATCATTTGTATTTGGTGGATTGTTACAATATTACATCGGCGTAAAATTGAAACTACTCCCTGTTGCGTTTTGGGAAGGATTTGAGTATACCATTATGCCAACGTTGGCATTATCGGTATTTGTTATTGCAAGCATTGCGCGCTTTATGCGTACAGAAATGTTAGAAGTGCTCGGTTCAGATTACATTTTAACCGCGCGTGCGAAAGGAATTAGTGGCTTTGGCGTTATTTTTAAACACGGATTAAGAAACGCAATGATTCCAATTATTACAATTCTTGGTCCGATGGCCGTTAACTTAATGACAGGAACGTTAGTTATTGAACAAATTTTCGCCGTTCCGGGCTTAGGGGAACAGTTCGTTCGCTCCATTAACTTAAACGACTACCCAGTCATTATGGGGACGACGATTTTTTATAGTGCGTTATTTATTCTCGTTATTTTTATTGTAGACTTGCTTTACGGTTTAATTGATCCGCGAATTCGTTTAGCGGGAGGGAAAAAATAATGACAGAAAAGCAATTATCTCCTGAATTGTTTGAGCTGGCGACCGAACGTCAAGGCGATATGGAAAAAATTAATCGACCGAGCTTAACGTTTTTCCAAGATGCTTGGATTCGATTGAAAAAAAATAAAGGCGCCATTTTCGGTCTCGCCATGATCATCATCATTACGCTTATGGCCATTTTTGCGCCAATATTTAGTAAGCATACGTATAAAGATCAAAACTTACAACATGCGAAATTACCACCGCGTATTCCGGTGTTGGAAAATATAGATTGGCTTCCGTTTAACGGAAAAGATATGAATGGAATTAATGTGTATGAAAAACGTGGAGTGAAAGAATACTATTGGTTTGGAACAGATGACCTCGGTCGTGATTTATGGACGCGTACATGGTATGGGGCACGCATCTCTTTATATATCGGTGTATTGGCGGCAGCGATTGATTTGTTAATCGGGATTGCATATGGTGGGATTTCCGGATTTTACGGCGGTCGTGTCGATAACGTCATGCAACGGATTATTGAAGTGTTAGTCGGAATTCCGAATTTAATCGTTGTTATTTTGTTTATTCTCGTGTTTGAACCGGGAATTATTTCGATTACGACGGCGATGGTCATTACCGGTTGGGTCACGATGGCACGCATTGTGCGCGGACAAATTTTAAAATTAAAAAATATGGAATACGTTTTAGCCGCACGTACGCTCGGAGCGTCTGACTATCGTATTATTGCTAAACACTTATTACCAAACGTCGTTGGTCCAATTATTATTACGACGATGTTTACGATTCCAAGTGCGATTTTTACAGAGGCATTTTTAAGCTTTATCGGACTCGGTATTCGTCCACCTCAAGCATCGCTCGGTTCACTCGTCAACGACGGTTACAAATCGATCCAAACGTTCCCTCATTTAATGATGATTCCTGCGTTTGTGATCAGCTTGCTTATTTTAAGCTTTAACTTATTAGCGGACGGATTGCGCGATGCACTCGATCCAAAAATGCGTAAATAACGGGTGAAAGGGGTGGAATGATGGAAAAGGTACTAGAAGTAAAAGATTTGCATATTTCGTTTGACGTATACGGCGGTGAAGTACAAGCTGTACGTGGTGTATCGTTTGATTTATATAAAGGGGAGACGCTGGCGATCGTTGGGGAGTCTGGTTCAGGAAAATCGGTCACGTCTAAAGCGCTTATGCGTTTACTACCGATGCCACCTGCAAAAATTAAGAAAGGGAAAATTTTACTAGAAGGTCGCGATCTCACAAAGCTTTCGGAAAAAGAAATGCAGCGTGTACGCGGTGCGGAAATTTCGATGATTTTCCAAGACCCGATGACAGCGTTAAATCCAACGATGACAATCGGAAAGCAAATTACAGAAGTGTTGTTAAAGCATCAACAAATGACAAAAGAAGAGGCAAAAGCGCGCGCCATTGAGCTACTTGATCTCGTCGGCATTAAGGAGCCAGCGCTTCGTTTTAAACAATATCCGCATCAACTATCAGGCGGAATGCGTCAACGTATCGTTATTGCGATTGCGCTTGCATGCAATCCGAAAGTGCTAATTGCCGATGAGCCGACGACGGCGTTAGACGTGACAATTCAAGCGCAAATTTTAGAATTAATTAAAGATATTCAGAAAAAGACGGGAACATCCATTATTTTCATTACCCACGACCTCGGCGTCGTTGCAAATGTGGCGGATCGCGTTGCGGTCATGTATGCGGGGAAAATTGTTGAAAAAGGAACGGTCGATGAAATTTTCTATAATCCGAAACATCCGTATACGTGGGGCTTACTTGCATCGATGCCGAGCTTAGAACATGGTGATGAAGAATTGTACTCGATTCCAGGAACGCCTCCGGATTTGTTAAATCCACCAAAAGGAGATGCGTTTGCACCTCGTAATGCGTATGCGTTAAAGATTGACTATGAAATGGAACCACCAATGTTCCAAGTATCAGATACGCACTATGCGGCAACGTGGTTACTTCATCCGAATGCACCGAAAGTCGAACCTCCGAAAGTCGTTCGTGAACGGATGAAAAAATTCGTTACACTAACGAACAATAAAGGAGGGGATAAACGATGAGTGAAAAACAAAAACTTGTCGAAGTGAAAAACTTAAAACAATATTTTAAAGTTGGGAAAGGACAAGTTGTCAAAGCGGTTGACGGTGTGACGTTCGACATTTATAAAGGTGAAACGCTCGGTCTCGTTGGTGAGTCAGGATGCGGAAAGTCAACGACAGGCCGTACGATTATTGGATTATATGAAGCAACAGGCGGCGAAGTGTTGTTTAACGGTTTAAGTGTGCATCGGAAAAAGTCTGCGAAAGAAGCGAAAGAATTAAAACGGAAAATGCAGATGATTTTCCAAGACCCGTATGCGTCGTTAAACCCGCGTATGACGGTTGCGGATATTATTGCGGAAGGCATTGATATTCATGGATTAGCATCGTCGAGAGAAGAGCGCATGAATCGCGTGTATGAATTGCTTGAGACGGTTGGTTTAAACCGCGAACATGCGAACCGTTATCCGCATGAGTTTTCTGGTGGACAGCGTCAACGGATCGGCATTGCACGCGCGCTTGCGGTTGAGCCGGAGTTTATTATTGCGGACGAGCCCATTTCGGCACTTGACGTATCGATCCAAGCGCAAGTTGTCAACTTAATGAAAAAGTTGCAACGTGAAAAAGGCTTGACGTATTTATTTATCGCCCACGATTTGTCAATGGTCAAATACATTAGCGACCGCATCGGAGTCATGTATTTCGGAAAAATGGTTGAACTTGCGGATGCAGAAGAGTTGTACCGCAATCCGATTCATCCGTACACGAAATCGCTTCTTTCAGCGATTCCACATCCAGACCCAGAAACAGAACGGACGCGCAAACGTATCATTTACGATCCGTCACAGCACAACTATAAAGAAGGCGAAGATGTGCGCATGCGCGAAATTACGCCGGGTCATTTCGTTTACTGCTCGGAAGCAGAGTACGAAAAATACAAGGCGATGTACAGCTAATCTCTCGAGTTTCGAGAGATTAGCTTTTTTCGTTTGATGTACTAAAGTATTATAAAATATTTTGATTCGTTTGACTATTTCGTTTTTAAAAAAAGCCTCGAGATTATCTCGAAGCTTTTTTTCCACCAACCGCTTTCCAGCCCGTTTGCACCTGTTCGCTCATTGCAGTATGTAATCGCTTTTTTCGTCCGCCAAATATGTTTTCACCAATACCGTTTAAAATGACGCCCATAAGCGCTGTGATGCCAATCACGAAAACGGCGACGATCGTAAAGTCGATAAAAAATTGAACCATACGTCTCCCCCTTTGTTTGCCATTTCTCTTTTTATTGTAGAGAAAATTTGAAACGAAAGCAACGAAAAATGAAACCATTTTGATCGGACAACCGTATAATATGTTGGGTAAAATTGAAAAAAGGTGTATCTTTCTAAACTTTTTTGTTGTATAATGTACGTTGTAGAGTTTTTTAAAGTCATTTTAAAATAAGATGTGTTTTAATACAGAAAGCGAATAAAGCAACCCATAAGGGAGTGATTCACATATGGTGATCGTATATTCATCGCCAAGTTGTACGTCTTGTCGAAAAGCAAAAGCGTGGTTAGAAGAGCATAACATTCCGTATAAAGAGCGCAATATTTTTGCCGAGCCGTTAACGATTGAAGAAATTAAAAGCATTTTGCGTATGACGGAAAACGGAACGGACGAAATTATTTCAACTCGTTCGAAAATTTTTCAAAAGTTAAATATTCAAGTCGATTCATTGCCATTGCAAGATTTATATGAAATTATTTGCCAACATCCAGGCTTGTTGCGCCGTCCGATTATTATGGACGAAAAACGCCTGCAAGTTGGTTACAACGAAGATGAAATTCGTCGCTTTTTACCGAGAAAAGTGCGAACGTATCAATTGCGTCAAGCACAACAGCTCGTCAACAATAAAGGCTTAGCGTAAATGCTAAGCCTTTTATAGTAGTGGTGAAAGAAGGCGCGCTGTCGATTCAGCGATGCGCATCCAAAGTGGCCGGCGTTTGAATTGATGCATATCAATTTTTGATGAATGCTCGAAGTCGTTTATAAAGTCATCGACTAGCGTTTGTACGCTTGGCGTTTGATATAAAAACGCATTCACTTCAAAATTCAAATGAAAGCTGCGCATGTCCATGTTCGCCGTGCCAATCGAGGCAAGTTCGCCATCTACAACGATAATTTTGCTGTGCATAAACCCTTTTTCGTATTCGTAAATGGTCGCTCCTGCTTCGAGTAGTTCAGGAAAATAAGAGCGGGAAGCATAAAACACAATTTTTTTATCCGGCCGCTTCGGCACGAGAAGCCGTACATCAATACCACTTAATGCTGCTACTTTCAATGCCGTTAAAATATCTTCATCTGGGATGAAATACGGTGAGGCGATCCAAATCGATTGCTGGGCTGATGTAATCATCGCAAAAAATAAATGTTTAATGACTTCCCATTTCGTATCTGGTCCACCAGCGACAAGTTGGACCCCTCCGAGCGTCTCATCCTCAACGGTCGGCGCATGTAAATAGTTCATGGTCAACCATTGTTGACCAGTCATGTAATACCAGTCTTGTAAAAAAATTAGTTGCAGCGTGCGCACCGCTTCGCCATACACAAGTAAATGCGTATCGCGCCAAAATCCGAAATATTCATTTTTCCCTAAATATTCATCGCCAATATTTAAGCCACCAACAAAACCGACTTTTCCGTCAATGACGATAATTTTACGATGGTTGCGGAAGTTGATTGTATTGTTTAAAAACGGCAGGCGAACAGGGGAGAACGGGATGATGTCTACGCCTGCTTCACGCATATCTTGTATGTACGTTTTCGACAGTTTCCAACTTCCGACTGCATCATATAAAAAGCGGACGTGTACCCCTTTTTTTGCTTTAGCGATTAATAGTTGTTTTAGCCGTTGCCCGATATCGTCATCACGCACGATGTAATATTCAAGATGAATGTGATGCTCTGCTTTTTCTAATTCCTCAAAAATGGCAGCGAACGTTTCTTCTCCGTTTGTTAACACGCGCGTTTTTGTCGCGGTTGAAATCGATTCTTTCGTCATTCGTCTAGCTAGTTGTAACAGTGGCTGTTGATGCGGTTTCATATATAATTTTCGTTCATGATTCGTGTCATCCCGTTCTAGTTTGCGAAACGTTTGTTCATCGAGTAGCGCTTTTTTTCGAAATAATCGTTTTTTACGATAGTTTTGACCAAGTAGAAAATAAAAAATAAAGCCGATGAGCGGAAAACTACTGAATAAAACGAGCCATGTGAGCGTTTTTGTCGGATGTCGATTTTCTAAAAAGATGACAAACGAAATAAAAATAACTGACAATGTGACAAATAAGCTGAACGTTCCAAGTAGCCAGCCTTCCCAATAATCTTTTGTCACTGCTAAAAAGCCGATGAAAGCAAGTATAAACAGTACAACTTTTAACGCATTTCTCATTTGTTGTTCACCTGACCTTGCGAGAAAAAAGCCGATTTCAATGGGTTGAAATCGGCGTTATGAGTTTGGAAAGTGTTTTGCGATCATCGTGAGTGCTTGTTCTGCGATGACGATTTTCCCATATTCCTCAAGGCGATGAATCGTCATTTGAGAATCTTGCCCGTACTCAAGTAATATGCTTAACATATTATCAATGTCGCGATCGTTATCTTCTTCTGTAAATTCGACGTACAAGTAATAGTTATTCTCCAATGCGAATAACTTGTTGTATAATGTTGAAAAATCGCGACGATGAGCAAGAGCGATGACGTCTTCAATGTTTTTAAAGCGGATGACGAACTGGAGCGGATTATCAGGTGCTTGTGTCGACGACGATTTAATAATGTTAAAATGTTGATCTAATATATGTTCAATTTTTTCATCGACCGGTAAGTCTTTGAATCGCTCGTCGAGAATAGGCAACTCCAGTTTGCTTCCGTCTTTTGAAATTTGGGCTTTTGTGACGAACACTTCCAATCCTTTTTCAAGCGCATGCACTTGAATCCAAAGTGGTCCTTCTAAATAAATTTCCACTTCTTGATGAATTTCGTCCATCATTTCCCAAAACAATTCTTCGCTTCGTTCGCGATTGTACCAAATTTCTTCACGATCAAAGCCACGTTCTTCAATATCTCCGTACGATATATATAGCTTCAACGTATATTCATTGATGCGTTCGATTTCCATGTTCTTCATCTCCCTTCTACGATTATCCATTCAGGAAGGGAATTTACCCCTGAGCGTTCGCCCATCATTCCACATCTTGTACTTCTATTGTATGACAAAATGTGAAAGAAGGGAAATAAAAAACGCCTAATTCAATAAATTTAGTTGTTCCCCTATTTTTTGTATTTGTTGCAGGAAAAAAGGCGATGTTGGTGAAAAAAATATGTGGAGAAAGGGGAGGTTGCATGTTTGTTGCATTATTGAAAAATGGAGAAACATGTTCGTTATTAGACGATTGGACGGTTGAACAGCTACATGTATTGCGAGCGACGCAGTCGTTTTTTTGCCCTGTTTGTTTGAAGCGAGTGCAATTGAAAATTGGAAAAAAACGAATGTCGCATTTTGCGCACGAAACGACATGTACGATCGAAACAGAGCGCGAAACAATCGCCCATTTACAAGGGAAACAACAGCTATATGAATGGCTCATCAACGAGAAGATCGAAGCGGAAGTCGAGAAGTATTTACCGCATATTCGTCAACGTCCGGATGTATTTGTCATGCGTGAAAAAAAGATGTACGCAGTCGAATATCAATGTTCTATCATTCCATCTTCTTTATTTGTGAAACGAACGAACGCGTACATAAACGCACATATTGTCCCGATTTGGTTGCTTCATTCATCACATGTGCAGCGCCGCGGTTTGTTTTTTCAACTATCTTCATTTTCTTGGCTTTTTTTCAATAGTTACGAGATGATTCCGCTTTATTGTCCTGAACGTCGCGAAGTATGGTTTCTTCATCATCTCATCCCGCTATCCGCAACGATGGCATACGGAGAATGGACGACGATTCCGCTCGATACGATGTCATTTTCTTCTTTCCAACAGACGCCTCAACGACAACACGATGGTTTGTTTCATGCATGGCAAATGAAAAAGAAACAATGGCGGCAATCTCCGTCGTATTATCGAACGAATCGCTCTTTTTGTCGCATCGTTTATAACGAGCATATGACCCCATCGTTATTTCCGCATGAAGCAGGTATTCCGCTTCGCCATTCGTATTGGTTAAAGACGCCTCCGTTTATTTGGCAAACGTATATGTTGCTTGAGATGATGCGTATTCCGCCTCATATGACGTTTTCGTTTCATCAATTATATGAGCGAATGCAACATTTCATTCGTCAAAACCTTATTCATATTCGCTGTTTGCCACTTATGACAAAAAGCCATTATTCGTATGCGTTCATGGACTATTTACATGCGCTCGTGTCGCTTCAATTGTTGAAAAAAGTCGGAAAAAGTACGTTTCAGCGCATTCGGTCATGGTCGCTCCCACGTACGATAGAGGAGGCGATGAAAGGAGATCAACAAGTACTTGAGCGAATTGTAAGCAAAAAAGAGGATTTTTTCACAAAACGAGAATAATATATAAGTAAACATTTTTATGTAAGAGGTGATGAACATGGCAAAAACGTTGCCGACACGTAAAGACGTTCCGGTAGAGTATACGTGGCGTCTTGAAGATATTTTTGCGACAGATGAACATTGGGAACAAGAATTTCAAGCAATTCACGCACTTCTTCCGAAATTTTCGGAGTATAAAGGAAGATTGGGGGAAAGCGCACAAACGTTATACGAAGCGTTGCAATATCGCGACCATGTGTTGATGCGACTAGGGAAATTATATGCGTATGCGCATATGCGCCATGATGAAGACACAGCGAATGCATTTTATCAAGCGCTTGAAACGAGAGCGGAAAGTTTATATGCTGAAGCTGGTCAAATGATGGCGTTTATCGTGCCAGAAATTTTAGCGCTTGATGAACAAGTGTTGCGCTCCTTCTTACAACAATACGAACCGCTTCGTCTGTATGAGCACGAATTAGATGAAATGAATCGCCAACGCCCGCACGTATTATCGGAAAAAGAAGAAGCATTGCTTGCGCAAGCGGCGGAAGTGATGAATGCATCAAGCAATACGTTTGGGGCGTTAAATAATGCCGATTTACGTTTTCCGACGATTACAGATGAAAACGGAGAAGAAGTGGAAGTGACGCACGGTCGTTACATTCGTTTTCTTGAAAGCGAAGATCGTCGTGTTCGTCGCGATGCGTTTAAAGCGGTATACGATACATATCGCAAATATGAAAACACGTTCGCAAGCACGTTAAGTGGAGCGGTGAAGCGCAATACTTTTTTTGCGCGCGTTCGCAATTATCGCTCAGCGCGTGAAGCTGCATTAAGTAAAAATCAAATTCCTGAAGCGGTGTACGACAATTTAATTGAAACGATTCATCGCTATTTGCCGCTTTTGCATCGTTACGTTCAATTACGCAAGCGGGTGCTTGGATTAGATGAGCTACATATGTACGATTTATATACGCCGCTTGTGAAACAAGCCGATATGAAAGTGACGTATGAAGAAGCGAAAAACATATTGTTAAAGGGGCTCGCGCCACTAGGTGATGAATATATTTCGATTGTCAAAGAAGGGTTTGATCATCGTTGGGTCGATGTGCAAGAAACGCGCGGCAAACGGAGCGGAGCGTATTCGTCTGGTTCGTATGGAACGAATCCATATATTTTAATGAACTGGCAAGATAATGTGAACAACTTATTTACGCTTGCGCATGAGTTTGGTCATTCGGTGCATAGTTATTATACGCGCAAATATCAACCATATCCGTACGGAAACTACTCGATTTTCGTTGCTGAAGTCGCATCCACGTGCAACGAGGCGCTATTGAACGATTATTTATTACAAACGATCGATGATGAGAAAAAACGGTTATATTTATTAAACCATTATTTAGAAACGTTCCGTGGCACTGTGTTTCGTCAAACGATGTTTGCGGAGTTTGAACATATGATTCATGAGATGGTGCAACGCGGTGAGGCGCTGACGGCGCAAGTATTGACGGAAAAATATTATGAGCTAAATAAAACATATTTCGGCGATGGCATTGTCATCGATGAGGAAATCGGTTTAGAATGGGCGCGCATTCCGCATTTTTATTACAACTATTATGTGTATCAATATGCGACAGGATTTAGCGCAGCGACCGCATTAAGCAAACAAATTTTAGAAGAAGGTACACCAGCGGTCGAGCGTTACATTGAGTTTTTAAAGGCAGGAAGCTCCGATTATCCGATTGAAGTGTTGAAAAAAGCAGGGGTTGACATGACATCTCCAAAGCCGATTGAACAGGCGTGTCAAGTGTTTGAACAAAAATTACAACAACTCGAGCAACTATTGTAAAAGGCGACCGTGCGTCGCCTTTTTTTAATGAAATCCGCGAAAGCGATGGCGATTGTTCAAATAAGTGAAAAAGGAAAAGAAAGAAAGAAATAAAAACGGAATAGATATGAATAACGGAAATAAGCGCATTAATGCGAAAAAGTGAATGATAAGTGCGACAATAATCCAAATGATATGTGCGACAAACATCGAATCCCCCCTTATTTATTCATAGTAAGCAAGAAAGAAAATAATTATGACAAATGTGTGAACAAGTAAACAAAACACTTGTCAAGACATGAAGGGATTTGTTAATATATAAACGTGAAGTGAATCACAATCAAACAAACTTATACCCCTTTGTTTGACCGTGAAAAATTTCTCCCATCCCCTTTGTTGTCTTTATGACAAAGAAAAAGGACTCGGCATCCCCCGAGTCCTTTTTCTTTATCCGATCCAGCGCCAAAATGAGCCGATTTTCTCCACTTTTTGTTTTAAACGCAATTTTTTTAATTCACATTCAGCTTTGCTGTGCGGGATGTTGTACACCATCGCAATATCATCGGTTGTAACGAATTGAGCGTGATGTAAAAACTGTTCAATTGGTGGAAGCGGAGATGGTTGAGGATGAAAACCGAGCATTTCATGGATTAAGTCGACATACACGTCGTACGGATAACAGCCTGAAATTTTAATGCCTTCATCTTCAATATTTTCGTTGAAAAAGACGAGCGTCGGAACTTCCCGAACGTCCATTTCCGCACGAATTTTTAAATCGCATTGAAGCGCTTTGACTGCACTTGGTAAAGATAAGTCATTCATAAATTCTTGCACATCTAAACCAGCAGCAATGGCGCATTGAATGAGCGTGTCTGTCTCTGTAATCGTTTTGCCTTGAATAAATACAATTTCTTGTAGTTGACGTAAAAAGCGAATGCTTGCTTGTCGCCCTTGCAATTCCGCTGCTTTCACAGCGAGCGACGCAATATATGGAATCGGTAGCGGTGTTTCAAGAAACACCCGGTCTTCACAAGCAATGCCGATGCGCGATGCATGTCGATCAATTCGTTTGTAATTTACGCCATTGAGTCGATCGAGTTGGCCGGTTAAGACGTGACGTAACGTAAAATATTGTCCGTATTCGATCCATAACTTTTTTAACACAGGCTCAAGCGCCCAGCAGTCTGGGCAAAGAGGATCGACAAATAAATAAATTTCTAGTTGTTTTGTCGTTCCTTCTTGCTTACCATTCACCTTCATGCTCCTTTCGCTCGTCCTCCGGTGTATTAATCATATGTTGAGCAGTTAAAATGAGCCGTTGATACAATTCATCACGAACAGGCCCGTTTAGTCCGATTTCATCCATCGCCTCATGCATACAGGCAAGCCATGCTTTTGCGCGCGTTGGCGTAATCGGAAAAGGCAAATGGCGCGCACGCAACATCGGATGTCCGTGTTCAGCTGTATAAAGCGGTGGTCCGCCTAAATATTGCGTTAAAAATTGCTTTTGTTTTCGCGCCGTCTCTGTTAAATCTTTTGGGAAAATAGGCGACAAGTCGGGATGTTTCGCTACCCGTTCATAAAATGCATCGACGAGTTTGGTGATAACTTGTTCGCCTCCAATCGCTTCATAAGGGGATTGAAACATATGAAAAACTCCTTTGCCGAAATATATCAATATTGTAACAATGACTTTGTTTCATCTCAAACGATGTGACTTGTGGAATAGTACGTTTGCATCACTTTTTTTACATAGTTCATCGTTTCACGAAACGGTGGAATGCCTCCATGTTTTTCGACATTGCCTGGCCCTGCGTTATATGCTGCAAGGGCAAGCGCAACGTTGCCGTCATACCGATCGAGAAGTTGACGTAAATATTTCGTTCCACCTTCAATGTTTTGTTGTGGATCGAAGGCGTCTTTTACCCCTAACATGCGCGCCGTGCTCGGCATTAACTGCATGAGCCCCATCGCACCAGCCCGGCTTTTTGCTTGTGGATGAAAGTTTGATTCATGGCGAATGATCGCATAAACGAGATTCGGATCGACATCGTATTTTGTTGCCGCCTCGTCAATCCATTGATGAATCGCCTGTTTTTGAAGCGACTTTTCTTCGTATGTCGGCGCTTTCGTTTCAGCGCTTGTCATCATTGGAAGTGATGGACGTATCGTTTCTGTTTCTCCGTCTGTTTCGGCTGTTAACAACTCGCGAAATAAGTCGTGAAACGATGTTGTTGGCGCTTCTTTTTTTCCTTGTAAATGTTGCAACGCTTGAAGTTCTAAAAGCAATTTGATTTGTTGCACGTTCATGACGATCGCTCCGTTTCGTATTTCGCTTCGTAAAATCGTTCAATTTTATTTTTCGTTTGTCGCTTTGGAATATGAAATGACTGTAACAGCGCTGAAAATACCTTTTCTCCTTCTGTTCGCTCGCTTGCTTCGTATTCAATTTCGTAGTCAGCCACGTTCATATATTCGCTATAGTCAAGGACGAGCGTGCCGTTTTTATACGGTCGTTCGACGCGGCGAGTCGTTAGCGCACCAAAACAGACGATCGCTGTCGGGGCAATATGAAGCGACTGTAATATGTTTGCGATGTCGCCTTCAAGTGACTTTGCGCCCGAAATAAGTGCTGTCGCTGTTTCATTTGTTAACGGTTCGTGCGTTTCTAACAGCCCGTCTTCATATGGTTGTTTTAATGTTAATGTATATGTGCCGTTTTTTAAACGAATGCGTAATGCGCTTTTTTGTTGTTTCAATTGAAAGTCGGGGGTGTCAAAATAATAATTTTGTTGCACGTTCCATTCATCATCACGCACTGCAAACGCATGGGTAAACCGAGAAAATTCTTCAGCCGTTAACATATTTTTGAATTCAATTTCAAGTTCGTGTTTCATGTTTTCTTCTCCTCACGTCATTCTACTTCTATTATCAACATGTACGCGAAAAAGTGCAACTAGTGAACATCGCTAGGCGAAATGTGGTAAAATAAAGGCGGACATCATAGATGGACGGAGGACAGAAAATGAAAATATATGTGCATACAGCAGAAAAAAAAGAACATGGATGGTACGTCACATGTGAGGCGTCGCTTCAAGGCTTAAAGCCAAAACGACATATGCTTGTTGATTCTGATGAGTGTGCGTTTGTATACATATTAGAAGCGAGTGATGCGTTCGTTTATGTCGTCATGTCTAAAGACGTATGGGGGGCGATGAAAGAAGCGCTTCGTACAAACGAGCCGATGTTTCTTGTCGGAAGTGATGCCACGATCGAGCTAGAAGGTATTCATGAAGAAGTGACGTACTTAATTGAAAATATTAAAGGAAATGCAAATTACGGTGAAGAAATGGAACAGGCGGTAACGGCATTTTTTGCATAAGTAGGTGGTTGAATGGAGAGACATTGGGAGTTTTTTTTAGCACCGTACAAACAAGCGGTTGAAGAGTTGAAAGTAAAGCTCAAGGGGATGCGTACTCAATTTGAAATGCAAGGCATTCATTCACCGATTGAATTTGTGACAGGAAGAGTGAAGCCGATTGCGAGCATTTTAGATAAGGCACAAAAGAAAAATATTCCGCTCGATCAACTCGAACAACAAATGCAAGATATTGCGGGATTGCGTATGATGTGCCAATTTGTTGACGACATTCAAACGGTTGTCGAACTGTTGCGCAAGCGAAACGATTTTACAATTGTCGAAGAACGAGATTATATTACGCAAAAAAAAGAGAGCGGGTATCGTTCGTATCATGTCGTCATTCGTTACCCGGTACAAATGATTTATGGCGAAAAAAACATTTTAGTCGAAATCCAAATTCGCACGCTGGCGATGAACTTTTGGGCGACGATCGAACATTCGTTAAACTATAAGTATAGCGGCAAGTTTCCAGAAGATATTCGCCAACGATTACAGCGGGCTGCGGAAGCCGCATATTTGCTAGACGAAGAAATGTCGAAAATTCGTTTTGAAATTCAAGAGGCACAAGCGGCGTTTTCGCGCAAGCAAGAAGTGAAAGAAAATGAGGGGTGAGGCGCGTGAAGTTTGCGGTCATATCAAAAGGGGATGCGATATCAAACGAATGTATGTATAAAATTCGTACATATTTAACCGATTTTCGCTTAACGTATGATGAAGATGAACCGGATATTGTTATTTCGGTCGGAGGGGATGGGACGTTATTGTATGCGTTTCATCGTTATCGAAGTCGGTTGGAGCAAACAGCGTTTGTCGGGGTACATACGGGGCATTTAGGTTTTTATGCGGATTGGGTGCCTGATGAAATTGAAAAGCTCGTCATCGCCATTGCGAAAACGCCGTATCAAGTCGTCGAATATCCGCTTCTTGAGGTAACGATTCGATATGTGAATGGCGGACGTGAGGCAAAATATTTAGCGCTCAATGAATGTACAGTAAAAAGTGTGGGCGGCACGCTTGTGATGGATGTTGAAATTCGGGGAGAATTGTTTGAAACGTTTCGCGGGGATGGGTTATGCATTTCGACGCCATCGGGAAGTACCGCATACAATAAAGCGCTTGGCGGTGCCATTTTACATCCGTCGCTGGAAGCGATTCAAGTGGCGGAAATGGCGTCCATAAACAACCGCATTTTCCGGACGATCGGTTCACCGCTTATTTTGCCAGCGCATCATACGTGTATGTTAAAGCCGGTCAATGACGTCGATTTTCAAATTACGATCGACCATTTATCGCTATTGCATAAAGATGTAAAGTCGATTCAATGTCGCGTCGCCGATGAAAAAATTCGCTTTGCCCGTTTTCGTCCGTTCCCGTTTTGGAAGCGTGTGCGCGAATCATTTATTCAGTAGAAAGGGATTTGTATGTTTCAACTTCGTTGGATCGTTACACAACAACAAGACGGCATGCTCGTTCGTGAATTTTTAAAACAACAACATATTTCAAAAACAGCGCTCACTGATATTAAATTTCAAGGGGGAAGAATAGAAGTGAACGATATGCCTGTGACGGTTCGTTACGTGCTAAAAGCAGGCGATGAAGTGCGCGTTTCGTTTCCTCCTGAACAAAAAAGTGTACATATGGTCGCTCAGCCGATTCCGCTTTCGATTGTGTACGAGGATGATTATGTTATCGTCGTCGATAAGCCGCCGCATATGGCAACCATTCCGTCGCGTGAACATCCGCAAGGGACGCTTGCGAATGCATTATTGTATCATTATGAAAAGCAAAACTTACAAGCGACCGTGCATGTCGTCACAAGGCTTGACCGCGACACATCTGGACTTGTGCTTGTCGCAAAACATCGCCACGTGCATCATATATTAAGCGAACAACAAAAACAAGGTGGAGTGAAGCGGCGCTACGAAGCGATTTGTCATGGGTATGTGACCCCGCTTGTTGGGACGATTGATGCGCCGATTGGGCGAAAAGGAGAAAGCATTATTGAGCGGGAAGTGCGACCAGACGGTCAGCGCGCCGTGACACACTACGCCGTATTACAATATAAAAACGGAATGTCGCACGTGTCGATTCAATTAGAAACGGGGCGCACGCATCAAATTCGCGTCCATTTTTCTTATCTCGGTCATCCGCTCGTCGGCGATGATTTATATGGCGGTTTTCGGGAGCAAATCGACCGCCAAGCGTTGCATAGTTGTGAGCTGGCGTTTTTTCATCCGTTTCTCGAAAAAACGATGACGTTTCATGCGCCGCTCCCTCATGACATGGCCCGTTTGCTTTAGTCAAACGGGCGAAATTTTTCTGCAACATATGGCATCGTTGATGGAACAGAAACGGTCTCCATTTCTGGATAGCGAAGGGCTGTGAGTTGTCCGCCGAATACGCAGCCGGTGTCGATGTTGACCGTGTTATTTAGCCAGCGCGGTTCTTTAACGGGTGTATGCCCATATACGATGAGCGCTTCTCCTCGGTAATGTTTTGCCCAATCGCGACGAACGGGGGAGCCGTCTGGATGTTTTTCTCCTGTAATATCGCCGTATAAGACGAACGTTTTTACTTTTTGATTCGATTTGCCAATATAGTCTTCCCGGATGCCCGCATGAGCGATGACGAGTTTGCGATCGTCTAATACGGCGTAAAGCGGTGCGTTTTCGTATAAGTTCATAAACTGTGTGCGAATGCGTGCTTTCGTTTTTTCATCGGCTCGTTCCCATTCAGCAACCGTCGTTTCAAGCCCATGTGTCACTTGTACATTTCGTCCGAGAAAAAAACGATACAATTTGTCGCAATGATTGCCCGGGACGTACACCGCCCCATGCTGTTTAACGAGTGAAACGACTGTATCGATGACTCGTAACGACTGCGGACCGCGATCAGCTAAATCGCCGACGAAGGCGAGCTTTCGCCCATTCGGATGAATCGGCACATCGTTTTCCCAGACGTAGCCAAGCTTTTTTGTTAATAACATCAATTCATGAAAACAACCGTGAATATCGCCAATCATATCGTACATTTTTTGCTCCTTTCTACAAAAATAGCCGCATACAAGCGGCTATCATTGTTCAGCAGAAAACATAAATTTTTGTGTGCGAGAACGGACGTTTAAGACAAGCCCGATCGCAAGCATATATGTGGCAAGCGAGCTTCCGCCGTAGCTGACGAACGGAAGCGGAAGGCCTGTGATGGGCAGTAACCCGATCGTCATGCCGACGTTTTGGAACACTTGGAACGTAATCATGCCGATAACACCGGCGCATAAATAACTGCCGAACGGATCGTGGCATTCTAACGCAATTTGAATCATGCGGTAAATTAACAAGAAAAAGAGCGACACGACGATGCTTGCGCCAATAAAGCCGAATTGCTCCCCGATAATGCTAAAAATGAAGTCGGTATGCGATTCTGGTAAATATACGTCTAAATTTTTATATCCTTTTCCATATAACTCCCCTGACCCGATCGCAAGTAGCGATTTAATGAGCTGAAACCCTTGATCGCTTGAATATTCGTACGGATTCAACCAGCCGTAAAAACGGTTTAATTGATATTGTTGAATTTTTAATACGTCTGGGAAATATAAAAACGCCACGATAAACGCTGTCGCTCCGAGTACAGCGAGGCCGACGATGGCGGCGATAATGCGCAAACGAATGCCGGACACGAGAATGAGCGAACCAGCAATCGCCATAAACACCATCGACATCCCCATGTCTGGTTGACGCGCAAGCAAAAAAAGTGGCGGCATGAGCGATAATACGATTTTACCAAGCAATTTTAAATCGTCTTGTAACGTCGGATCATGGTACTTTTCGCGATGGTTGACGATCATACGGCTAATGACGATAATCATAAAAATTTTCATCAGCTCAGACGGCTGAAAGTTTCCGCCCGGCAGGCTGTACCAGCTCGTTGCCCCTTTAATCGTTACTGTACCCGGGACGTTTAATTCTAATCCAAGTAAAAGAATGATTCCGAAGCCATATAAATACCAAGCGATTTTAAATAGTCGATCGTAATCGAAAAGCATCGTTACAGCAATGACGACGGTACCAATGACGTACCACATGAGCTGCTTTTGCGCAAAGTTAATATGTTGCAGTTTAGCAGGAAGCGTCTCGCGCGCACTTTCGATGGCGATGGCGCTCACGACTGCGATTAAAAATAAAATAAACAATAAATGATAATCTATTTTCGTTTGAGACGTTTTTTCATTTTCCATTGTTGTTCCCCCTGCATTTCATCGTGCATTATCATTTTACATTGTCAGTTGCAAGTTGGCAAAGATTCACGCATAATAAAAAAAGCGATTTTTGTCGAGAGGAGGGGTATGATGTTACAGGCGTTATATGATGAAAAGATGGAAGAGTTTCGCCGACAGTTTTTAAAATTGCATCCGTACGAGCGGGCGAAGTTTTACGTCGAACAAAGCCCAGAAGTAAGAAAGCGGATGTATGAATATTTATCACCAGCAGAAATGGCGGAAATTTTTGACCATCTCGACATTGAAGAAGATGAATATAAAATTTATTTATCGGAAATGGATCCGTTATTTGTCGCACAAATGCTCGCTCACATGTATGCGGACAATGCCGCGGACGTATTAAATGAGCTCGATAAAAAAGAAGTGGCAAATTATTTAACGATTATGGATGATGAAGCGGCGAAAGATATTCAAGGACTGCTTCATTATAAAGAATATACGGCCGGAAGCATTATGACAACGGAATATATCGCCATTCATGCCAACCAAACGGTGCGTTCGGCGATGCAAATTTTGAAAAAAGAAGCAGCGCAAGCGGAGACGATTTATTATTTGTACGTCGTGAATGAACAGCGTCAGCTCGTCGGCGTATTGTCGCTTCGTGAACTATTGACATCGGATGATGATGAAATGATTGTCGACATTATGAACGACCGTGTCGTGTCCGTATTTGTTGATGAAGATCAAGAAGATGTGGCCCGCAAAATGCAAAATTACAACTTTTTAGCCCTTCCTGTCGTCGATGCGAACAATCATTTACTCGGTATTATTACCGTTGATGACATCGTTGACGTCATTTCGGAAGAAGCGACAGACGACTATTCGAAGCTTGCGGGGGTTCCTGATGTCGACATTCAGCACAATCCGTTGGAAGCGGCGAAAAAGCGGCTGCCATGGCTGATTATTTTATTGTTTTTAGGCATGATGACCGCGAATTTAATTAGCCGCTTTGAAGATACACTACAAAAAGTAGCGATTTTAGCCGTGTTTATTCCGCTCATTGCCGGCATGTCAGGAAATACAGGTACGCAGTCGTTAGCGGTCGCTGTACGCCGTCTTGCGATGGGCGATTTAGAAAAAGAAGGAAAGTGGAGTATGGTTGCGCGCGAGGCGTTGACAGGATTGCTTATTGGGCTATCGTGTGGCGTCGTCATTACGATTGTCGTGTATGTATGGAAACAACAGTTTTTCTTAGGGGTGCTCGTTGGATTAGCGTTATTTGCAACGTTGACGGTTGCGACAGTTGCGGGGGCGCTCATTCCGCTTTTTATGCATAAACTGCGCATCGACCCTGCTGTTGCTTCTGGCCCGTTTATTACGACGATTAACGACTTAATTAGCATTCTCATTTATTTCGGTTTAGCGACGATGTTTATGGACTATTTATTATAAATTCCCTATTTGAAAGTAGGGAATTTTTTGTTATAATCATATTAATACTAGGTTCTAATAACAAATCATAAAATTAAGGGGATGAACGAATATGCAATTATCATTACAAGGGAAAACGTACGTCGTGATGGGTGTGGCGAATAAACGAAGCATCGCTTGGGGCATTGCGCGTGCGCTTCATGCAGCCGGGGCGCGATTAATTTTTACATATGCAGGCGAGCGTTTTGAAAATGAGGTAAAAAAATTAGTTGCGACGTTAGAAGATGACAGAGCGCTTGTGTTACCTTGCGATGTGACGAAAGATGACGAAATTGAGGCATGCTTTGCGCAAATCAAAGAGCAAGTTGGCGTCATTCACGGTCTTGCCCATTGTATCGCATTTGCGAATAAAGAACATTTAGAAGGCGAGTACATGAACGTCGATCGCGAAGGATTTTTACTTGCGCACAATATTAGCGCCTATTCGTTAACAGCGGTGGCGAAAGCGGCAAAAGAGTTAATGACAGAAGGCGGCAGCATCGTCACACTAACGTATTTAGGCGGCGAGCGCGTCGTGCAAAACTATAACGTCATGGGTGTGGCAAAAGCGTCGTTAGAAGCGAGCGTGAAATATTTAGCGAACGACTTAGGAAAATACGGCATTCGCGTCAACGCCATTTCCGCCGGTCCGATTCGTACATTATCTGCGAAAGGCGTCGGCGACTTTAATTCGATTTTAAAAGAAATTGAAGAACGCGCACCACTGCGCCGCACAACGACACAAGAAGAAGTTGGCGATACGGCACTATTTTTATTTAGCGACTTATCGCGCGGCGTCACAGGCGAAATTATTCACGTCGACTCTGGCTACCACATTTTAGCGCGCTAATTGGAAAGCTGTTTGGCATTTGCCGAACAGCTTTTAATTTTTTTACAATTATATGAAATTTATAGAATTATACACTGTTATTTATTATAATACGATTAGTATTTATTAGAATGGAGGAGAAGGGAGGAATGTTAATTGAGAAAAATTTGGATTCTCACAGTATTATTCACTAACATTTTTGTATTTGGATTTTATGAATCTTTCTCACATGCTTCAGAACTGCCTGTCCAAAAAAACGCAACAGAAGATGCTAAAGAAATTACAGTTCAGTTTGATTTGAAGGATCAAGAAAAACACGAAATCATAGTTGTCGATGAATCTGGAAAAGAAATGACTATTACTATTGAACCGATTATGTTATCCGAAAGAGAGGATTATGGAAGAATAAATCGACCCTCATATCAGCATCTTTTTCCGTACGGGAAATCAACTTATCAAGTAAAAGCAGCGACTCCATATATGGGAATTAGTTATTTTATTGATGTAAATGTTCCTAACAATATTGAAGAATCTAGAATTATTAAAGCGTATTCTTATGATTACTGGATTATCGGTGGAACTCTCAATAATATTTCTTTAAGCTATACAGAAAAAACAGCTAAGTTTTCTGCTGATGTATCATGGTTGGGTGGACTTGGTGGTGCAAATGTTTATGTCAAGGCAACTTTGTCTGGGAACTTGCTTACTATAAGCACAAGAATGTGAAATTTACTACTTAAAACGAATAGATTGAGGATGATTTCTAATGGGTTACTTTTCTCTTGTAGTTATTATCATTATTGTATTTTCATTATTTTTTATTTTGAAATGTTTGTACCATCTAAAGAAAAATAGCGATATACGCATTAAACAAAATGAACAGATTATTCACTTATTAACAGAACAGAGGAAGAAAGATTAATCACAGCTCGTTGTGCTTCTATAGCGACAACTTGAATGGTTAATTTCATTTTTTCGACTGGCGGAATCAAGCTTTTAGCATGCCCGTTTCTTTTTGCGCATATAGTAGTCGTAAAAAGGAGGGGTGTGGGAATGAAAAAACGTGTGGAAAATGCGCCGTTGTTGTATATCGTTCAGCCGAATTTAGGTCCAAAAACGTGCTATATGCAACAGACGTTTCGAACGAAAAAAGAAAAACCATCGTATCCGCCGCCGTCATTTGCGAATTTTCGCGAGATGGATACGACTGAGCGTATTGAATTTTTGGCGACGCTTCCGAATGAACTTCGACCGGTGACGTGTGAGTTGAAAACGAAAAACCGCACGTATGAGGGCATTATTCAAACGTGCGATAAGAAAAAAGTCGTTTTTGCATTAAACGATGAAGAAAAAACGATCACGATCCCGCTCGAACATATCGTATCGGTATCGCTTATTGGCAAATCGTAATATATAAACGTTCAAGCTGCTCGGCTGTGTTTGCGAAGGAAAACGCCGTTTCTGCCCGTTTTCGTCCTTCGTAAGCAAGGGCGAGCGCTTTTTCTTTGTCGTGCAACAGTTCGTTTATGGCGCAGGCGAACGCTTTTGGCGACGCATAGTCGTCAATGACGAGCCCGTTTTTGTGATGTTCGATCACTTCGCTATTTCCGCCGCGGTTTGTCGTAATGATCGGAACGCCTGCGGCCATTGCTTCATAATGCACGCGAGCGAGTGGCTCGTGCCATTGCGAACTGCAAACGAACACATCGCCGATTGTGAATACGTGTGGAATATGTTCAGACGGAATATAGTTCGTAAATTGAATGCGGTCTTTGTAAGGTTTGGCGAGCCGATGAAGAAAGCGAACGTATTCGTTCGGGCGGTTGTCGCTAAACCATTTCCCGCCGACGATGATCAGTTTTGCTTTTGGATGGTGGGCTAACACGTGATTCATGCTTTCAATGAGCACATGTACCCCTTTTGTTTCACTTAATCGTCCGATAAATAAAATGACGTCATCGTCTTCGGCAAGAAAACGTCGGCGCATATCGTTGCGCATTTGTTTTCCTTCGTCTGTCCATGGCGGCATGTAGCGCGTCGCGTCGACGCCGGAGTAGACGACTTGAATGTTATCGTCTGGCACATTGTATCGTTTTGTGACGGTGCGTTTCATATACGCGCTGACGGTTGTAATGAGATCCACTTCAGCGACGACTCGTTCGGCAACGTCACGCTTCATTTTCATCGGCGAAAACATATCGTTATGCAAACTTGTAACGAAACGGCTGTTTGGCGCAGCTTGTTTGTAGCGTAACACGTTTGCTGGACGGTTAAACACGTGAATGACGTCGAACGTTCGTTTATTTAATTCGTTTGCAATATGTTGTTCGTACTGTTCTTTTGGCACGCGCACGTATTCGATGCCATCACGTATTTCGTATATCGGAAGCGAAGGGTCGGTAATGGAAAAAATGGTGAGCGAACGTTTTTCGGCAAAAAACGGGGCGATGCCATCAATCAAGAGTTGAATGGCGCCCCCTTTTATGGCTGGAGACGGCAATTTTTCAGTACAAATAAAGGCGATGCGCATAACTACCTCCCATAAAGCGAGCGAATATACTCGACTTCACGGCGCAATCCTTCTTGCAATGATACGTTTGGAGCGTACGAAAGGATGCGTTCCGCTTTCGAAATGTCTGCCCACGTATGTTTCGGCTCACCGATTGCTTGATTCATATATTGTTTGTTTGCTCGTTTCCCGATCATTTCTTCAAGTATAGCGATGACGTCGTTAACAGATGCGCGCTCTTTTCCGCCAATATTGAACGTTTCGCCAATTGTTTGTTCATTGCCAAGCACAGCGAGCGTACCATTGACGCAATCGGAAATGTACGTAAAGTCGCGCGTTTGTGTGCCGTCGCCAAAAATGGTGATCGGCTCATCAAACAGCATTTGGCGAATAAAGCGATGAAACGCCATATCAGGTCGCTGGCGTGGACCGTAGACGGTAAAATAACGTAAAATGGTCGTCGGCACGCCAAATTCCGAGCCATATACGTGGCATAAATGTTCACCAGCAAGCTTCGTTATGCCGTACGGTGAAAGCGGAGTCGGAGTCATGTTTTCATGCACGCGCCCATGTTTTTCGCCATAAACGGATGACGTTGACGTATAAATAAACTGTTTCGGGCGATGTTGTTTACACGCTTCAAGCAATCGTTGCGTTGCTAATATGTTATTTGTCGTATATGAATCAAATGACGTTCCCCAGCTCGTGCGCACGCCCGGCATGCCAGCCAAATGATAAATGACGTCGACTCGTTTGATGATGTCGTCAAGCGGCAGCGACAAAAGATCGCCTTCGAGCCATGTAAAACGGTCATGTTTTTTTAACGTGTCTATCGTTTTTTCTTTCCATTTTTTGGGCGTAGGCCCGATGAAACAATCGATGCCGATGACATGATGGTGCTGCAATAACGCTTCGCATACGTGCGAGCCGATAAAGCCAGCTGCTCCGGTAACAAGTATATTCATCCGCGTCCCACCCCTATATAGTTTAGTCCTGCGTTCATGATCGCCTCACGAGGCAAGCTATTTCGCCCGTCGATCACGACGTTTCCGTTCATCATTCCTTTTACTTCTTCCCAGTTTAGTTGTTTGTACGCATCCCAATCGGTCGCAACAATGAGCGCATCCGCTTTTTGAAGCGCTTCATGTATTGTTTTCGCTTGCTTTACATTGACGTCGTTTGGAACAACAACTTTCGGATCATGGGCGATGACATCGGCACCGAGGGCGTGTAATTTTTTTATAAACGACAAAGCAGGCGATTCACGAATGTCGTCTGTGTTCGGTTTAAAGGCGATGCCAAGGACGGCAATGCGTTTGCCGGCAAGTGCTCCTAACGTTCGTTTCATTTTTTGAATGTACCAATAGATTTGCGTGTCGTTAATCGTTTTTGTCGCTTCTAACATATACGGGCGCACCATTTGTTCATATGCCATTTGTATGAGCGCTGTCACATCTTTCGGAAAACAAGAGCCACCGTACCCAATGCCAGCTTGTAAAAAATGTCGCCCGATGCGTTCGTCAAGCCCGATGCCTTTGGCGACATCGGTGACGTCCACGTCATATGCGTCACAAAGACGTGCCATTTCGTTAATAAAGGAAATTTTCGTTGCTAGAAAGGCGTTGGCAGCATATTTAATCATTTCCGCGCCGTTTAAACTAGTAACGACATATGGCGCATGAATGCCAGCATATAATGTTTGCATAACGGAAAGAGAACGATCATCATCGTCACGTAAGCCGATGACGATGCGGTCGGGATGTAACGAATCGTAAATGGCAGAGCCTTCGCGCAAAAATTCAGGGTTCGAGACGATGCGCACATGTTTTCCTTCATTTTTTAAGCGTTTATATATGCGTTCGTTCGTTCCGATCGGGACGGTACTTTTCATGACAAGTGTTTGATGATCGCCTATATATGGAATAAGCGTATCCATGGCGCGATGGACGTACGAGACATCTGGTTTTCCTTTTAAGTCAGGCGGTGTGCCGACGCAAATAAATATAACATCTGCTTCTTTTATATGTTGTTCGTTGTGATGAAAAAAAAGCCGACTTTTGTAGTCGGTTAACAGTTCAGCTAAACCTGGCTCGTAAATCGGAATATCGCCACGCTGCAAGGCGGCTATTTTTTGTTCATTTTCATCGATGCAATGAACAGTATGCCCAAGTTTAGCAAGAACAGCTGCTGTTGTTAATCCGACATAACCGGCACCAATCATACAAACGTTCATAAGTTCACTTCCTTTATTCGTCTTCGTCTTCTGTTTTTTTCGTTCCAATTGTTGTTGTTTGTTCTTCTCCCGCGGCAACGAGCGCTTCGGTTGGAAACTCCACTGCGACGATGTCACGGCAGTTGATGATCATTGATTTTCCGCCGTGTTCATAAAATGGGTCGACGATAATGGTTAATGTTTTCGATGTTGTGTCTAGTTGAACGAATTGAGCGTTATAGTATGTTTCTTTGTTCGTATGCACGTGCAGCTCTGTTCCTTCGCTTAATGTCGTAAGCGTAGCGCATATATGTTGTACGTGACGTTGGCGAGCTAAAAAATCTTTGCTGAAAAAAATGTTATACACAGTTTCACATCCTTTTTTGTGAAATCACTCATTGCATTATATGTGAAACAATAAAAAACGGAATAGGCGAAAGTACTGCATGTTTTTTGCATAAGCAACATAAAGTGAAGCGAGGAGGCGAGAGAATGGATGCTTTTCACTTTTTTCTTTTATGTATCGCTTCATTTCGTTTGACGCGCTTACTCGTATATGACCGCATTACATCGTTTTTGCGTGCGCCGTTTCATGATGAGTTCGAACAAGATGGAGAGACGTATATTGTCGTGAAAGGGACGGGGCTAAAAAAGTGGATCGGGGAGTTGTTAAGCTGCCATTGGTGCACAGGCATATGGTGTGCAACAGCACTGTATGTCGGAGCGATATATATGAAGCCGATCGTCATGCCGATTGTTTCCGTGTTAGCCATTGCAGGGTGTGCGGCGTTTATTGAAGTTATGATTCAAAAATGGAGCCAATAAAAAAAGCGGGCGAATGCCTGCTTATTTATTCATAACGATATGATTCACAGATGATACCCCTTGTTTCAGTTGGCGGAAATAAACGAACCCTTCTACGACAACCGTTTGTATGACGCGCAATTCAAATGACGGAAAGCGCAGTTGTTCATTTGGTAAAAGCGTCGTTTCATCGATCGGTTTTAGCCAATATTCCCCGTCTTTTATTTTTTGACGCCAATCTTCGACTGCAAACGTCCATCCACCTTCTTCTTGCAGTTGGCGAAATGAAAATTTTCCGCTGAATTGAGCGTGATCGGCAGGGCGGAGACGAACGCAAATGATCGGGTCATGGAGCGGCATATTGCCGGCATTGTCAATGACGAAATCGCCAATAATCGTCACATGTTCTTCTTTTTCTTCTGGGATCATGACCGCATATGCAAAATAGGCGTTGGCGCGCACGATGTCTTCTTTTTTTATTTCTTTTTTTCGTTTTTTTTCTTCTTCAAGTGCCACTTCGTAAAAAAGAAGTTGTTGTTTCAGATGCTCAATCGTTCGTTCGTATTCGTCCATTCGTTCAAGCTGTTTTTGTACGTATTCGTTGCGCAGTTGCTCGCGTTTCAGTTCTGTTTCCATCAGTTGTAATAGTTGCTTATATTTTGCCACTTCCGAGCGATAATGAATAATTTTTTGTTGCAGTTGAATATGTTGGTTGTTCATCTCCTCCCCCCTATAAGCATTCTGGACATCCTTGCCAACCATTTGGAGTCATATGACTTGGTGGAACGATAAACATCGAACAAATGAAAAATACGACCCATATTTTTTTCGTCATTTCATATCATCCTCTCCTCGTATAGTATGTTTAGAAAGATTTTTAAATCGAACTTCCAGTTCGATACGCTCCTTGACAATCGTATATTCTTGGGTGACTTGCCCACGGGGGAGGGGCGCCCCTCCCTCGTGGGTCGCAAACCTATTTCACAAACATCGGGGTTGGACTTTTCGCGATGTTCTTGGATAATGGTCTTAGGATCATCGGGGACACTCTTCTCTCTCCTGTAGCCTTGACTACTTGAAAAGTCTGTCTCCCCGGCTCCTGTTCGGACTTCTAACCCGCAGGCTGTTCCCGTTGGTTTCCCATGCTGGAAGGAGCAGCTTCCAGGCAGCCCATG
>NZ_LIOK01000004.1:0-183482 GCF_001418025.1 Anoxybacillus suryakundensis
TCATCGACTTGGAGTTTCTGATACGATTGATTCACCGGTTCTTCGTCATCCCAGTCTGTGAGGGACTTTCCAAAAAGTACACCTAGTAAATAAATAATGATTTGATATTGGATCTTGATTATTTGGAGCATTTTGATTAATAATTGAGGTAACAAGCTTGTCACTCCTTTGTTTTGATTGGGTGTGGGGTTACCTCAATCGTACCAAAAACAGCAGGGGTGGCAAGCTTTTTTTGTCGAAAACCGCATAAAATCAATAAAAACTTAGGGTATGTCTTTAAAACTTTTGACAATACCAAGGAAAATAAAGGAGTTGAAAAAATGAAATCAGAAAAAGAAAAAATGGTAAGTGGTCAATTGTATCGGGCTACCGATCCAGAGTTAGTGAAAGAACGTGAACATGCCCGTAAATTAACAAGACTATTGAATGAAACGTTAGAAACGGAGCATGAACGACGTGTTTCTTTATTGAAAGAACTGTTTGGTTCAACAGGAGAACACGTATATATTGAGCCACCTTTCTATTGCGATTACGGATATAACATTCACGTCGGGGAAAACTTCTTTGCAAATTTCAATTGCGTTTTTTTAGATGTATGTGAAATTCGCATCGGAGACAATTGCCTTATTGGTCCCGGCGTTCATATTTATACTGCTACTCACCCCATTGATCCAACGGAAAGAGCATCAGGATTAGAATACGGAAAGCCAGTCATCATTGGTGATCATGTATGGATTGGTGGCGGAGCCATTATTAATCCAGGAGTAAATATCGGAAACAACGTTGTCATCGCGTCTGGTGCCGTTGTCACAAAAGACGTTCCTAATAACGTTGTCGTCGCGGGCAACCCAGCAAAAATAATCAAACAGTTAAACGTATAAAAGGCTCCCACGAAAGGAGCCTTTCACTTACGCAAAATAAACGATATAAATAACCGCTGCGAGCACGATGCGATAGATTGCAAACGGCACGAGACGAACGCGGTTAATTAAATGCAAGAAAAAGCGAATAGCTAGCAAGGCGAAAATAAACGCACTAATAAAACCAACAACAAAAAATGGTAAAGCATCAATCGTGATGTACTGCCAGTTCTTTAACAACGAAATGCCACTCGCCCCTGCCATAATCGGCACGGCCATAATAAATGTAAAATCAGCGGCAGCACGGTGGCTCATCCCGACAAGCACACCGCCTGAAATGGTCGATCCTGAGCGCGAAAACCCAGGCCAAAGAGATAAACATTGCACAAGACCGACAATAAACGCTTGCTTATATGTAATATCATCTACTGTTTGTGCAATTGTTCGTTTTCCGAAACGATCTGCTGCAATCATTAACAACGCCCCGAGCACGAGCCCAATGAGCACCGTTTCCGTTGAAAACAAATGTTCATCAATATAGTCTTCGAATAAAACTCCTAACACCCCAGCTGGCACAAGTCCAATAAAAATGTGCATGAGCGTTAAATGCGGTCCTGTTTTTTTGTCACGTTTACGCAAATAAAGCAACTCAAAAAACTTATCTTTAAACACAACAACGGCAGCTAAAACGGAACCGAGCTGAATGACGACTTTAAATGTATTTGCCCCATATTTCCCCAAAAACTCACCTGACTTCAACCACATATCGTCAACAATAATCATATGCCCCGTCGATGAAACAGGCGCAAACTCTGTCACCCCTTCGACTAGCCCTAAAATGATCGCTTTCATTAATTCAATAATATGCATGCATGTCCATCCTTTCTTAATTGGTGAAATATGTATAATTCCTTTTCATGACCTACTTCATTGTACTACAAACGCTCTATTTCTACTACACGTACATAAAAAATATCAAAACCATTCGCAAAATAATTATATAACAGATATTGATTTTTTAAATCTGTTATATTACAATGTAATTAACAAAAGAAACGTGTGAAAGGAGTTTTTGTTTATGGATATGTACACAAAAGCTTATCAACGATACGTTGAAAAATGCCATGAGTTTGGTATCGAAGCAATCGATTTAATCGAATTTATTCGCAACTTAACAACAGAACAAGTCAAGCATATGATCCAAAGTTAAAGATTGGAGTGAAACGATGAACGAACAAACAGATGTAGACGTATAAATCCCCCATTTTATTCTGCGAACAGAATGAAATGGGGGATTTTTATAATTTTTTAAAAAGAATATTTTTTATACTTTACTAACAAATATTAATTTAGTATAATTCTAATGTACTAATCATTATCACTATCAACGATTTAGCAACGAAACTGTATTGATTTATATGCACGAAAGGAGAATAAAAGAATGGAAAACAAATGCCCGTTCCATGGAAGTGTGACGAGTCATACTTCAAACAAAACAACAAACAAAGACTGGTGGCCAAATCAATTAAACTTAAACATTCTTCATCAGCACGACAGAAAAACGAATCCTCATGACGAAGCGTTTGACTATGCTGAACAATTTCAAACACTTGACTATTGGGCGTTGAAAGAAGATTTGCGCAAGCTCATGACGACAAGCCAAGATTGGTGGCCTGCTGACTACGGACATTACGGACCGTTGTTTATTCGCATGGCTTGGCATTCTGCGGGAACGTACCGCATCGGGGACGGACGAGGCGGTGCCTCAACAGGTACACAACGTTTCGCTCCGTTAAACAGTTGGCCAGACAACGCGAATTTAGATAAAGCACGTCGCCTATTGTGGCCAATTAAAAAGAAATACGGCAATAAAATTTCTTGGGCGGACTTGATCGTGTTAGCCGGCAACGTAGCAATCGAGTCCATGGGGGGAAAAACAATCGGTTTTGGTGCTGGCCGTGAAGATGTATGGCATCCAGAAGAAGATATTTATTGGGGAGCTGAAAAAGAATGGCTCGCCTCGGAACGGTATACCGGCGACCGTGAATTAGAAAATCCGCTTGCTGCTGTGCAAATGGGGCTCATTTATGTCAATCCAGAAGGTCCTGACGGCAAACCAGATCCGCTGGCAGCGGCGCGTGACATTCGTGAAACGTTTCGACGGATGGGCATGAACGACGAAGAAACAGTCGCGCTCATCGCAGGTGGTCATACGTTTGGCAAGGCGCATGGGGCTGGGGATGCTTCACATGTCGGTCCTGATCCAGAAGCAGCTCCAATTGAAGCGCAAGGGTTAGGTTGGATGAGCTCGTACGGAAAAGGAAAAGGTCGCGATACGATTACAAGCGGTCTTGAAGGCGCTTGGACACCGACACCTACAAAGTGGGATAATAGCTATTTGGAGTTGCTATTTGAATATGAATGGAAACTCACGAAAAGCCCAGCTGGCGCGTATCAATGGGAAGCAATTGATTTAAAAGAAGAACATTTCGCACCTGATGTAGAAGATGAAAATGTGAAAGTACCGCCGATGATGTTGACAACTGATTTAGCGTTGCGTTTTGACCCAGCATATGAAAAAATTGCTCGCCGTTTCTATGAACATCCTGAAGAGTTCGCGGATGCGTTTGCTCGCGCTTGGTTTAAACTTATTCATCGCGACATGGGACCAAAAGCGAGATACCTTGGTCCTGAAGTGCCAAAAGAAGATTTCATTTGGCAAGACCCGATTCCAGAAGGAGATGTGGAATTAACGGAGGCAGAAATTGAAGACATTAAAACACGCATTTTACAATCAGGACTCACAGTAAGCGAGCTTGTGAAAACAGCTTGGGCGTCCGCTAGCACGTTCCGCCATTCTGATAAACGCGGTGGCGCAAACGGCGCGCGCATTCGACTCGCTCCACAAAAAGATTGGGAAGTGAACGAACCGGAACGACTCGCAAAAGTTCTCTCTGTTTATGAAGACATTCAGCGCGAGTTACCTAAAAAAGTAAGCATCGCTGATTTAATCGTGCTTGGCGGCAGCGCCGCTGTCGAAAAAGCCGCACGCGACGCTGGGTTTGACGTTCGCGTACCGTTTATGCCTGGGCGAGGCGATGCAACAGAAGAACAAACGGATGTCGAAAGCTTTGCGGTATTAGAACCGTTTGCCGACGGATTCCGCAACTATCAAAAGAAAGCATACAGCATCACACCAGAGGAGCTTCTTGTCGACAAAGCCCAATTGCTCGGCTTAACCGCTCCAGAAATGACTGTATTAGTTGGCGGCTTGCGCGTCTTAGGGGCAACGTACCGCGATTTGCCTTACGGAGTATTCACTGACCGCATCGGTGTGCTAACGAATGATTTCTTTGTTAACCTCGTGGATATGAACTATGAATGGGTACCGAAAGAAGATGGCTTGTATGACATTCGCGACCGGAAAACAAAGGCAGTCCGCTGGACAGCAACGCGTGTCGACTTAGTGTTCGGATCGAACTCGATTCTTCGCTCCTACGCCGAACTTTACGCCCAAGACGACAACAAAGAAAAGTTTGTCCACGACTTTATTCAAGCTTGGGTAAAAGTGATGAACGCTGACCGCTTCGACCTGCGGAAAAAAACAAAAACATCGGTCACGATTTAAATGAAAAAAGCAGGCGGACGATGTTGTCCCCTGCTTTTTATTTCTCATAAATAATAACCCCATCACGCGCAATTTGCTGTGCGATTTCTTTGTTCAACGAGCCAGCAAACAACACATCGAATGAATAAATACCGATGATTTCATCAATCGCATCGATGACTTTCCACTTTTGCTTTCCTGTATAATCAATGCATAGATCAATATGAGAGTTATAGCGTACCATCCCTTTTCCACGCGAACCGAATAAAATGACTTTTGGAATACCGTTACAGAAAACTTACAAAACTTTATAAATAATCTATTCATTATTTATAAAGTTTACGTTTCTTTCCTTGTTCATCACGCCCAATTTCGCAAAAAGCTACTCTCGTTTGCTCGGCGCTCCGAAGGCTTTACTTCCCCACTAACGTATGGGTACATGTGGTGATTCACTTGGCATATTGTTTCAAGTTGATACTAGCGTTAAGATCACGGTCGATTTCTAGCCCGCACGCTTCGCAACGGTACGTCCGTTCCGATAAAGAAAGGTGGTCTTTCACATGACCACAACGGCTACACATTTTGCTAGACGGATAAAAACGATCTGCCACGATCAACTTGATGCCATGCCATGCACATTTGTACATCATTTGGCGCTTGAACGCGTGGAATGTTTGTTGTTGGATTGCTTTCGATAGCTTGCGATTTTTTAACATGCCACTTGTGTTCAAATCCTCCATCACGACATACGCTGGCTTGGCTTTCACCAACGTTGTTGTGATGTGGTGGGTATAGTTAAGTTGTATATTTTTTAGCCTTCGGCGTTTTTTCAAAACAAGGAACTCCAGTTTCTGTTAACTCCTTAACCATTCTCTTGGCTTTATTTGTTCTTTTTCCTTGTAATTTTTTATAAATTGTATATAGAGTTTTATGGATTTTTACAAAAATATTTTAACAGTTACTAACCTTCTTCCATTATACAACATTTAACACTCTATTTGGAGTCATTTTCTTATGCATCCACTAAAAAAGGACGTCCAAATGACGCCCCTTATTTTCACCTCACATCCACGTCACTGTTACCACTTCTCGATTGGCCATACGCACATCCCGTAACGTTTTTGAAAGTTCTCTCGAGTGAGTAAACACCGCTTGAATGAGCCGTACCGTCTCATAACAAGCATCTATATCTAATGTTTCATCGTCTGTATGTTCGCACTCGTATCCGACGGACAAGTTCACGCTTTGGATGCCATGTTGTGCCCAAATTCTCGTATCACTACTTCCACCAGCTGTGCATTTCCAGCCAGTTAACCCGGCATCGTAAGCTACTTGTTCGAAAAACTGTCCGTATCGAATATCGCAAAATGGCTGGGTCGTGCCGCATGACGTGACGATATCGCCCGTTCCCCTCCGATCGACGACAATTGCTGCATCAACGCCCCATAAAAAATATTCACTAAGCTTGCTTGCACCAACAAGCCCGCACTCCTCTTCAACCGTAAAAACAAATTTAACCGTTCCGTTAAACGAAGACGCTTCAAGCCATTTCGCTATTTCAAGCAACACTGCCACCCCAGCGCGATCATCCGCTCCTAAAATGCCTTCACTGCTCGACCAAATCGCTCCTTGTTTAACAATCGTTCTTCCTGGCGCAAACGATTCTACCGTATCTAAATGCGCATTCAACAAAATCGTTGGTCCATTCCCTGATTTATATGTTTTTTGCGCAAGCAAGTTTCCGTATCGATCGATTGTAATGTGATCGACATATGGTTCAAGTTTCTCATATACGACTGAGCGAATATGATGTTCATTTCCGCTTTCTCCTGAAACGCCAAGCAACTCTTCAAGCTCATAGAGAAATAGCATTTTGCGGATATAGGCTTCCCCTTGTTCTAACCAATCGATTTGTACTTTCCTCATTTGTTCAGCGAGGTCCAGAAGTCGTTCTCTTTTTGTCAAAAACACGACTTCAGGAAAACGAGACGGTCTCAAACGCACATGGACCTGCAATGCATGAAACAATTGCATCACTTTTTCCATATTGGTTTGCCCATCGAAAGATACATAAGGACGACGTTGGTCATGACCATCACAACAAGACACTGTACGCAATCCAAGACGATTCAACTCACGAATGACACCACTCATATACGTATCTAACTCAAATACTTTCGGCTCCGCTACCCCGATTGCTTCCCAAACGCCACGCTGATAAAACTCAACTGCTTCAAGCCATTGTTTTTCGCTAATCGGCGGACTCGCAATCGTTAATACATCGTCACAAAACGTATAATCGACATTCGCCATATCTAAACGTTTCAACAAAAACTCGGCGTTTTCTTTTCTCTCATTTGCGCAAATAAACTCATTCGGACTTTTTTCCTCCAACATAAAACCTTGACGAATAAATAGTTGATTCCATGTTTTCATCTCATCATCGCTCCTTTTCCTTATTTACAAACTTAGTATAAAAAAAGAGCGATGACACACATGTCATCACAAATAGTCTTCAAACATAAACGTATAATCGCTTCGATACATAATGATATAATCGACAGAACCGTTATAATAATAGGCGGTTTCGTCTCTAAATTGGCATGATTCGATTATATCGGGCACTTGAATACGACTTAGCCTTTCTCGAAGGCGCCTTACTTTTTGGACAAACGTATTTGTCGAAATTTCTCCATCCCGTCTAGGTTGAAAAAACATAGCCACATCATGTTTCGTTGCCGGACGCGTTTCATTTGTTTTCACCAAAAAATAACAAAGCATCTCCGCAGGATCACAAGGTAAACACACTTCCCTGCCGTGATAAGCTACAACGTTTTCCCGATCAGAAAAATAAACAACAACTGTATTCACAGGAGGATTCATCATGAGTTGTTCACATTCTTCTTTCGAACTATACGCTTTTCCATTCCGAGTCTGTTTCGTAAACGCTCGCATCGCTAAAATATTTTCACTTTGTTGCAACAACGTGTGCAAAGATGAAAGTTGCGCAGGCGCACCTTGATCGTTTATATAATCAGGAAATTTCTCAAGCGATCGATACGTTTTTTCTGCCATAAACAAAGCGCTGTTCGCTGAATACAGATGAGCATAATATAGCTGTTGCTCATTTAAGCAAAACTCCGGATTCGAATACGTCTTTTGATATTCAAGCGCTTTTTCAAAGTAACGCTGCGCCGTTGCGTACTCTTTCTCCTTATACGCTAAAAATCCGAGACGATAATGAGCAATCGGATTCGTTTTATCATACCCCAACGCGTCTTCAAAAGCTTTTTTCGCCATATAATCATCTTTCATAAGCTGCGTTTTCAAATACGTTCCGTAACGAATGAGATAAGCAACGAGCCTTTTTTTCACATATTCAAACCCATGCTCTTCTTGTTCCTCTAGTGAGCGCCTCGATAACTGCCTATAAATTTCTTTATACAATTTGACAATTTCATAATAAATCCAATCCTTTGCCATATCGCTATTCAATTCGTCCAAAAGCTGCTCTTCACGTTCGTATAATTCATCTAGGTTTATTGATTGTAATCTTCTTACTGGAGACTCTCGCAAGCAAATTCCCCCTATTCCTTCTTCTCAACAGCATTTTTTTCATTTTACCATAAATTTTAATAAATTGAGCACATATCCAAAAAATAAGAGAGTCGGATAGACTCTCAAAGCTAAACAGATAGTACCCAATGTTACCAGCTAATATGCTTTCTTTTGCATTTTGTCTTTCATCCATTCTACAAGTTTTGCGAAATCTCCGTTCTCAACAAATTGTTTTGCTTGTTCTTTCATTTCCCCTTTTCGTTTGAAAGTTGTTCTTTTCCATTTCCGAATTTCTTCGGCATGTGTTTGCAGTATTTGCGCCATTTGCACTGTATCTTGGTAAATTTTATTCATATCCCAATTCTCGTTTTCTTCTTTATGTGCGACAATGCAAGCGCCGGATTGTGTTCCGTAATGAACTGTCCATTTATAATGAAGAGAGCAATTGTTCAAATATTTTTCTTGGATGACCTCAAACCAGGCACCTTGAAATACTCCCGAAAGCTGAACGTTCGGCTCGTAACGATGATGACCGTTATAGCCTGCTAATGCAGTAATGCCCGCTAAATTTAACGATTTTACAAACATCGCCATGTTGGCATCTAAATCTAGCGCGTTAACTTTGATGCCGAATCGTCTTTGAACGAATGACTTCCATTTGTGATGATAGATGTTCATAGAAATCGGAAAACTTTGACCAGGTGCATTTATAATCCGTTTCATTATCGCAATTGGCACACGAGTCACAAGCACTTGAAATTTATTTTTTTGCCACATAGTCGGAATTCCTAGTTTATGAAGTAACTCACGAACTTTATGAATGTCAGTTTGCGTATTTCCTTCTGTTAAAACAATGAAGTCAGACTGTACTTCCACAAATACTCCCCTCATTTGCAGTGCCTCAGCAATACGAGCAGTTGCATCCATCATTTCTAATTTCATTAAATTCATTACTATCACCCTCCCAATTCGTTTGTAACTTTATCATACAAAAAGCCCGGTTACGAACTCGTAACCGAGCTGACTGTTTTCATTTACGTAAAACAACAGATGGAATATCTACTTTCCATACATATCCGTCTTCTGTAGTAACTAAAATATGATCAGAAATGTCTGTGCGCCCCATCGCCTGTGCAAGTTTTCTTCTTAAACTGGCAATGTACCTTTTCACAGCAGAACTGCTAACTGGGCGATCATGCCAAACAGCCTGTTCGATACTGCGTTTTGAGCATGATTTCATCTGATGTTCCATCAAATAACCAAGAATTTCTGCTTCTTTCCTTTCTAGCCTCACCACATCTTTACTCGCATGAATGTATTTTTCATCTGCAGACAAATCAAGAACAATACATTTTCCGTCTATTGCTTCGTCTTTCAGCTTGTCTGCTTCTCGTTTTGAGACTATCTTTCGTTCGTTTTCTTGTTCCTTCAGTAAAATTGGTTTTGTCATTCCCTTTTTTATTCTATCCATGTACAATTCCATAAACCAGCGATGCTCACCTATTTGATCCGTTTCACTCGCTTCCTTTATGTACCTCATTGCTTGTTGGGTATAACCAAGCCGTGCATATGCTAACGCAATATTACAAAGCAACTTTATTCGCTTGCTTCCGTCAATCCCTTTCTCCAATGCTTCCTTTGCATAAAAAAGAACAGCTTCCCACCTTTGATCCTCATCAGCAAGAATAAAAGATAAGTGATAAAAAGCATCTGGCTTTGTCGGTGCATAAATGGATGCCTGTTTCAACAGTCTAGATGCACTATGATAATTTCCTTTGCGGATTTTTTCATCTCTTCCCCACTGCAAGTACAATTCTGCTAGCGTAACGAAGTAGCGCGACTCTTTTGGATCAACTTGAATAAGCTTTTTGTAAAGTTCTATCCCTTCCTCTAACCACGCGTAAAGTTCGTCCCCTTCATCAACACATTCCCGTTCAAGCCAATCATCTTCCCAGTTTAACAGCTCTTCTTTTGTCATTTGGCTCTTTCCTCTCCCCTCCATGCTGTGTTTCATATTCTCCTGTCAAAGTGCTAATTACAAAAGCGTTACAATTTCATTCTGCTTGACGTTCGTTAATCTACTAATCCGTTGTTTTTGCCATCACTACCACTTCATTCAATGTTTTTTCATAGATAGATATACAACCGTTTGTTATTCTTTAGTGTTTGAATACAAAATAAACTCGTAGACACTTTGTAAAAAATTTAGGAAACGATGCTTCGACCGTTCCCTAATGCACTCACTATCTTAGTGATATCAAATTTATCTAGATATCCGTTCCAGTCAGCTAAATTAGACTCTCTTCTTCATCCTTTCACCGACTCCGAGAAGACGGCAATTTTTTATTTGATTCTAATCACACAATATTAAAAAAACCTATTTTCGGATGAACTAATAAACTTCGATCTAGAGATAGATTCTGCAATTCACAAGAAGTTTCAGGTATATAAGTACAACTATGACATGCAGCACCATTTAACTTGTTTAAACCTTGTCCGGAAGACATTCCAATTTCTGTGCAAACAGGGTCAGAGCTACACCATTTGGCTCTTTCAAGTGCTCTGTAAACAATCGGAAAAAAATTCTGTTTTAATCCCATTCTAACAAGTCCCCCAAATGTTCCGTCACTATCTCCTGATGAAGTATAAATAAGGATTCCCGATTGATTTTCATCTAGATAAAGACGTTCACGAATCGAAGCAGCATTATATCCACACGTTAGTGATAATTCATTAATAAGAATATGTGAGAAAGTATGAAGTAAAACATACCTCGGATTACTAATATTAGGGTCAATATAATTATTGTTTTTTCTATAACGCTTTAAATACTTTTCATAATATTCTTTTACATCCGATTTTTCTTCCCAAAGTTTTAATCTATCAGTATTTAACCTAAAAAATATTCCCTCACCATAAACTTTATATGCAGGTAACCAATTATTCTCTTGAAGACTCGCATTTTTAAATAACAGTCTCCTGCCCTCTCTCATCTCGGTTATACTTAATTCTTCTGTACCTACTTGCAATCTTCTGAATCCCGTCAAAACAATGGTTTCTTTTAATCTAGTCACACGATTCACATGACTAAACAAACTTTTTAAATCTCTCTCGTTTACTTCATCACACTCCCACTCTTTATGAACTTTTAAATTTTCTGAGTGATCAACAGCTTCGATTAAAGTCTCAAACTCTTTCTTACGCAACTGATGTTCTATCAAATAAGATTTGCTAGTACTTAGTTGTTCCGAACTAACATCTCCCTGTTGGATATATATAATTGCTCGCTCAATATCTGAATCGCTGTACTCATTAATCTCGGGTGGACATATTTTTTTTACAAATTCAATTTTTCCTTTGGTATTTTCATGAGTTTCCAATAGGGAACTAGTTATACCTCTTTTCTCAAATAAATTGATCAAAGACTCTATTTCTGCACTCCTATCGCCAGGAATGTGAATAGCACTAACTTTAATTGGAAAATATACATTTATTGAATTTTTCAAAACAGCCACAGGATATTCAGAACATTTATCTTTTTCTTCCAGTGAACCGTACCAAGGTTTCGTACCCGGACATGTGTACTCCTTCTCTACATTATCATTGAGCATGATACTTAGTGCACTTCTGTTGTTATTATGTTGGTCAACTTTATTTTTTATCATAACCCCTTTAAGAGATCGATCCTTTCCACAGCTACACTCCACTTTAAGAGAATCTAAGGTTGTTCCCCCGGTGGATAATAACTTCATTGTTCCTTCACATGATGTGTCTTCGTTTCTATGCACCCATTCTTGCCATGGAAAATCTGAAATATGCCCATGTCTGCAAACTATAACGAAAGGAACTTGAATCATTTTTACAGATCTATCACATTCTCTACAGTGATACCAACTTGTTCGAGATGAAAGAGGTAGCTGATGTAAAGTTTTACATTTAGGGCAATAGTGCCATGTTGGAAACCTCAATAAAGGTATATACACATCAGTATTGGTTTGTTGAATGACATTTCCCTCACCTTGATATTGATACCCTGCTCTAAAATCTGGTGGAAGAAAAAGTTTTTTCACTTGCAATAATGACTTTAACCTTGGTTCCTGTACTTCGTATTCGTGTAATGAATTTAATTGCTGTCCTTTAATATTGTAATACCATTTATCTAAAGCACCTATAATTGCAGTTTCTCCCTCTGGGCTCACCACAAGAGCACCAGGACCAAATGTCGTAATCAGTTGCCCCCTACGTAATGGAAGATCTTTCATGTAAATAATTCCTCCCATGAACTGCTTTTAGCATCATTTTTATCACAATTATATAAGTTACTAATTATACCACGACACTCAGCATCCACATTCCTCATAGAATTTATCATAGGGATAGATGAATGTTTTAATGTTATTGGAATTGTTGCCCCCGCTGGATACATAAATCCATCCGATCTATTATCCACTTTCCAAGATGTATAACTTCCTTCTAGTATGTTTTTTAGGATTTTTTTAAATCTATCTTTTAATTCGCTAACTTGTTCTATATCTACAAGCTCCGCTCTTTCTACCAATCGTCTATAAAACGGATATATCTTGTCTTCTAAATACTTCCTAGTCTCAATAGGATCCGGTGTTCGTGCCACCCTCATTGTTAGAGCTTGTCTTATGAAGCCAACTACCACAGCTGGTAGTGCCCTTTCGATGCAAGAGTCTGAAAACGGAGTCACACTGGTTGCCTCTACTTGTGCATATAGTTTCTGATGGTACTCCCTAAAGTGCTCAAAATGAGATTTATCTCTTGATTTCGTATTTAAATAAATAGTAAATATTAAACCTGGTCTTTCCCACCATCGTCTTCCAACACGCCCACTAACTTGAATATACTGGGCAGTCATTTTAGGTTGTCCAACAATGGCCATGACAGAAAGCCGATCTATATCCACTCCTACTTCAATAATATTTGAAGCAAAACATAAATCTATTGCTTTATTCTTGATGTCACCAACAACGTAACTGGCTTTTAAATCATCAATGGTTTGAGAAATTTCATGACTTTGTTTTCTGGATGTTAATTCAAGGAAGTTATTTATATACCTTGTTTTCTGAACTCTTCCTTTACGCATTTCCATAGCTTTCAAATATTGCGGAATATCCGTCTGAGCAAGTGTTAATCCTCCACCTAATTCCCGAAGAGTGTTATAAAACGCTAATAAAGTCCAATAAGGATCTCTTTCATCTTCTTTGATTTCAACGGAAGATTGTAGTATAGATGAAAACGTCATAACTTGTGCCATCATGCTTCCTACAGTACTTGTGTAAACACCTACGTATTTTCTACCTGGTTTTAATTCTCCAGTTTCATATCTAGCTGGTCTAGAGAAGAAAGAATCATCATGTTCTAGTCCCGGACTTGGAAATAATCTCGACTCTTTTCTCCCGAACAACCCCAATACATGTTCTTTAAAATGCTTAATTGTAGCTGTTGCAGCAATAATCTTTGGCTTGATAATCTTGTCATTAACTTTTTTTATACAAAGTTCTTCAATTAACACCTCAAACAAACCAGTCAAAGTTCCCAACGGTCCGGAAATTAGATGTAGCTCATCTTGTATAATTACGGATGGAGGAGAGACAAAATGATTCCCATCATGGTCTATACCAAATAATGATCTTGCTTTAGGTTCCCAAACCAATTGAACAAATTTATCAATAGTTCCAATTAAAAATGTAGGGCGCTTTTCATAAATAGTTTCGTCCACTATATAAATAGGAAGTTCATTATGGAAATCACACTTTTTATCAGGGCAATGAATGATCAGACTGCTATCTTTCATTTTATATCCGAGATAGAATCGTTTCTTACTATTTTTTTTTCCGTCTTTTGAAGAATAATAGCCAAGATGGGCTCCACACCAAGGACACGTATGGACAATAAAAGACGGACATCCATGTTTGTCGTTGATCAGACTAGACAGCATTTGAGAAGCTACTATGTTTTTGTTTGGTGTAGTTTTCGATCCAACCCAAATTCCTATTGAAAAAGGAGTATGACCAAGCTCCTTATCGTTTTTACGTCGAATATACTCTAATGCACACATTAAACGTGAAGCTCTCTGAAATTGGTCTGCAGTTAAAAGACGTAGCGTGTATCGCATTATAACATCCACACCTGCATCTAATGGATTGCGCAACCGTCTAAGAATCATTTGGAAAGCTACAACTCCCAAGTAAGCCTCTGTTTTTCCTCCTCCAGTCGGAAACCAAATCAAATCCACTATTTCCCTGTCTTTACTTGTTTCATCAGCCAACGATTCAATTGACATCAGGAAAAAAGCTATTTGGAAAGCACGCCATGTGTTTGATGCATCATTTAATTTGGTTTCATCCTTGAGAACTTCGTGTATCTGCTTATCAAATACTAATCTTTTTTCATCCATAAGGACATAACCGTTACGTTTTACCTTACCATTTTCTTGCTGAAGGAGAATCGCTAAGTTAGCTAGCTGAAAAGCACGAAGAATTTGTTCGTCCTCTAGCAACTCTAAACCTCTATTCATACGTCTTAAACTTTCCCAGCATAATTCTATATGCCTTGTTGCAGCTGGCTGTAAAGGTGGCGGGAGCAAAGGGATTTCTTTTTCTTTTTGAATAATCCAATTTTCATAGCCTTTTGTGAGAGGCTGTAATATCTCTTTAGGGTGTTTTTGTGATGATAACCCGGCAAGGTCACTCATTTTAATTGTTAATTTCCCACTTTCTAACTCAACATCTGGTGTCATACTTATAGTCTCATATTCTGGCATAAATGTTGTTTGGATAATTTTTACTTCCTTGGATTTTTGATCCCAATCAGTTGCACAACCGTGTCCAAATGCATAAACGTGTTCATGGCGATAAAGAAGATCTGTTGACGCATCCTCTTCACTTAGTATGTCGTTTAATTGATAAAGCTTTGGATAAGGGGAGAAGCTAGCATTACCTATTGTTTCAACTAACATTTCTGCTTGAAACAAAGTGACTTGATCACGCATTAAACCGCTTGCATCAGAACGATTTGTAGCACTAGTCGTTATAATAAAAAAGTTATTAATCTCTCGCAGACGAGCTTGAACTTGAATATTAAATTGACTAGCTCTTTCGTTTTTAGCATTGAATAAATTCACTTGGTAGTTCATATGTTTTTGAATATAAAGCTCTTTAACTGGGATGTACAGTACACCTTCTACTCCTTCTCGGAGCCACCAAGTATAGAAAGCAGTATCACCTTTCACTCGTACCTTGTGTGGCGTATAAGAACCACCTTTTACTACTATTTTCAATTTGGAAACATTTTTATCTACACAAAAAGTCATTCCGATAGTAGAGGGCATAAAATCATTTTTTTGAGGAAATAACTCTATATCTCCTTCAGTTTCCGTTGTTTCAACATCATTTTTATACTCGAATATTTGATCCAAAGTTTCATCATCATTCACATCATCTTTTATTGTAACTTCTACAACTTCATCATCCGTCGCTATTGTACCTACCGGAAAAAGCATTCCACTTACATAACGCTGTGACGGTTGCTCCCTTTGAAGAATTTCCTCTTTTACCCCTCCAACTATCCAATAATACGGTTTATACAAATCCTCTTTTGAATCTAATATCGTATTCCCTATGTGATTAAATAAAGCATAGTTGTCCCGTATTCTCCCAGGACCTATAATTTCTTCTCTTACACTTTCTATTACATGCTGTCGATTGCGAAGCGAACTTTCTAATGTGATTGACATAACATCACGTCCCCTTTACAAATCTTTTCTATATACCTTCATTAGATTGGACTGCAACACATTGTGTTTCGAACGATCAATTGCTACAACTCGATCGATATTAAAAGAGGCTCCATTGAAATTTGAAGATTTAAACGTAATAGATCCTTTTTGCTGTAATTCCTGACAAATAGATGGAGTAATTTCATTCATAAGCTTTCTAGATATAACCCTTCCCGCATCTCTATGTGCAGTCTGAATTTTTTTCATAGCTTGATAAATGTGGTCTACCTCATTTTTATCGTACTTCAAAGCTTGCAACAATAAGGGCAATTCTGTTGGACAAATACATTCTTCACCACACCATGACCGTATAGATTGAGAAGAAGCTGTTGTCATACCATACCTGTTGGACAGTATCTCGCTTACACGTTTAATTCCTTTTTTCATTACGTTATAACGAAGTCTCTTTTTCCATTTTTCTTGCAACAATCTCAAGTATTCAGCTTCTTCTCTTAGAATCTCATAATCTGCCACTTCTGCAATTAACTTGGTATCTCTTTCGTTCCTTATTATAATAAAATCATCTTCTTCTAAATCTTTTAACGTAATGTGGTTAACAATAACTTGATTTCTCTTTGTATTAAGAGATAGTACACGGATTTTCGAGTCATCGGGAACGAATATGAAACGACCGTTTTCTAACAAGACAATGCTTGCTTTAACCACATTATGTACATTCTCCCCTTTTTCATTTTGTTCTTCCAAAACTCTCTTAATAGTATATTTCACCGAATCTTCCTGACTAATCTCTACTCTATGAGTGTTTTTTATTTCTTTATCTATGCTAACATTCGAGTAAATTGTACTTATAATATCTTGTTGATGAATGTCAGAAAAAAAAGATTTTTGAGTTAACTTATTAGAAAACATTTCATAAGCAACAAAATAAGTGTGAGGTGCTTTTAAAGTATTAGTTGCGAAAGAACCATAATAGCTAGGGGTTCCAACAAATACAACTTCATCAAACATAACAACACTTTTTCTAAAATTATTTTCGGTATAATAGTTTATATCAACAGGTAGATTGATTCTACGATTAATCAATTCTTTTTCCTCTATAGACAGTGCTCTTTTTGTAATCAAAGCAATTTTATGCGAACGATTACAATTCTTGTTAATATGCTCACACAAAAAATCGGTCATATAGTTTTGTTCCGTCTCTAGTACTTGTTTTATAGACATTGCGAGTGGCTTCACTATTTTATCAAAAAAACTCGGATAACTATCTTTTGAAGACATCAACTTATCAATAATCGTTTTTTCCGCATCCTTACCAATTACTTCTGAATAGTTCAAAAAACTCCCACAAAGTTTGAAAAAAATTTTATTTAAGTAGCTATAAGTATCTAATAATTGTCCGTCATTATCAAACTTTTCAATGAGTTCTTGTCTAAAGTTGCTTAATTGTTCAGCAAATGAAAGAAGTTCACTGCATTTCACATGTTTAAAATGAATATGTTTTTGCAATGGGGAATATAGTTTATATATATGTCTCAGCAATGTCGTTCCCTCCATGCAAGTAGCTCTATACCATTGGGAACAGAAGCCCCATAAAGTTCTATATAGCTAGCTATCTCAGAAGTAATCATCTCAGTATCTCCCAAAATTATTCTCCTCGACACATCCGATACTACATCACGGATATGATTTTCGTGCTCTGACCTTCCTATAACTATTAGGCTGGGATTTTGAGCAAATAATCTGGACTGTTTTCGATAACTCAAGGTATCGGAAAATAAAACAGGTATATCCCTATTTATCATAAAAGTCTTTTTCATTCTTGGCGATAAGAACTTCCCATTAAAATAACTGCTGTTTTTTTGGACATTTTCTATATAAAGGAATTCGCCAATACTCCCTTTTTGACCATTTATGAAAAAACATATTTCAGACATCACCTCAATAAATTTCTGTCTGTCTCCAATAATGTAAAAATTATTTCCAGGATAAAATGAGACCTCTCCAAGCTGTTCATCAGAGTAAAGCGCCCTCATGAAAGGACTAGAAATCCTTAACTTCTGATTTTTTCCTACTTTCCTCCTTCTCCTAATATCAGAAAATTCTTCATCTAACAAAATGATTTTTTCCTTCCATTGTGACTCCGGTATCCCAAGTCGAATACCTCCATCTTGAATGAATAGTATAAATTCTCCATTCCTCACAGGGCTGGATTCCACTGATAAGACAGAGGCCTTCCGAGTATATCGATTATCTTGATATATAATTCTACTGCCTTTTTTCAAACTCAATATCTGCTGTCGAACTGAATTCTCCCCTCTCTTCACAGAGAAAATCTTATCAGCTATTCCCACAGCAACAAATAAAGCAAAATATTGTTCATTCGGTACAGAAACAACTACATTGGCACTCTTTTCATTTTTTATGCCTTCCTCATGCAAAAAAGCTCCTAAAGAAAAAGCAAATATAATCCAAGGAGGCAAGGGGTGCACTTTGTTATCAAGAAAAAGTTTTAACTCTCGGTGAATCATTTGCATCCTCCTAAAATTTTTACATTCTAGCTACTCAATATATATTTGATTACCATGTACATTTTTCTACAATGAGCATCGATAAGTTTATTTTACTCTTACATTAAAAATTGTTCATCATAATCAATGTTATTCTCATTGAAAATATCATATATGAACAGCAGTAATCCAACACTTCTTTTTGTTTTGTGGAAAAGTGATTTTTAATATAAACAAACTAGGTTTATTTGGTAAAAAATAATAATTTTTTATAATAAAAACCCATAAAATCACAAATTAACATAGAGCCTCTACGGCCATGATAGAAAGTTCAAGAGGAGGTACGCATAAAAAGGCTATTACGCTCCCTAATAAAGTCGTCCTAACCCAAATTCTTTGTAGACTTCTGCATTTTTATGTTCTAATAAACATTCACCATAGGTTTAACTTAATGAAATTATCTAAAGAAAATTTCGGAACACATTTTCCTCATAAAACTTACATACAAGCAAATAGTTACAATTTATCTGTTAGTAATGATATCACATTTCCAATCTTACAACAAAAGTTCTTAAATATTTAATCAGTATTACATCCTCTTTAGAACAATGACTTATGTAAGAATGCCTTTTCCCATGGTTATCTTGTTCCTAGGTACTCATATATAAAAGGAGTAGAAATAATATGAACGTCTTAAAATTAGAAATGATTACCGTTGTACACCTCGATTATAAATGGTGACACAGGACGTCAAACGCAACACCCAGATAAGTGTTTCATACCAAGTGTTCCACCTAAACTAGGGGTTAAGATGTCAATCTAGATGTATATAAAACCTAAGTTGTTAGTTATACAATCTTCTTCATCGAAACCTTGAATAATAGCTAAAGCTTAGAAAATATATTAATTGTAACTATTCACCCCGATAGTAGTATGTAGAGAAGCGCAACACAAATAGGGCATCCCTGTGATAGAAAACGCCCTAAGTGGTAGAAAGAACACGATCTATCGTTTCGCCCGTCAACAGAAGACATAACGAATCCCACACGTTTTTTTCGTGTTTCGCGAGTGTGGAAACGATGCTTCTTGTGATGCAAAACGACTGGGCGAATGTTTCTTCGCGAAACGTACCCGAAATGTTCTCTTTCACTTTGACCATGCGAAGATCGCGTTCGGCTTGGTTGTTGTCAAAGGGAACATGCACTTCACGTAAGAAACGTAGCGCTTCTTCCTTTCGTTTCTGAAGCCGTCGAACAAAAGCGAGTGCTTTTTTCGGAAGAGGCGTCATCGTTTCTAATCGGTGCTGTGCTTTCGTTAGAATGCGATCATACACTCGTTCCTATCGTTTCGCTTCTTTTTCGGAAAGTGCACCGTGATGAGCTTCGACGGCCTGTTTGGCGACTAACAGAAACGTCGTCATGCTCACTGCCCATGTATACCCTTGTTCGATGAAGCTTTTTAGCTTACGTAGATGTTAGAGTCAAGTAGGGATTCTTCGATCATGTCATATTGGATTCCAGAGCTTCGCGTCCTCGTTTCACCATATTGGCAAGAGTCCCTGTACTAACCGAGTGTTGATATAACACTTCGATTGTATCACTTAAACGCTTGTACGGGATCCATTGGGTGTGATGCAAATATACAGCGAGCGCCGTGAGCCGTGGACCGTATTGCACATGATTCGTGACATGTGGTGGAAACTCCGCTTGTTGAACACATCGGCAATGTGGACAAGATTTCACTTCACGTTCATGTTGTGTCACTTCGATCGTCATGGGAGGGAGATCAAACACTTGACGGACATCGACTTTGAACGGTTTGACTTCGCGCAAAGAAGCCCCACATCCTTGACACGCGTTCACACGATGGACGACACGATGATGTGGATGTTCCACTTGACGGAGCGTCGTTCCTTGATGCCCTTCTTGTCCGCCTGGTTTGTTGCCAGATGGCTGACGAGAAGAATGGGTGTGAAAACGGTCAGAAGATGGGGGCAAATGGCTATTGGAGCTGTTTTTTTTCGTGCGTGCTTCCAGCTCTTGAACGCGGTACTTGAGTTGTTCATTTTCTTTGTGCAGCTGTTTGTTTTCTGTCAACAGTTGCTCAATGATTTGTTGTTGGTGAGTAATGAGCTTCTTTTGTTGTTGGACTTTGCCGATTAAGCTCTCAACCGTAAATACAGCTTGTTGTGCCGTCAACATGCGATTCACCTCCTTGTCTATCAATATTCACATCATAGACAGGAAAAGCAAAAAATATTCAGCTGACTTGATTATGTGGCTGAATAGTTATCAAATTTTTGTATTTATATATTATACAGTAGAATAATTCCTTTGCATCGATTAAACATAATGAACAAATAATCTAGCATAAATCAAGTATTTTTTATTGTAAAAAACGGATTATATCATCAGGAAAAATCAAGAATATTTGCATCAATCCCAATAACATATTCACCATACTGCTTCATACTCGATTAAAATCTGTAGTCATAAGTTTTCTATAGGCAAACAATATTTGTTTTCTATTCGCAAACTTATGACTGTTTTGAAAGCTTTGGATGGTAATATAAAAACAATATTCCAATGGAGGGGAGGGATGAAGGTGGTTGAATATCTAGGAACACGTATTCAAAATGCACGCGAACGGAAAGGATTGAGTGCAAGTGAAGCCGCAAAATTGGTTGGCGTTTCAAAGAGCACTTGGTCATTATATGAAAGTGATAAACGCACACCTTCTGTGGACACTTTAAAAATCATTGCTGAAAAACTGAATGTTTCAATGGACTATCTTGTAGGGCTGAAGAGAGAAATAGAATGAGGAGGACGACCAATGTTATACAACAAACAACCGTTAAGTAACCAAACTGCTTACAAACAAATGTTAAGATTAACAGGTGCATTATCCAATTTATTTTCGGAAAGTGATTCACCTTATTTGGTTTCTCGAAGTGTAGAAAATGCATTTTGTGAAGCCTTCGGTGCAGAAAACCTAGGGCGTGCTGACTGTTCAGCGGATGCTTCATTACATAGAGTTGGAGTAGGCATTAAAACTTTTCTTCATGGCAACGGTCGTACACTTCAAAAAATTGCAGAATTTAATAGAGACTCAGATTTATATCGAAACAGATCATACAAAGAACTTGTTTATATAATTGCTAAACTTCGTAACGAAAGGATCGAGTTCACTAAACGAACTTATAATCTTCATACAATGATTTACCATTGTGTAACAAGGTTACCAGGAAAAATACTTATTTATGAAATGCCTATGGACTTGATAGACGTTTCAAATATTAAAAATATAGAAGTCAGCAATAATAAAAACACAATTACCTTTGAAGACGGACGAAATGAATACAGCTTTAATGTCACTAAAAGTACGTTGTATAAGCGCTTTTATACCAATATTCCATTAGCTGAAATTAATGTCGAAATTCTTCCTAATCCTTATGCGATGCTCGCAAAATTGTTCAATCTCACTCTAGAGCCTATAGTAAGAGAGGACACTGTACCTCCTACTGTATCTCCTTATGATACTTTGAAAGCTAAGGAGTATATCTTGTTGCCACTTTTTTCAGACCGTGGGGCCAAAAGACATGTTCCGGAAAAAAGTGGGCTCAATCAATGGAATGCATCTGGAAGAACGAGAAATCCAAATGAAATTTATATACCTATACCTTCTTGGATTCATAAAGTCTTCCCGACTTTTTTCCCACCACGTGACCAAAGTTTTCAGTTGCAACTCCCGGACAAATCTCTCCTATCAGCTAAGGTTTGTCAAGAAAACAGCAAAGCACTCATGTCTAATCCTAATAGCGCTCTCGGGGAATGGCTTCTCAGAAAAGTAATGAGATTGAAAGAAGGCGAGCTTCTTACTTACGATAAACTAAAAATATTAGGCATTGATTCTGTGACAGTGTATAAACACAGCGAAAAATACTTTTCAATTGATTTCTGTAGCATAGGATCATATGATGAGTTTCAAAACGAATTCCAAAAAATAAAAACTAATGTATGAGTTGAATTTTGTTTTTCCTAAATAAAATTACTTTGTCCGTACGTAAAAGAGGCAACTAATGTATTTATATCTGGCAAGTGAGAGGCTCCTTCGCGCGCGCGAGGTCTCTCTGAGTTTGCCATTTTTCAATTTTTAAATTTACATTAAATGTTACTCTTCAAGTAACTAACTAAATCCTTTATATCCATCATATCCCCTGCCTGAATATAATAATTGTCTGCATCCATTACAGTTCTTGATGAGTTCAACATCGCTCCCTTAGGAATAACAAAGTTTCCTGCAATCAACTTGACAAGTACCTCTCTATCTATGAATCCAGGTATATCATAGTTAAAACGTTGTGCAAAAATGGTTCTTTTTAAGACGTTTTTCTCAACCTTATTTGAATAATATAATTTATTTTTCTTCATTAGGAATGAAATAGAAGGGGATATCCTTACTAGGATAAAAACATCATAAATCCCGTTCCCATTACTTAGATTAGGGATGTATTGTCCCTTTGAATCCCAATCTGCCTTTTCTAGTAGCAACAACTGTCCATATTTTTTCGTCGATTTTACAGCAATTTTGAGACCATTTATTTCAAAATCACTCGTGTCCCATATTCCCAATTGGTGTGTCTTTAAGTCAGGATAATTCAACAAAATACCGTTCTCCTTAAAATAATCATATATTGCAAATTCACCTAGTTTTCCTTGAAAAGTATCAGTAAAGATTTCTCCATTTTTTCTTCTGTATGTTCCCCCACTTCGATGATCTCTGTGTGCACCTTTATTATCAAAACTCATATCATACGCAAAATTAAATGCATTTTCCAAGGTTAACGAATCAAAGCTACCCATGCTACTAAATTCCTTAGGGTTTGTTAAATAGTAGATATTTTCGTTTTTTTTGTTTTTTTCTATCCTTAGCTTTTCCATAAAATAAACCTCCCCATCCAAATAATAAAATATATTAAAACGGATGGGAAGGTTTGATTTACACAAAGAGTTCTAATTGTTCTATTTCTTTTGAGCTAGTATCCTTGTCATAATTATCGGTTATGTCAGTATAAACTGAATCCAATGCTTTAATTATATTTTCTGCAATTGCCCTCACTACCGGAACAGAAACAGAATTTCCTGCTTGTTTATAAATGTGTGAGTCGGCCATTCCCTTAGGAATTTTGAATTCCTTAGGGAAACCCTGAAACGACAACGCCTCACGCGGTGTAATTTTTCTTATTCCATAATCATCAAGAATGAGCGGAACATTGTGTCCTCCTGTACCCATATTAGCAGTAAGTGTCGGACATACATTACTTTGGTTCTCTCTCACATAAACTCTTCGTAGCTGATATACAGTGTCTTTTCTACGCATAGCTTCTGTTAACATAGGGTAGTATTGTGACTTTTCAGTATAATAATATTTATCCTCCTGCTTCTTTCCTCTTTCCAAAATATCATCTATTGTCTTTGTTAAAGGCTGTGGCTGAGGAAAGTTAAAACTCGCCAATGCTCTCTTATCTTTAAATCCCACAATAAAAATACGCTCCCTATTTTGTGGAATGTTGCCATAATCCATTGTATTCAAAACTTTGCTCGTAAAATAATACCCTTCTGCATATAGCATTTCCTCAATAACTTTAAATGTTCTGCCACCATCATGGCTTTTAAGATTTTTTACATTCTCTAAAAGAAATGCCTTAGGCTGTGTTGCACGGAGAAATCTAATAATATCATAAAATAGAGTACCTCTAGGATCTTTTGCTTCAGTATGTCCACTACATTTTGGACATACAGGGATTCCCATATATTCTTCAAAAGTTACTAAATGTTCATGACCACAACCTTTACATTTATAGTGCATACCGTGCCTTCTTCCAGCGATACTAAAAGCTACGCAAGGCCAACCAGCTGTTAAAATATCTATCTTCGGAACACTATACTCATTAACTTTTCTAACATCCTCCTCAATTAAAGTATGTTTAAAATTCTCCCTATAAGTAATACATGCATTCTTGTCCATTTCGTTTGCCCAAATAACTTCCGCTCCAGCTTGTTCAAAACCTAAATCTATACCCCCGATTCCTGCAAATAAACTCGCCACTTTATATTTTTTTCCAGACATAATATAACATACCTCCTCAAGAACGAATGTATGTTCTTTCATAACTGATATAAATCATTCTACCATATATCGAAGATCTCTGCCGCCTCCTATGTCTGGATTTCATCGAAAAATTTAGTGCAGTAGCAAGCCAAGAACATAAAATCAAAGCTCTTTTATGAGAAAATATAAGAACGTCTGTTCCGTGAAATTTTGGATACGCTTTCTTAATATACTCTTTTCGTTCTAGGATAATCCTTTCAATTCCATGTAATTATTTAACAAGAATGTTATTCATTCCAAAAAAATTCATACGTCGCAATTATCTTCCGAAACGATCCTTCGTCTTTGATCGGAAACAGTTTTCTTCCTACACATGTATAGTAGCATTGATGGTGTATAACTGTATTAATTACATCGAGAATGACTCGGTCTTGCCGTTTAAATGTTTTTCTGCAAATTGGACAGCGCAAGTTTTCAAGAATGGAATACATGAACACTCATCCCCTTTGCTTTTCTTATTTCCGAATGCCTCCCCCGCTTTTCCTCTCAAAATACGCATGCAACCGATATTCGCAAATTTCTTGCGTCCATTCGTATAAAATGTACTCGTCTTCCGTCGAGATGGAGAAGGTGGGCGAGAAGACGTTATTTTCAAACGAAAGAAGTCCGTTGGAACTGCCGCTCCATTTCGTCATCGGCATTTTGGCGATGAGTTTGGCGACTTTTTGTTCGTCGTATTGCCATAAGCGTTTCGTTTCTCCGTCAGAGAAATCGATGCGCTTTCGGTATTCTTTTTCAATCAAATATTGATGGAAAAATGGGGCGACTTCGGTTGGCGTGATTGGCAAATGCCAGCGTGACGGCCCGCGGTTTAACATCGCCTGCAAGACGACCATTTTGTAGCTTTTTGTCATCACTGTTCGCTCAACTTCCGTAAGCCAAGCTTCGTATTTCAAAAACACTTCTTTTTCCCTCTCGGATAATTCGTTCGCCCAGTAAAGAAAGCCGACGTACGATTGAAACTCATCGCGATATTCTTTTGCGATGCTGCGACCGTGCAAGTGAAGTTCAAGATACGTTGGGCGACGACCAAGTTGCTGTTTGACGTCCTCGTAGTCAGTAAAGAGCTTTTCTTTGCGCGGTTGTCTTTTTCTACGCATCTCTTCTAATAAATGAACGACGCGAACATCAAAATCGACAACACATCCGTTAGGGGTAACAGGAATCACAGACTTTTGTTTTTTTCTTTCTTCTTTTTGCGTATCAAATAAGGCTAGCTTCACATCGGCATTGCGATAGTTTCCGATTAAGTCGATAATGACACAATATTGTTTTTCTGGATGAAGACGCAAGCCGCGCCCGACTTGTTGGGTGAAAACCGTTAATGACTCTGTCGGACGGACAAATAATAGCGTATCGACCGCGGGAATATCGACGCCTTCGTTAAACAAATCAACAGTAAAAATTGCGTCTAATTTACCTTTTTCAAGTAGCTCAATCGCTTTCGAGCGCGTGATATGTATTTGTTTGGAATGCAAACTAATCGCTCGATAACCGTGCTTAGTAAAATAATCAGCTAAAAAATCCGCTTGACGAATCGATGAACAAAACACGAGCGTTTTCGTTTGCTTATATTTCTCCCAAGCTTGCAAAATGCGTTCTGCCATTTCGTGCCGAAGTTGTGCTTGCAATAGTTGTTCTTCATCGTAGCGGTTGCCGCACCAAGCGATTTTCGTATAATCTGTATCGTCATATACGCCATAATAGTGAAATGGCGCAAGCCACCCGCGCTGTACCGCTTCGATAAAATCAATGCGGTACGCCACATTTCCGTCGCAAAGCGCGTATACGTCTTTATAGTCATTACGATCAGGCGTTGCGGTAATGCCGAGTAAAAATTTCGGATGGAAATACGCAAGCACCCGTTCATATGACTTCGCAGCGGCATGATGAAATTCGTCAATGACAATGAGATCAAACGCGTCTTTCGCAAATATTTCTAAATGTTTTTTCATGCTTAGCGTAAAAATCGACGCAAACACGACGTCGGCTTGTCCTTCTTTCATTTTGCCGTCGTAAATACCGAACGTCTTATTCGAAAGCACTTGCGCAAACGAACGCTTCGCCTGATGTAAAATTTCTTCGCGGTGCGCTACAAATAGCACTCTTTGAAACTTTCGAGCAAAAAAAGCAGCCAAGTACGTTTTCCCTAATCCTGTCGCCATGACGACCATCGCTCGATCATAACCTTCTTCGTATGTAGCCTCTAGCTGAGCAAGCGCTTCTACTTGCGCAAAGCGTGGCTGAATGGTCCCGTATGAAGCCTTTTCATCATAAATCATTTCCGTTTCTTCTTTCTTTGTCGTTGGAAGCATCAACTCTACTTCCTCTAGCTTCGTCCATTGTCGCACGAGATTTGTATGACGTTGATGATAATCGTCATATTGTTGTTTATATTGCTTTAACGTTTCGGTATTTACTTGTACCGTTTGTTCCGCATAAAAAAGAGTTAAAAACTCATTCATCACTTGAGCAAATACACTTTCTTCCACACATTTAGGCACGCCAACATTCCATTCAACGCCACTTGTTAATGCAGAACGCGATAAATTCGATGAACCGATAATAAAATATCCATCATTTTGATTTTCAAATAAATACGCTTTCGGGTGAAAAGAAATACCGTTACTTTTCCATAACCGAACTTCAACATTCGGATGGATCGCTATAAGTTGACGTAAAGCTTCTGGTTGTGTGACATATAAATAATCCCCAGCACAAATTTTAATATCTGCTCCTCGTTCAGCGGCTTTTCTTAACGTTTCTTGGATGACGTCCACGCCCGACTTCATCACAAACGACGTCAACATATAAATCGTCGAGGCTGTTTCAATATGTTCATTTAGTTTTTCAATTAGATGACTTTTGACAAACTCGATTTTACTCATCATGTACCTCAATTAAGAAAATTTTCTCTTTAAACCCTCCTCGTTTTTCCGCTTTCGAGGCACGAACGGCTTCGACTTGTTCGATCGTTGCCCCATGGCATTCGGCAAGCGCATGTATAATTTCTAATACATCCGCTAATTCTTCCACCGCTGTGACATCATCTGATGCGTTCATATATTCCTCTAATTCCTCGAATACTTTCTTCCGCAACTGTTCGCGATATTCTCCATCACTTAACGTGCGCATTGTAAACGTCTTTCCAGCTTCCTCAATAATGTTCGGAATCAAATCCCGAACGAGTTTGTTATAAACAGGCATCGTATCCTCTCCTTTTCTGTCCATCTCCCTCTATTTTACAATATTACCCACCCTTTTGAAATAAAAAACTATGTTTAAGGGCTTTATTATATGAACACAAAAAATAAAGCTCACTTTCTCACATTCCTCCCTCATCTTTTTCCTTCCCCTCCCCATACATACAAATCTCCATAAATCGACAACATAATAAACAGCATACATAAGAAAGGAAGGTTTATGATGAAACTACACGGATTTAATAACTTAACGAAATCGCTTAGTTTTAATATGTACGACATTTGTTATACGAAAACGGCAAGCGAGCGGGAAGCGTATATTGCATACATTGATGAAGTGTATAATGCGGAGCGGTTGACGAATATTTTAAAAAACGTGGCGGATATGATTGGAGCGCACATTTTGAATATCGCCAAGCAAGATTATGTTCCTCAAGGGGCTAGCGTCACAATGCTTATATCAGAAGGACCGATTGAAGTGCCAAAAGAAGAACCGCCTGTGCCACAAGCGGTCGTTTGTGCGCTCGATAAAAGTCATATTACAGTGCATACATATCCAGAATATCATCCGAATGATGGGATTAGCACGTTTCGGGCTGATATTGATGTTGCAACGTGTGGAGAAATTTCGCCGTTAAAGGCGCTTGATTATTTAATTCGTTCATTCGAGACCGATATTATGATTATCGACTATCGTGTACGAGGATTTACACGCGACATTTCTGGAAAAAAGTTATTTATTGATCACGATATTACATCCATTCAAAACTACATTCCTGACGACATTCGGAAACAATACGATATGATTGATGTGAACGTGTATCAAGAACATATTTTTCATACGAAATGTAAATTGCGTGAGTTTGATTTAGACAACTATTTGTTTGAGTTGTCAAAAGATCAACTGACAAAAGAAGAAGTTGAAGCAATTACACATAAATTGCGTATTGAAATGGATGAAATTTTTTACGGAAAAAACATGACACCACCTAAGTGATGTCAATCCAAATGCAATGATATGTCGCACGAATGAAGCCATTTTCAGCAAATCGGCTTTCGTATTCGTTCATCATCGTTTTAAACACGGACGGGCGTTGACAATAACGTCCAGACGTACTATTTGTTGCACCGATGTGGCGAAGGGATAAGAAAAAGTCGCGTACCGACGGAAAATATTCTACTTCCATGCGCTCATGCCCCCGAGCATAAGGATGCATGTGAAGCCAATCGGAAAACGTCGGAAACGATGGCCCGATACGAAGCGGCTCATCAATATGTTCGCTCGCTAAAGCGTAAGCAAATGATGTGTGCAGCTCGTAAAACGTTCGGTTTCCGAATGTGGAGAAAAGCAGTTGACCGCCTTCATTCCGCTGATTAACAAGTTTAGCAATCGTTCGTTTCGGCTGGACGAACCATTGAAACGTCGCGTTAGAAATGATGATATCATACATTTCGTCGATCGGTGCTTCTTCCACATCTGCACATAACCACGTAATCGGTGCGTCGCCAAGCCTTTGTTTCGCCATTTGAATCATACCCGGGGCGATGTCGACAGCTGTTAGCTTCGCATGCGGATACGCATCGTGTAACAACTTCGTTAAATATCCTGTACCACACCCGATTTCTAAAATCGTTTTTGGAGGGCGAGCGATATGCTTCATTAATTTATGTGCCATCTTTTTTTGTACGTTAGCAAACTGATCGTACGTCTTTGCTCGTTCGCTAAATCGTTTTTGCATCAACTGTTTATCAATCATTGCTTCCACCACCTAACCATGTTTGAATGACATGAGCACACGCATATGGTTGCGTGACGTGTGGTGCATGTCCGACGTTTCGTAAAAGCTTCAACGTACAATTCCTTGTTCGCTCGTATATATACTGCGCAGCTTGGGGAGGGCAAATGCGATCTTGTTCACCGTGAATAAGTAAAAGCGGCACATCCATTTGTTGTAGCTGGTCTCGTACATCTGTCGCTAGTAAATAATCTAATCCGAGCAACAAGTCAGACGTTCGATCATGCATATGTGGAAATGGTCGTGCTTCTTTCTCTCCCCACAACATATCAATAAACGACTGAATCGTTTTATTTGTTTGTCGTACTACTTGTACTTTCATACGCTCAACAACGCGCGCATGCCAACCTGCATGATAATTTTCGGATGTTGTAAACCGGCTTGTGCCACCGATACATACAAGATGCGTAACATACGGGTGCATACCGAGTTGTAAAGCGACAAGCGATCCAAGGGACCAACCGATAACAAGCGAAGGAGCGTGCAACGCTTCTTTGGCTTTCGTAAAAAAATGATTCACATCGCGCATATGCTCCCATTCAACGATCGTGACATCATTTAGCTGAAGCGCTTCAATGAGCGGGGTAAAAACGTCACTTTTCATCCCCCACCCAGGCAATAATAACACGTTCATGCGATCAGCCCCATTTCTTTTCCAACTTCAAAAATATGCGAAAGCGCCCAATCAATTTGTTGGTTTGTCATCGTCGCCATGAGTGCAAAACGAATGCGCGCTGTGCCTTCTGGTACAGTTGGTGGGCGAATCGCAACAGCAGCAATACCACGCTCGCGCAATTGAGCACTAAACGCAAGCGCCCGTTCGTTGTCGCCAACAATGATTGGTACAATGTGCGTCGTGCTTTCACCAATATGAAACCCTACCTGTTGAAGACGTGTACGGAAGTAATCGCTTAATGCATGTAAATGGTGACGCAATGTGATCTCACGTTGTACGATATCAACAGCTGCACAAATGGCACCGAGAACGCTTGGAGGTAATGCGGTTGTAAAAATAAATGGACGCATCGTGTTCATCAAATAATCAATAAAGACGCGTTTTCCAGTGACGTATGCCCCATATGCACCAAGCGCCTTACTACATGTCCCCATATGTATGTCAATATGTTGTGCGAGTTGAAGTTCGTGAGCCATTCCTTCTCCATTTTTCCCATATACACCACTCGCATGTGCTTCATCCACGACGAGCATGGCACCGTACGTTTCTTTTAACATAACGAGATCACGTAACGGTGCAACATCTCCGTCCATACTGAAAATTGTATCCGTCACAATGATTTTCCGTTTATGTCTCTCTGCTTTCTTTAATAACGTCTCCAAATGATCCATATCGGCATGGCGATAGCGTCTCACTTCCGCCCGGCTTAATATCGCGCCATCCACAATGCTTGCATGATTCCATTTGTCGCTGAAAATAATTGCATCTCGTCCTGCTAAAGAAGAAAGAATGCCGATATTTGCTGTGTATCCACTATTGACGATGAGTGCGGCTTCACAACCTTTCCAACGGATCAACGCTTCTTCTGCTTGTTCATATAGGGAATGATTTCCAACGACAAGGCGTGAAGCAGTCGCTCCAACGCCGTATCTTCTTGTTGCTTCGATGCTGGCATGAATTAACCGTTCGTCATTTGCGAGACCTAAATAGTTGTTCGATGACAAATTAAATAGATGACGTCCGTCCATATGTATAAAACAACCGTCACTTTCTGTTTTGACTAATGTTCGTTTTTGCGCTTTGCCCGCAAGTTGTTCGATATGTAATTGCAATTCCTCCCACAATGCACCTCTCCTCCTTTTTGTAAACCTTATAAACAAAAAAGTTTACACTTATCGTATCATACGTTTATTTCTTTTTCCATAATAAATAAACAAAATAAGGTGCACCGATGAGCGATACGAGCACACCGGCAGGGAGGCCATCTGGTTCAATAAGATTTCGTCCAATCGTATCAGCAAGCAATAACAATGCACCACCCATCAGCATGGCGACAGGTAAACTTAACTCATTGCGCGGTCCAACAAGCGCACGAGCGATATGTGGCGCCATTAAACCAACAAATGCGATACCGCCTGTAACGGACACTGCCGATGCAGCAAGTGCGACCGCTGTAAGCAATAAAACAAGTCGTTCCCGATCAAGTGATAGCCCGATGCCGATCGCTACCGGGTCGCTCAATTGCAATACATTAAGACGATGGGCTTTATATAAAACAAAAGGGACAAGAATCATCAGCCAAGGCAATAAAGCGAGCACAAACGCCCAATCTGTCCCCCAAATGCCCCCTGCTAACCATTTCGCAATAAAATCGACTTTCGTGCGATCAGCACCTGAAACGAGCACAATCATGAGTCCTGAAAACGCTGTTGCGCAACCGATCCCGATTAACACGAGCCGAATCGGTTGAAGCCCCGTTTGTTTATTGTATGATAACGCATAAATGAGGATGGCTGTAAGTAGCGCACCACAAAAGGAAACAAGCGGAATGATATAAGCAAACGATGTAGCTTGAATCGGAATAAATAAAAAGAACAGAGCAACTGCCACACCAGCACCAGCGTTTATACCGACGACACCTGGATCAGCTAAATCGTTGCGCATAATGATTTGTAAAATCGCACCTGATAACGCTAATGCCATTCCTGCAAGCAACGTGAGCGCGATGCGTGGTAAGCGAATAGAAAAAAGAACGAACTGTTCTTTAAACGTCCCTTCACCTAATAGCACCGGAATGAGCCGGTCGAAAGATAAAGCGGAATAGCCTGTCCCCATGCTGATGATGGCCGTCATGCAAATGAACATAAGCAAAACGAGCAAAATGATGCGCTGTTTTTTTCGTAACTGAGGTACGATCATAACATTTTCTCTCCTTTACGCACAATGAAAAGAAAAAACGGAAGCCCCATAACCGCCACAACTGCGACAACGGGTGTCTCATATGGTGCATGAATCATTCGTGCGATTGTATCTGCAAGCAACATAAACGTTGCCCCACCGATCGCGCTCATCGGCAAAATAAAACGATAATCTGTTCCGACGAACGAACGAACAAGATGGGGAATCATTAAACCGACGAACGCTAAGTTGCCAACAAGCGCAACAGACGCACCAGCTAGTACAATGACGATGAAAAAAAGAATCGTTTTTACACGCGTCAGTTGCTGGCCAAGTCCGACGGCTACTTCTTCACTCATACTTAAAATCGTTAACTGTCGACTTTGCCAAAAAGCGATAAGCATGGCGAAACAAATGAATGGGGTAACGATTTTCAGTTCATGCCATGTCGTCCCCATCATCCCACCAGCTGTCCACATCGATACATCTTTTGACACTTTATATATGAGTCCAATCCCTTCTGCGACCGCATATAAGAAGGTAGAAATCGCGGCACCGGCTAGCACGATGCGAAACGGTGAAAATGACTTTGCACCGATGCCAAATACGAGCAAGCCACCGAGCGACGCACCAAGGAAGCAGGCAAATACGGTTTCGATATAGTTTGCGTCAGGAAAAAAAGCAAACATTGCGGCTAACGCGGCGTTCGCCCCTGCTGTCAGTCCAATTAATCCTGGATCGGCCAATGGGTTTCTCGTCATCCCTTGCATAATAGCACCCGCAACAGCTAACGCTGCGCCCACAACGACAGCTGCCGCTTCACGCGGGAGACGGACTTCATAAATCATCATTGTTTGTTCGCTTGTCTCTGGCGCTGTCATCGCGAGCCATACATCTTTAATTGTCGTCTCTGCAGCTCCGATTACGATAGAAAAAACAAACATCACTAACCATATGCATAAAGCAAATATAAATTTTTTCAGCATATACATCCTCTCTCTTCTCTCACATAAAGAAAGAGGAATTCGCGACGAACTCCTCTTTTTACTACATTACTCCCCTAAAAAGTGCTTTTTGAAAAACTCAAGCTGATACTCTAGCGTAATTGGATCGTTAAAGTAAAATTCTTTTGCGTTTGCTTCAAAGACGCGATTATTTTTTACAGCCGGAATGTTTTTATATGTTTCTGTTTCTGTAAATGAAAGGTCACCATCTGCGTTTTTGCTGAAGATGACATAGTCTCCAGCAAATTGCGGAAGCACTTCAAGGGAAATCGCATAGTATCCGTCTTTCAATGCATGTTCTTCAACTGCTTTCGGCATTTTTAATTTCATTTCTTGATATAAAATTTCTGTACCACGACCCCAGTTATTGCCGAATACGTACAATTGCTTATCGAAGTTTTCAATGACCGAAACGGTTGCATTTTCACCAATTTTCGCACGAATGTCTTCGCCAGCTTGTTGCGCACGCTTTTTGAAGTCATCGATCCATTTTTTCGCTTCTTCTTCTTTATTCAATAGCTTTCCAATTTCTAAATGTTGTGTTAAGTAGTCGACTTTTCCGTACGTATATGTGACAGTCGGCGCAATTTCCTTTAATTTATCTAAGTTTTTATTTGTTGACGCTGCAATAATTAAATCTGGCTCAAGTTCGATAATTTGTTCCAAACTTTCATCTGTTACTTCCTTTGCATCTTTTAAATATGGCTCATAACGCGGGTTCATTTTTGCCCAAGAGTCCACACCAACAATTGGCACATCTAACGCCATCACACTACCTGCTAAAAAGGAAGATAAAACGACAACGCGCTTTGGATTCGTAGGCACTTCGACTGGACCTGTTTCAGATTGATATGTCATTGTTTTTGGTTCGTTTGCCTCTTTTACTTCCTTTTCTTGTTCTTTTTCAGCTGCTTGATTACCGCACGCACTCAAGATGAGGACGAACAAAAGAAGAATGGACATCATTCGCTTGTTCAACATGTTGTGCATCTCCTTTTATTAAATGATATGTGATACACATCGGTTTGTTTGTTCGAGGGTCGCGGCCGATTTCTGCGTCGATATGAAACACTTTTCGTAATACGTCGCGCGTCATCACTTGTTCGCACGTTCCTGCTTGAACGATTTTTCCGTCTTTCATCGCGATCATATAATCTGCAAAGCGTGCTGCTTGATTTAAATCATGCAACACCATAATGATCGTGCGCTTTTGTTCGCGGTTTAAACGTTGCAACAATTCGAGCACCTCTAATTGATGCGCCATATCTAAATACGTCGTCGGTTCATCTAAAAAAATGATATCGGTCTCTTGCGCAAGCGCCATCGCAATCCAGACGCGTTGTCTTTGACCACCTGATAGCGAGTCAACGGAGCGATGTTTAAATGCGATCGTTCCGGTCACTTCAAGCGCCCAATCGATAACTTCATAGTCTCGCTTCGTTAGCCGGCCGAATCCTTTTTGATACGGAAACCGTCCGTAAGAAACGAGCTCACCGACCGTTAAACCGCCAGGGCTTTCCGGCGTTTGCGGTAAAATGGCCATTTTTTGCGCCAACAATTTCGTATGCTCTTGCGAAATTTGTTTCCCGTCTAAAATGACCGCTCCCTCTTGATGACGAATAATGCGCGTCATCGCTTTTAAGAGCGTCGATTTTCCGCACCCGTTCGGCCCGATAATTGTCGTTATTTTTTCATCTGGAATATGTACAGTTAACCGATCGACAATGGTGCGCTCTCCATATCCGATCGAAAGTTGCTCTGTATACAACCGCGACATATGTTTACCCCCTCGAACATGTAGTCAACTAATCGGTATTGAGAATTAATATCAATACACATTGTAATTTACATGAATTGATTATCATTGTCAATGATTTTTTATAAAAGAACCAACTTCAATCAGTTAGAAGCTGGTTTTCGATGTACGTTTTTGAAAAAAGGTGGGCAGACACGGGCTTTCCGAGCACATATCCTTGAATTTCATCGCATTGTAACGAGCGAAGAATGTGCAATTGTTGCAACGTTTCTACCCCTTCTGCAATGACGCGTAATTTTAAGTTTTTCGCAAGTAAAATGATAGCTTTTACAACAGCAACGTCTTCTTTTTCTTCTGTAATTCCGTCAATAAATGGTTTTGCAATTTTTAAACGATCAATAGGAAATTTACGTAAATAACTAAGTGACGAATAGCCTGTTCCGAAATCATCAATCGAAATGCAAACACCGAGCTGTTTTAATTGTTGTAGCTTATGGATTGTATATTGTTCGTTAAATACAGCCACCCCTTCTGTAATTTCTAAATCGAGGTGGTTTGGGGACAAGTTCGTTTGTTGTAAGACCGAATGAATATGTTCAACAAAGTTTTCTTTTAAAAATTGTTTTGGTGAAATGTTGACGCTCATACGAAACGATCGCCCGATCTGTTCGTTCCATGCTTTCACTTGACGACATGCTTCTTCCATCACCCATTCACCAATCGCAATAATTTGCCCTGTTTCTTCGGCAATCGGGATGAACACACTTGGTGGAATCATACCGAGCTTCGGGTGAATCCAGCGAATGAGCGCCTCCATCCCAATTAATTCCCCTGTTTGCACATCAAATTGTGGTTGATAAAATAGCGTAAACTGTTTTTTTTCGATCGCTTCGTGAAGCGCGGTTTCAATGGTCGTTTTTTGTGAGATAACGCGATCCATTTCACCGTTAAAAAACCGATATTGGTTTTTCCCGTGTTCTTTCGCGCGATACATTGCCATATCCGCATGTTTCATTAACGTATCGCCCGTTTCCCCATCATACGGATACACCGCTACTCCTACGCTAAGCGATACACGCATATCTAAATGTTGAACAGCGATCGGTTGCTGACTAATAGAAACGATGTCATTGACAAAACGACGAAGCTCATCGATATGATGTAACGGTGTAAAAATAATTGTAAATTCATCACCGCCTTGTCGAGCGACAATGTCGGTTGGGCGAGCTTTTTCTTTTAATACCTTTCCAATGTGTACAATTAATTCATCCCCAATGTGATGGCCAAAATAGTCATTAATATGTTTAAAACGGTCAATATCAATAAAAATGACAGCGAGACAACGTTGCTCATTTTTAGCATGAATAATCTCCCGCTCAAGCTTGGTGACGAATGCTCGCCGATTGAAAAGTCCTGTTAAAAAATCGTGATTTGCGGCATAAGCAAGTTGTTCGTTTACATATGTTAACTCCCTTGTTCGTGTCGCCACTTTCTGCTCTAAGTCGTCATTTAATATTTGAAGTCGTTGCAAAAGTTGTCGATTTTCTTGTAGCGTCATAAATTGACGAATGAAAATCAACCCGACCGCAAACACAAGACAGGCGATGACGATGCGATCGTCTGGGGAAATAAAAGGAGCACACATTAAAATAAGAAAACATACATACGGAAAAATGACTGTGATGACGGAAAGATGTTCTCTTTTTTGAAACAATAAATCTCCATCTTTGGCGCGATAGCCTGACAACCCGATCATAAGTACACTTAAAATCCATAACGGATCTAACCATGAATTGGATTCATAATGAAATTGCATCATTTGTACGAAATAAATAGTATCTGTAAATATAAAACATCCAACACCGACAATATTCCATAACCAAATGCGGCGAACGTTTGTTGCAAAAAAGAGAAACAAAAGTAAAAATAACATGACGAGATCAAGAAGTGGATAAGTAACTAAAATAGAAATGTATAACACTTCTTCTTCCAAATAGGTGATTGGTTGAACAATGTATATCCAGCTATATGCCATAATGACGCATGTCACAATGAGTGCATCCCATAATGACTGCCATATGACAACGGTTTTTTGCTGTTGCATCACGATATATACTAACGCTGCAATGCAGGCAAGAGAATATAAAATATAAAATACGTCTGCCCACCCTGGAAACGGTGGCTCTGTTTGTAACGCCCATTCATATATGCGATAAATCATTTCAGCAATAAAATAAAAAATTGCACCAGCGGTCATCCATGTCCAAAATACACGTTCATTTGTTTTTATACGAATGGACGCTCTCCATAATAAAAGGATTGAAAGAAATATGCCACCTAACGAAAAAAATGAGCCAACAATCACTTCTGTTTGTCCAGACATAATAAATAATGCCATGTAGTAAGCGATGACATATAAAAATACGATGACTTGCACTCGCATCCCTCCTTTTCTCACATCATATGCGCAAGAAAAAGAAACGAATAGGACAACTAGCCGAGCGCTTAAAAATGTGTTTTTTAGTTGTTTATTTAAAACAATGTTTAATATATTGGGAGCGCATTATTGTTCGTCAATTCATAATGCAAGGAATATAATTGTATTACAACAATAACAAGGAGTGATGTTCCATGCTTTTTGCTAAATATAAAAAACAGTTTCCGCCATTTCACTTAGACAGTAGAGAACCTATTGTACATACAACAAATGAAGTGAAAGCACGATTGTCTTACATGGGAGTGAAAGAAGGACATTTACAACTATTGCGGGAAATAAAACCGCTCGTTATGGAACATGTTGATGAGGCAGTCGAAGATGTGCTTAATCGTTTATATTCGTTTTCACTATTGCAGTCAGTCGCACATGCAAAAACGACGCGGGAACGTTTAAAACAAGTATTTGTTGAATATGTTGACTCTCTCTTTTCAGCAACAATTAATGAAGATTATATTTCTTTTCGGAAACAGCTCGGTAGTAATCATCATAAACGTGGCTTACCAATCGAATGGATGATCGCAACATATGAAGCAATTGTAACAGCTCTGCTTCCACGCCTATTAACATATGCGGAACAGGAAGGGAGAATTGATCGGTGGACTCACATAATAACTGCTCTCTTTCATCTTATTAACTTTGACTCACAACTCATTATGAGTGCCTATATGGATGATCGAATGCAACAGTTGGAGCAACTAACTAAAAAACAAACCGCCACTCAATTACAATTACGTGATATGGGTCAGCAGCTTGCCGCTTCAATTGAGCAAACGGAGGCAGGGCTAAGTGAAGCTGGAGAAAAAGCAAGAAGAGTGAGAGAACAAACAGAAATGACGCAGAAAAGTAGTCAAAACTTATCTAGCCTTATGAACTCAACAGAACAACAAGTTGAACAAACGCGCAAAACATTCGATGAAGTGGTCGATAAAGTAAACGATGTACTTACGATTTTACAACAATTATCTAACTCATCTGAAAGTATACGTAATACGTCTTCTCAAATTCAAACGATTGCGGATCAAACAAATTTGCTCGCTTTAAACGCTGCAATTGAAGCGGCTCGAGCAGGAGAAGCAGGAAAAGGATTTGCTGTCGTTGCTGATGAAGTACGAAAACTAGCTGAACATACAAAACAAATGAGCACACACATCATTGAAGGAATAGAAACGAACTACCATCAAGTTGCAACCCTTGTCCACAAAATGAACGATATGAGTACAATGGCAAAAGAAGCTTCTAGTCAAGTTGAACAAACAAAAGGAGCAATGGTTGCTTCAAAAATGGAACTCGATCATCATACTCATCTGTTCCAAGAAAACCAACAACAAATCGACTATATTTTACGATCCATTGAAGAAATTCATCGCGTGATGAAACATTTATCTTCCTTGTCTATGCAATTAGTCGAACAAGCGGAATAAACAAGGGGTGCTTCTCCCCTTGTTTGTTGTTTATTTAGAACAATGTTTAATAAAAATAAAAAAAGGCGTAAATGAAACGGTTCTCAACTAGGAAAACCGTTTGAACGTACGGGCAAGGTTGCGTGCTTTCGTATATAAAAGTGTAGCAGCAGATTGCATACATTGTTCTACCGTCATCGGTTTTGTCGCAATCGCATCGCAACTAACAAAATATGTATATAGTTTTTCAAATCCATCGCCGAGACTGCCGGACAATAAAAAAGCAGGGACGTCATATTCGTTCGCCAGTTGTCCAACGTAACACGGAACTTTCCCGTACAACGTTTGCTCGTCGCTTTGCCCTTCTCCCGTAATGACAATATGTGCACATTTCATTTTTTCCGGCAGTTGCACCGTTTCCCCGACAAGTTTTGCTCCAGACATTAATTTTCCCCCAAGCAATAAAAAGGCAAAACCTAAACCGCCTGCCGCTCCAGCTCCCTGCTCATGTGCATATGAACGACCAATTTGCTGTTCAATAGTTTGTGCATACGTATGTATCCATTGATCTAATATACGAATCGTTTCATCATTTGCTCCTTTTTGCGGTCCAAATACGTACGATGCCCCTCGCTCCCCATAAAGCGGATTATCGACATCACATGCAATGAGAAACTCGCTTTCGTATACACGTCGATCAACGGATGTCATATCAACATAGGCAATATGCGGTAAAGAAGACGGGATCGGAGGCAACGGTTCTCCTTTGGCGTTCGTAAACGTGGCACCGAGCGCACATAACAGACCGAACCCACCGTCGTTTGTACTACTTCCCCCAAGCCCGATGACGAAACGCCGGTACCCCGCATGAAGCGCTGCCATAATCACTTCCCCAACACCATACGTGGTCGTGTGAAGCGGATTGCGCCTTTCCATTGGAACAAGCGGCAAACCGATGACCTGAGCAACTTCAATGACCGCTGTATCTTGAACAACACCATATGCCGCCTGTCTCGTTTCAAACAGCGGACCGCGAACTGTGACATATTGAAAAGAGCCGTTCATCGCAGAAACGATCGCTTCCATCGTCCCTTCTCCCCCGTCTGCCATCGGAACAGCGACGACTGTCGCTTCTGGATATTCACAGCGAAACGCTTCTTTAATGATGGTGCACACTTCGCTCGCTAATAAACTTCCTTTAAATGAATCGGGTGCAATGACTACATTCATCCGCTCACCACCTTCTTTAATACATTTTTTCCGTCTTGTCGAACAAACACAACGGTCATAATCGTTCCACGTTCGCGCGAAAACGGCTCGCTTGTTACCATTCGTTCATCATCACGATAAGGAGAACGATATAAATCAAATAAAAATGTTGTCTCATCCACCGAATCGATAAATATAATTTCCGCAAACCATTCACCGTTCACATACGAAAGCGGAGGTCCGTCTTGTCGTTCCATCGAAATGAGCTTTTTTTCTTCACCCATTTCACAAAAAGCGACGCCAACATCATCTCCCGCACAAAAACCGATGAGCGGTTCTGTCGTCGTAAATGTGAGCGTCTCTCCTTTGACTTGTACATCAACCGTTCGTTCATGAGCACAAATAAACATGCCTTCAACATAAAATAATTGTTTGTCACCACATTCCATAAGTCAGTCCCTTTCCAATGATGTTCCTTAATAATAAATAATAATACAAGTGAAAATGTTTTCACAACATCATTCCTTTTGTTAAAATAGTAGTATGCTTTACAATAAGGAGGCGTTGTTATGTTAGAAAAACAGTTACAAAAATACGCACAACTTGCTGTGCGTGTTGGGGTAAACATTCAACCTGGGCAAACGTTGTTTATTAACGCTCCGCTACCGTCTGCTCCACTTGTGCGCGAAATTGCTAAAAAAGCGTACGAAGCTGGGGCAAAACATGTGCATGTCGAGTGGAGCGATGAAGAAATCACGTACATAAAATTTAAACACGCGCCAGAAGAAGCGCTTCATGAATACCCGACATGGCTTGCGAAAGGACGCGAGGAAGTCGCCGAAAAAGGTGGAGCGTTTTTAAGTATTTATGCACCGAATCCAGACTTATTAAAAGATATTGATCCTGCACGAGTAGCTGCAGCAACAAAAGCAGCAAGCATGGCGTTGCAACATTACCGTAGTCGCTTAATGGCCGATCATAACTGCTGGTCTTTAATTGCTGTGCCGACACCAGCATGGGCGAAAAAAGTATTTCCGAATATGGATGAGGACGAAGCTATTGCAAAATTATGGGACGTTATTTTCCAAGTCACTCGCGTCGACCAAGACGATCCGATTGATGCGTGGAAAGCGCACAATGAAAAATTAGCGCGCATTGTCGATTATTTAAACAACAAACAATATAAACAACTCATTTATGACGGACCGGGCACAAATTTAACTGTTGCGTTGCCGGATGGACATATTTGGGCTGGTGGCGCAGCAAAAAGTACAGACGGCATTGTATTTAATCCAAATATGCCGACAGAAGAAGTGTTTACAATGCCGCATAAAGATGGAACGAATGGTGTTGTGCGCAATACAAAGCCACTCAACTACGGCGGAAATATTATTGACGGCTTTACGCTTACATTTAAAGATGGTAAAGTTGTCGATTTTACAGCAGAAGTTGGCTACGATACGTTGAAACATTTGCTCGATACAGATGAAGGTGCACGTCGATTAGGAGAAATTGCACTCGTACCACATCGCTCGCCAATTTCACAATCAAATCTTGTGTTTTATAATACGTTATTTGATGAAAATGCTGCCTCACATTTGGCGCTCGGCAAAGCGTATCCGACAAATATCGAAGGCGGCACAAATATGCGCACAGAAGAATTGCTTGAACGTGGAGCAAACGATAGCTTAGTGCATGAAGATTTTATGATCGGTTCTCATGAATTAAATGTCGATGGGATCACAAAAGATGGTGTACGTGAACCGATTATGCGAAATGGTGAATGGGCGATTTCTATTTAAAGATGTTGCGGCGTTTGTCCGCAACATTTTTTTTCATTCGCATATATTGGCAAAGAGAGGAGGAGCGAGGGATGATCAAACAATTTATTGCCAACAGCGGGATACTTATTGCTGGTTTTTATTTAATTAGTAAATTTTTCCCTTTAAACATTCATAAACAATCTCCTTTTTATATGCGCCTACTTGCTGGAGCTTTTTGTGGCTTATTAAGCATTGTGCTTATGCTTTTTTCCATTCCACTTGGACATGGAGTTATTGCGGATTTGCGCCACATTCCACTCATTGTCGTCAGCTACTACGGCGGCATGCCAAGCGCACTGGCGGCAGGGATCATTATGGGAGCAGGACGATTTTTATTCGGTAATATGTTTGCATCGCTCGTTTCTTTTTTTATTTCTCTTGCGATTGCAATCGGCTGTGGGCTAATAAGTCGTTGGATGAAGCGAAACATCGCGGTAACAACGTTTTGGATGAACGTTTACAGCATGTGTTTCATTTCGATTGCCTTATTCATTAATATTCCAGATCGCTACATTTACACTGAAACGTTAGTCATTTTCTGGCCCATCTCGATTATAGCCACATATGTAGCCGCTAATATTTGTAAAGATATTCGCCAATCAAAAGATTTATTGCAACATTATAAAGCATGGGCAACGACTGATTTTTTAACGGGGCTTTATAACGTTCGTCAGTTTCATACTGCATTAAATGAAAAAATGGCACAAGTCAAGCAACAAAACAACTGTTTAGCGCTTATTTTATTTGATATTGATCGCTTTAAATCAGTAAATGACGTGTACGGACATGATGGTGGAGATGTCATTTTACGTCATCTTGGTGAGCTCATTCGCTCGCTCGTTCCGAAAAACGGTCTAGCGTTTCGCAATGGTGGTGAGGAATTTTCGATCCTACTTATCAGTTGCGAACATGAAGCAGTAACATTTGCCGAGCATGTCCGAACAACGATTGAGCGTTATCCCTTTGTCGTACAAAAACAAACGGTGCATATTACAGTTTCCATTGGCATTTCACTTTTCCCGACGCTTGCAACAAATGAAACAGAACTATTTAAACAGGCGGATATCGCCTTATATGAAGCGAAACAGCAAGGACGAAATCGTACGGTTGTATATAAAGGAACACTTGCATGAAACGTCAAACTATACGACAATAAAAGTAAAAACGATTAAAGGAGCGACACATATGAAACAACGATCGAAGTTATTCATTAGCATCGTTGCAGCTGTCACACTGCTCTCTGCTTGCAACGAACAAACAACCGCGCCAGCAAAACAGCCTGTTGCAAATAAAGAGCAACAAAAAGAACAACCCTCGCTTGAATTGACATCTGTTGAAAGTACGAATCAACCGTTTACGATTTCTCTATTACCAAAATTTAGTTTAGAAGCTGAAGAGCCTGGAAAAGATGTCGTCATGCATGAAAGTGAGCAAGCGCAATGGATGCGCATTGAACTTTTACCGAAAGAAGCGAAAGACCAAATCGAAACGTACGCAAAAGAACGAGCAATGGCTGTATCCGAACAAACAACACCGTTTGAAGGAACGTTGCCATTTGAAGATGCGATTGCGTATGAGGCACATGTGGATGATAGTGTCGTTTATATTATTGGTGTAACAGGAGATGCCCCGATGTTTTTAACGGTATTTACGAAAAAAGAAGATAACTGGCTTGAGACATTTATGACGATGGCAAAAACAATTAAACGTACAGCAACGATCGAAAATGAAACGGGCGAACAAACAAGCGAATCATTTTACACATATAAAAGTAGCAATCAACCGTTTCAAGCGAATATTTTAGACGGTTATCAAGCAGAAGCAATTGAACCAGGCAAAGATATGATTTTTCTTGATGAAGAAAAATCATCGATGACGGTCGAACTCATCGATGAAGGGGCAGATTGGTCACTTATCGCAGAACAAGCTGAACAATATGTAAAAGCGAGCAGTAAAGACGGGACGGTCGAAAAAATAACATGGACGAAAGGAACGCGTTTGAACGGTGCGGATGTATATAAAAGTGCCATTGCAGATGGTGAAGTATATGTATTCGTTGTAAAGAACGGAACACCGATGCGACTGACTATTTTTGTCCAACAAGCGAATGAGTTAGATCCGTTTTTACAAATGGCAGAAACGATTGAACGCATTGATTAAGGGGGGAGTTTTTTTGGAACTGTTAGAAGCGTATCGATCATTATGGTCAAACCGTTCGCTACCCGCAACGGAAAATGAAGCAGAAGAAGTGTTAATCGATGCGATTCGGCGCGATTTATTAGATGAAATGACACATCCGCGTTTAAGAAAATCGCCTTACGAGAAATTTTCATTGGCGATCAAGCGTATTGCGTCATCATCGCTTGATGCTAAACAACAATACGAACTCGTTCGTTTATACGTACAACAGCTCGAAAACTTGCCTTCCCGCTAAGGCAAGTTTTTTGTATAACATCCCGTCATTTGCGCAAAATACGTAGCGAATATGATACGAGGAGGTTTTACGATGGATCCATTTCGTTCATTAGATGTCATGCGGCGGGATATAGAACGTATGTTTTCTAACTTTCCTTCGTTTTTTTCGCACGTAGATGATGTGTTTCGCATGCCTCGCGTCGATGTGCATGAAAATGAAAAAGAAATGATTGTGACGTGTGACATTCCCGGGCTAGAACGAAAAGAAGACGTCGATATTCATATTGATCATCAAACGCTGTCGATTAGTGGACACGTACGCCGGCAACATGACGTGCACGATGAACATATGCATCGGCAAGAGCGGTTTTTCGGAAGGTTTTACCGTACGATTCCTCTCCCTTCCCCTGCTGCACATGAAAACGTGCAAGCATCGTATAAAAATGGGGTGCTTGAAATTCGCATTCCGAAAGTACAAGCGAGCGACAAAAAACGAATTGACGTACAATTTCATTAACACCGGCCATATCGCCGGTGTTTTTTGAAACTTTCTTTTTTGTTACACGTATATATACACGAGGTGAGCGGAATGGATGACAAATCGTTTTTAATCGATCAATTACGCGAAATTGAAAAATGGGAAAAAGAACAAAAGCGCATTTGGTTTTGGGAAAAAATAAGCCGTTTGCCATTTGTTTTACTTGACCGTTTAACACCGGCATGGATACATAAAAAAATGGCACATCTTCTTGATGAGCTTGGCCAATATATTCAAACAGGTGGACAATATTTAGTGAATAAAGGAGCCGTCCTATCTTCATTTTATGGTAAGATCACGTTAAATGAAGTGCGCGCGATTCCGTTACAAAAGATGAATGAAGCTTGTGAGAAACTTGTAGCAAAACGAAAAACGTTTGCGACATATCAAGGGGCAACGACAGGCTTTGGTGGCGCACTGACGTTACTGCTCGATGTTGCTGTCGTTCTTGGAACAGCTTTAAAAACATTGCAAGAAATTGCAATCATATACGGATTTGATCCACATGAAAAAGAAGAACGATTGTTTATCTTAAAATGTTTACAATTCTCGCTCGCTGACGTCGTTGGCAAGCAAGCGATTTTAAACGAATGGTCATCCAAGAGCGAACAGCAAACCATTTCTCAATTGCAAGGATGGCGAGAAATCGTTTGGGCGTTTCGCGATCAATACGGTTGGAAAAAATTATTTCAAGCTATTCCTATCGCAGGAATGGTATTTGGCGCATGGACGAATCAAGCAATGATTGCTGATATAGCTGAAACGGGTGCGATGTTTTATCGAAAACGGCGCATTATGGAAAAACTTCAAGAAATGAAAAAGGCGGGAGAACCCGCCTAACATTCCGTACATGGAATGACCGCATCATGAAGCGCCATGTTTACTTGTTGTTCATATTGGTTTCGTTCTTCTTCTGTCCAATTGAAATATGATTGCATACATGCAACGACTGCTTCTTTTAGCTCGCGAACAGTAGCGATGTCGAAAAAGAGGGCACCTGTGCGACGAATGAAAAAGTCAAGGGGTGTGACGGTCATTTCGTGTTCGAGCGCATATACACACATCACATACCAATCGAGCGGAAGGGACGTTTTATTTCGATCATATGTGTTTGTAAGGGCAAATAAATGATCGACATTCGTACCGTATCGTTGAACGAGTCGCTTCGCTTCGTCTTCTGTAAATCCGTAAGCAAGCCCTTCAGCTACTTTTTTTGACATAAACGTATGCCATTGATTTGCACCGCCAACGTCCCCGCCGGAAATCGCCAAATGTTTTGTTTGACAAGGTGAATACGTCTTTCCTAGCTGTTTAGCAATAAGATCAACGACCGTTTCCGCCATTTTTCGATACCCTGTTAATTTTCCACCTGCAATTGTAATAAGGCCGGAAGGAGATTGCCAAATTTCATCTTTTCGAGAAATCTCTGATGGATCTTTTCCTTCTTCGTAAATTAAAGGACGTAAACCAGCCCAACTCGATTCAATATGCTGTTTTGTAATATGAACAGAAGGAAACATGTAATGAATGGCACGCAATAAATAGTCGCGATCGTCACTTGTCATTTTCGGATGAGCACGATCGCTATCATAAAACGTATCTGTTGTTCCAACATACGTTTTCCCATCGCGCGGAATCGCAAATACCATGCGACCGTCAGGTGTATCAAAGTATACCGCTTGTTTAAGTGGAAAATGTGCTTGGTCAATGACAATGTGCACACCTTTTGTTAAACGTAATTTTTTTCCGACATTTGAGCCGTCTTTTTCACGAAGTATATCAACCCATGGACCTGCCGCATTGACTATTTTTTTTGCATATATTGTAAACGTTTGCCCTGTGATTTGCTCCCGGCATATGACGCCAATGACACGTCCGTTTTCGTCGTACAAAAACGATTGTGCCTGCACGTAGTTTACCGCATGTGCTCCACATTCTACCGCTTTTTTCACCACTTCAATCGTCAGTCGGGCATCATCTGTTCGATATTCAACATAATAGCCGCCACCGAGCAATCCATCTCGTTTAATTAACGGTTCTTTTTGTAGCGTCTCATCTGCTGATAACATCGTTCGTCGTTCTTCTTTTTTGACGCGCGCTAAATGATCGTACACCCATAGCCCGATCGATGTGCTCCATCTGCCGAACGTGCCACCGCGATGAATCGGCAATAACATCCATTCCGGAGTTGTCACGTGCGGACCGTTTTCATACACGATTGCCCGCTCTTTTCCTACTTCCGCGACCATTTTCACTTCGAACTGTTTTAAGTAACGTAATCCGCCATGAACGAGCTTCGTTGAACGGCTTGACGTACCTGCTGCAAAATCTTGCATCTCAACAAGCGCTGTTTTCATTCCGCGCGTCGTTGCATCGAGCGCAATGCCACAACCAGTAATTCCTCCACCAATGACGAGCACATCATACGTTGTTTTGCCCATTTCCTCAATCATTTGCATCCGTTGTTTTGCTGAAAACATAACGATCCCCCTTGTAAGAACAAAAAGAGACCAAAACAGGCACAATAAGCTTTTGCTTATTATGCATGTATGGTCTCTCTTCGTCTCTTGACATGTATGAACTTTAGTTTCATTGTATCATATGCGTGGAAAAAGGCAACTGTTTTGCACAAAAAGCCATTTAATAGCTGAACGTGGCTTGCATAAGCTAATATTCATTCCTTTTTCTTTATATTTGTTTACAATCTGTCTCGCGTTTAGTCGCTTGTTTTCCTTTCTTTTTCTTTGCACGCGATCTCTTCCTTTCTCATCTCTTTTATATATTTACGAATGACAACATAAAAAGTTTCGCGCACGATTTACTTTTTTCCTGCATATATTACGAACAAACGTATGTTATAAGGAGTGAGTGCTGATGAAAAAAGATTTGTCTCATATGCTCGATTCATTTTTCGATGATCGGTCGTTAAAAAAAATGTTGCATGCGCTTGATGAATATGTTCATCGCACATTTTCACCTGTTTATATTCCGATTGATGTGCGTGAAACAAATGAAGAATACATCATTATTGCCCATATTCCAAACGCAAAACGTGACGGTATTCATTTGCAGTTCATAGATGATACACGCCTGTTACTATCGGTCATTTACGATGAACAGACGGAAACAATTGATGATGAAAAAAAAATTGTTCATCGCCAACGCACATATGAACGAGCAATGAAATCTATTTTTCTCCCTTATCCTGTGGGTGAATCAGACATTCACGCATCATTTCAAGACGGTAAGTTGATCATTCGTCTCCCACAGAAAAAAACATTTATCCCAATTGAATAGCGATACGAAAAAACGCAAACGTTACAATTTAAACGTTTGCGTTAATCCTTTTACAAGCCCGCTCATTTGGTTCATGACTTGCACCGCCTGCCCCATCGTATTCATCATTTTTGTTATATCGTACGTTCCTTCTTTTGTTTTAAACTGCTCAAGCAAGCTTGGCGGTTTCGTAAATGGAGACAGCGGCGGCATAAAAGGAGAAGCGGTTGGTGGAGCGAATGGAGGCATCGACGGTACAACTGGCGGAACGACTGGCTGGGTCGGAAACGAAGTCGGTTGGGAATAGTATGGATAATAATGAACAGGTGGAATATGTGGCATTTGCATAGTAGACCATGGTTGATACATAGCTTCTCATCTCCTTTCATTACATCATATTCGTTTTTTAGCTAAATGGTTCGTGACTAATCATGTCAATCGATGTCGGAATTCTCAATTTTTTGAATTTAACATGTCGTCTTTTTTTATGTTATGATAAGTGCAAAAGGGGGAGGGAATAATTATGACAATTATTGAATTAAAAAACAAATTTATTGCGACAAAACAATATGAGCCGATTGATGCAAACGAATTGCTTGATTTTGCGCGCCAACTGTATTTGCGCAACGAATTGCCGCTTGGTGTGTATCGCCATCTCGTGCGCGATTTAGAAGCGCTTGGTGCTTACAAACCTGATGATGAACGAGTAAAGCAATATTCAGGAAGTGCTGAATGATTTGTCCCCTCTTGTGCCATGCTAAGTGAGACGTTAGCATGACAAAGGAGGCATGAGAAAATGGGTCGTGGTGTTCATTTTCACCATAAGAAAAAAGGTCATGAAAGCAAAAAGCCAAAACATGGCGAATTGGCGTCATCGAAAGAACGTGAAGTGGTTGACTACGCCATTGATACAGTAGGAAATGAAGAACATCGCCCGGTGACGATTGAACGGGTAAAAGAATAGAAGGTGGCTGCTATGCCACCTTTTTATATCTTTTATATCGCTGGAGCGAACGTATATGTTTCTTTTTTTTCCATTTGTCGTTCCATGTTGTCGAGTTGGCGTTCGATATCTTGTAAACTATCTTGCTGCATATCGTAATGTGCAGCCATTTGTTCTTCTGTACGCTCTTTTAATTTATGTTCCAACTGCTCAATCTCCTCAAACAACTGTTGTAGTTGCATTTGAATATGTTCCATCCTCCAACTCCCCCTTTCGACCTTTGCCATACACATTCGCCATCTTTCACTTCCTCCCTTCTCACTTGACAAAACTAGAAGAAATTCGGCAAACAAAGTGTTATGTGTACAAAATTCGACAAATCCATGCGCATGTTTTTGACATGATCGGTCAAAATAAAAAGACGAAAGGGGGCATTGTGATGGCCAAAAAAGAACAAAAGAAAAAACAAAAGCCAAAGCAAGAAGAAACGTCAGGTTTTGGCGACAAGAAGCTAGAAGGTCCAAATCAACCTTCTACATAAGAGAGGCAAGGGGATGACGTTCCCCCTGCCTCTTTCTTTTCACCTTCCCCTTCCCTCAAAACATCTTTCTTTTTCTAATTTTCATGAAAATGACGAACAGACGAAACATATGGTATAATGGTGAACATTCAAGGGGGGATGATATGTTGAAATATCCGAATGGGCGAGCGTATGAGAAAAAAGAACATGAGCGCACGTTGCGTGCTAGCGCTGCAGATACGTATGGCAATCGCGGAATGACGCTCGAGGCAGATTTAAATGAAACAAACGCTTATTATTTAGCTCAAGGTATTGCCGTCATTCATAAAAAACCGACGCCTGTGCAAATTGTGCGCGTTGATTATCCGAAACGAAGCGCTGCCGTCATTAAAGAAGCGTATTTTAAACAACCGTCCACAACGGACTATAACGGCGTATACCGTGGGAAATATATCGACTTTGAAGCAAAAGAAACACGAAATCGTACATCGTTTCCGCTTCAAAATTTTCACGAACACCAAATTGAACATATGAAACAAGTGCTAGCCCACGGAGCGATTTGCTTCGTGATTTTGCGTTTTACAAAGTTTGATGAGACATATTTATTGGATGCACATTACCTCCTTGAATATTGGGAGCGCAAGCAACAAGGTGGTCGCAAATCGATAACAAAGGCGGAAGTCGAAAGACATGGTTATGTCATTCCGCTTGGCTATCACCCACGAATCGATTATATTCAAATTGTGGACAAACTATATTTTTAGAATAGGAGGAACGATATGGCGAACTATCGTTCACGAACAGAACGAAAACAAGCGGAACAAAAAAAACAACGTCCGCGTGAGCGAGGGCGTTCAATGATGAAAAAAATTGTGCTTATTATGTTGCTAATCATGACCATTGGTATGTTTTCTGGTGTAGCAGCGTTTGCGTGGATGATTAAAGATGCTCCTCCACTTGATGAAACGTTGTTGCGCGATCCTTTAGCGTCAATCGTGTACGACGTGAACGGTAAAAAAGTGGCAGAACTCGGGCAACAAAAACGCATTTACGTATCGTATAAAGATATTCCGAAAGTGCTTGAAGAAGCTGTACTCGCCACAGAAGATGCTCGCTTTTACAAACACCACGGCTTTGATATTGTACGCTTTTTCGGAGCCGTTGTAGCGAATATTCGCGAAGGATTTGGAGCTGAAGGCGGAAGTACAATTACACAACAAGTCGTAAAACTTTCTTTTTTAACACCTGAAAAAACGTTGAAACGAAAAGTACAAGAATTATGGCTCGCCATTCGGCTTGAGCAAAAATATTCAAAACATGAAATTTTAGAAATGTATTTGAATAAAATTTATTATTCAAACCGAGCCTACGGCGTCGCAAAAGCAGCCGAAACGTACTTTGGCAAAACGGATTTATCACAATTAACGCTTCCAGAAGCAGCATTGCTCGCCGGCATTCCGCAAAGCCCGAACAATTACAATCCGTTTACACATCCAGAAGCGGCAGAAAAACGGCGGAATACTGTATTGTCGCTTATGGCTAAACATGGATTTATTTCAAAAGAAGAAGCCGAAGAAGCGAAAAAAGTACCTGTACAATCACTATTAACAGAAAATAAACAACAAAGTACGATCCCGTACGATTCATTTATTGATCAAGTGATTGATGAAGTGACAGAAAAAACAGGCCTTGACGTGTTCACAGCTGGATTACAAATTTATACAACGCTAGATCCAAACGCTCAGTCGTATGTGGAGGAATTACTCAATTCCAACGAAGTCATTCGCACAAACAAAGCTGATTTCCAAGCTGGTATTGCTCTAGTCGATACAAAAACTGGCGAAATTCGGGCACTTGGTGGCGGACGTAAAAAAGAAGAAGGAGTCACGTTTGGATTTAACTATGCTACAGATACACGGAAACAGCCCGGCTCAACGATTAAGCCGATTGTCGATTACGGTCCAGCAATTGAATATTTAAAATGGTCGACATACCATCAATTAAAAGATGAACCGTATCAATACTCGGACGGAACGCCAATCAAAAACTGGGACGGCAAATACGAAGGACAAATGTCGATGCGAACAGCGCTTGCCCGTTCTCGAAACATTCCAGCGCTAAAAGCGCTCCAAGAAGTCGGCTTAGAGCGAGCCAAACAATTTGCGAACAAGCTTGGCATGGGCTTTGAAGAAATGCATGAAGCATATGCAGTCGGTGGCGTCGGCAAAGGGGTATCTCCATTGCAAATGGCAGGTGCATACAGTGCATTCGGAAACGGTGGCATTTATATTGAACCGCACGCTGTAAAAAAAGTCGTATTCCCAGATGGAACAGAAGCAGATCTTCGTCCAGAGCCAAAAGCTGCAATGAAAGACTATACAGCATTTATGATTACCGATATGTTAAAAACAGTCGTTCAGTCAGGAACAGGGACAGCAGCAAACGTACCAGGGCTTCATATTGCGGGAAAAACCGGAACGACAAACTATGATGAAAAAGATCGTCGTAAGTACGGTCTCTCAAAAGGTGCCGTTCCTGACAGCTGGTTCGTCGGCTATACGCCAAACTATACAGCGGCGATTTGGACCGGATTTAGCAAAAAAAGTAGCGAAGCATATTTATCAAAATATGAACAACAATATGCGAAGCAATTGTTTAAGCGCGTCATTTCTCACGTAGATGATGGCAGCGGCGGTGACTTTAAACAGCCAAAAAGCGTTGTCAAGCTAGCCGTAAAAAAAGGAACAAATCCGCCAAAACTAGCGAGCGAATATACGCCAAAAAGTGAAATTACGTACGAATATTTTGTTCGCGGTTACGAAGAACCAACAGAAGTAGCTGAAGATAAACAAGAAGTGGTTGAACCAGTAAAAGACTTACGAGCACAATACGATCCAGCGACACAAACGATTTCGTTGTCGTGGTCGTATACAATCGATCCAGAAAAAGATATATCGTTTGAAGTACGGCAAACGGTAGATGGACGTAAGCCAACCGTCATTGCTAAAACGAAAGATTCACAGCTGACCGTTGATGCGAAAGAAGGCTCGGTGTACTTGTTTGAAGTATATGCCGTCGCAGCAGATGGCACACTAAGCGCACCAACTACAGCGCTTGTGCAAATTCCGAAAAAAGAACCGGAGCAACCAAAAGAAAATGAAACACCGGGACAACCGGGAAACGGAGAAACTCCGGAGACGCCAGCAAATCCGACCGAGCCAAATCCAAACAATCCGGGGACACCGACAAACCCGACCGAGCCAAATCCAAACAATCCGGGGACACCAACAAACCCGACAAATCCGACAAACCCAAATAACAATTCATCAACAAATTCGTCGGGAGCAAACAATCAACAACGAAATGGAAACAATAACGGGACAACAAATCGTCAATAATAACATAAGAAAAGAGACTGAGTGCAATTCTCAGTCTCTTTTTTGTTGAACCATTTGTTTATAAAATAGCTTCATGAGTTCGGTAAATAGTTCATCTAATTGAACAAAAGAATGATGAAGGATCGGACGAGCAAAAATAAACGAAAGCCGATCAACGACATTTAACGGGCTGAGCGGGAGCGATCCCACTTCCTTTTCCCAATGGCATACGTCACTTACTGCTCGTTCATTGAGCCAATGTAGCGCACATAAAAAGTAGCTAATCCCTCGAACCATTCCGTCTTTTGCTTTATTCCCTTGACGAGTTGCAAACAACGGAGCAAACTCACGTTTTTCTTCCTCCCAAAGTTGAAATATAGCGGGAAGCGACTGCTCTTTCCGTTGCCACGGCTTCTCCTCTTGTGTCATATCATAATAAAACGGCACGTGCTTCATCATCATCGGAAACGGTTGAAACGTAGGAATATTAATGGAATCGATCGAAAAAAAGAGCGGATGTTGAAACGTTTTTGGAACGATCATTTACATCTTCCCTTTCATCCTTTTTTTTCCTTCTCGACAAAGATGCAACAGTGGACAAACGCCGCATTTCGGCGATTGTGCTTTACAATGATAACGTCCAAAAAAAATAAGGCGATGATGGGTCACCGACCATTCTTCTTTCGGAATTTTTTTCATTAGTGTTTCTTCTACTTCTAACACGGAATCTTTCCAACGACAAATACCAAGCCGTTTACTCACTCGTTCGACATGCGTATCGACAGCAATCGCAGGAATGCCGAATGCAACAGATATGACAACGTTCGCTGTTTTTCGGCCGACACCCGGGAGCGTCATTAGTTCATCACGACTTTTTGGTACTTCTCCGTTATATTGCTCGATTAATATACGACATAGTTGCTGAATGTTTTTTGCTTTATTGCGATATAGTCCGATCGAACGTATGCCTTGTTGAAGCTCTTCTAGCGAAACAGACACGTAATCTTCTGGTGTTTTATATTTCTCAAATAGTTGTCTCGTCACTTTATTGACGAGCGCATCTGTACATTGCGCGGATAAAACAACAGCGATTAATAGTTCAAACGGATTGCGATGAATGAGCTCACAATGCGCGTTTGGAAACATGTTTGCTATCTCATCTAAACAGTAGCGAATTTGTTGCTTCGTTAACATGTAACCATCCTTTCTACGACTGTTCAAGCCAATTATAAATCGGAACGGTTGGTTTATATGGTTGCTCTTGCTTCACTTGGTTTTTACGAAACTTTTTGGCATGTTGTTGTGCTTGTTCAATCGTTTTAATCCCATTCTTTTTCCATTCGAATAAAATACGGTCGATATAACGGAAATTTAGTTTTCCCGACAATACCGCCTCGCGTAGCGCCGCTTTAATGATTACGGGGTCGTGTTCGTCTTGATCCATCCACATCGCTAGCGTCTCACATTCCATTGGGGAAAGCGGGCGACCGAATTCATGTTCAAAAACGGTGTACAATTGTTCCTCTTGCTCTTCTTCTTGTTTCTTGCCTTGAAAAACAGCACGAATGAGCTTTTCCCAAAGCGGATCAAGCGAGTAACATTCACTATGGATGTTGTTATCCATTCGCTCTTCAATAGCCAAAAATCCCTTTTGTACAAGCTTTCGCAGCTGTTGCATGCACATTTCAGAAGAAATGGTCATACGTGCAGCAATTTCATCTGGGGTTGGAAATGACGTTCCTTGTTCAAGAAACGAATGGATGTGTAACAATAACATAAACTCTGTTTCATTTAATCCAAGCGCTTTATAGTTCGTTAATAATAACCGTGGAATGGCCACACTTCCTTCACGAAAAAAGCGAATCATTTCATTATCCATGTCAAACACCTCACGCTCTATTATATCATAAAACAAATCCCCCATGTGAGCACGGGGGATTTCATCATTATGGATATAAACGATTAAGTAAACGTGGAAACGGAATCGTTTCACGAACGTGTTCGACACCACAAATCCAGGCGATGGTTCGCTCAAGCCCTAGTCCGAAACCTGAATGTGGGACAGAACCGTATTGGCGAAGCTCTAAATACCATTTATATGCATCAAGCGACAATTGGTGTTCTTCTAACCGTTGTTTTAATAAATTGTAGTCGTGAATGCGCTCTGAACCGCCAATAATTTCACCGTATCCTTCTGGAGCGATTAAATCCGCGCAAAGAACGACTTCTGGGCGATTTGGATCTGGCTGCATATAAAACGGCTTTAATGTCGTTGGATAATGTGTAATAAATACCGGTTTATCAAAACTTTCCGCAATCGCTGTTTCATGTGGTGCACCGAAGTCATCGCCCCATTGAATGTCGTCGAATCCTTTCTTATGAAGAAGCTGAATCGCTTCATCATACGTAATGCGCGCAAATGGCGGCTTGACATTTTCGAGCTTAGACGTATCACGACCGAGCGTTTTAAGCTCTAGTTGGCAATTTTTCAATACGGACTGCACAATATGGGAAACGTATTGTTCTTGTATTTGTAAGTTATCTTCAAATTGATAAAACGCCATCTCCGGCTCAATCATCCAAAACTCAATTAAATGACGACGCGTTTTTGATTTTTCCGCGCGGAACGTTGGACCGAACGAAAATACTTTGCCAAGTGCCATCGCTGCTGCTTCCATATATAGTTGTCCACTTTGTGAAAGATACGCATCTTCATCAAAATATTTCGTATGGAACAATTCTGTCGTTCCTTCTGGCGCACTTCCTGTTAAAATTGGCGGATCCACTTTCACAAAGCCGTTTTCACTGAAAAATTCATATGTGGCGCGAATGACTTCGTTACGAATTTTCATAATCGCATGTTGGCGCTTCGAGCGAAGCCATAAATGGCGATGATCCATCAAAAATTCAATACCATGTTCTTTTGGTGTAATCGGATAATCAACAGCCATATGAATAAGTTCAATGTTTGTGACAGATAGCTCATATCCAAACGGTGAACGATTATCTTCACGCACAATACCTGTGACATATAGCGAACTTTCTTGTGTTATGCTTTTTGCCGATTGAAATACGTCTTCACTTACTTGCGCTTTTTCTACAACTCCTTGAATAAAACCTGTGCCATCACGCAACTGTAAAAAAGCGATTTTTCCGCTTGACCGTTTATTCGCAAGCCAAGCGCCAATCGTTACTTCTTGCCCTACATATTTATGTACTTCTGCAATCGTCGTTTTCACAAAAATTCCCTCCAAAGACGTTCAACTGTTATGTACATCATCAATATTATACATTTCGACAAAAAAACGCAAGATGATCGTTCTTACACGTAAAGAAAAGGCTAGTCATATCGACTAGCCGCGCGTTTTTTCATTGACAAATGTTGCGATACGGTCGAGCGCCTGATGAAGTAATTCAAGCGATGTCGCATATGATAAGCGTACGTTATTTGGTGCACCAAATCCTGAACCAGGGACGAGTGCGACTTTTGCTTCTTCAAGCAACGCTTCGACAAACGCATCGACACTTTCGTATCCCGTCATTGTTGCCGCTTCTTTTGCATTTGGGAACAAATAAAATGCACCTTGTGGCTTGACACACGAAAAGCCAGGAATTTGAATAAGGCGATCGTAAATAATATTTAACCGTTCTTCAAACGCTTGCCGCATTTGTTCGACTGGCTCTTGAGACCCGCTATATGCAGCAATGGCAGCATATTGGGCAATCGATGTTGGGTTTGACGTGCTATGGCTTGCTAAATCTGTCATCGCACGAATAATATCGGCATCTCCTGCTGCATAGCCAATGCGCCATCCTGTCATGGAATGTGACTTCGAAACTCCGTTAATGATAATCGTTTGTTTTTTCAATTCAGGCGAGAGTTGGGCAACAGAAACATGTTCGTGTCCACCGTAAACGAGTTTTTCATAAATTTCATCAGAAACAATCAACACATCATGTGCCAAACATACTTCACCGAGCGCTTGTAGCTCTTCTTTCGTATAAATGACGCCCGTTGGATTGCTTGGTGAGTTAATAATGACTGCTTTCGTGCGATCTGTAATCGCTTGTTTCAATTGCTCCGGTGTAATTTTAAACTCATTTTGTTCGAGCCCTTCAACATATATCGGGACGCCACCTGCTAGTTTCACTTGTTCTGGATAGCTCACCCAATACGGCGTTGGAATAATGACTTCATCACCTTCGTCTAAAATGACTTGAAATAGCGTGTAAAGGGCATGTTTCGCTCCGACACATACAATAATTTCTGACGGTTTATAGTCAAGTTGTTGGTCTTGCTGAAATTTTTTAATAATCTCTTCTTTGAGTGTTGCTAATCCACCAGATGGCGTATATTTCGTATGTCCATCGTACATCGCTTTCACAGCCGCTTCCATAATGTGTTGCGGCGTATTAAAATCTGGTTCACCGGCGCCAAGCCCAATGACATCGTACCCTGCTGCTTTTAGTTCTTTCGCTTTCGCTGTAATAGCAAGCGTTGATGATGGCGTTAATGATGCAACGCGCTTCGCTAACTTCATGAATCCTTCCCCCTCGCAAAATGATATCTTTTCAAAAAGGCCCCGTCTTCAAAACGAACGTAATAAAACGAATAACGGTCTCGTTCGTCAATATATGTAATTTCCCATAGCGGGACCTCTTTTTCCATTCCTAATTTCACTGATACGACCGCTTTTGGTTGATACGGTTGTACGGAAGAGAGCGCTTGTTGTTTCGTAATACCTTCTGAAGCCTTTCGAACATCAACCACTCTTCCTTTTTCCGTCACCCATGCAATCATTTGTTCACCTTTATCATTTTTGCCTATGACGATGACGTATACATCGCTACCTCGATACGTATACACATCCGTCACTTCGACAATTCCCTTTTTCTCCACCTGCTTCATTGCACGTTGTTCACTTTCGTTTTTAGACGATATCGCATCGCTATATGCGTCGATGTATAGGAATAAAGCGGCGAACAACACGCATACGAAGGCAATGACTATTTTTTTCACCTTCATCCCTTCTTACGTTCGATAAATGGTAAACACAGCCTTTTCTTTATTTTCTTCATCAAGCGCTAGTCCGAACATTAAATCTTTTTCTTTTAACGTTCGGTTCAAACAATCAACAATTTTGTATAAGTCCGATGAGTATTCAACTTTTACAGTTGCTAATACTTCGATTTTGCTCTCCACGACCCGATCCTCCATGTGCACAAATTTTGTTACTTATATCGTTTATCATGAACGGAAACAATACACTTACACACCGATTTCGGTGTGTAAACATCTTCATTGTAGCAACGATTTCCTACATTGGTCAATTTGAATTAAAAAAATTCCTATCGTACACACCGCGGGCCGAATGCTGGCCCTTTTTTTAAAATGTCATGACATCGTATTCCTCTAAGTTGCATTTCACTACAATCACACCAAAACGATTTGTCTCATAACAATCGATCCAAGCCGCGTACAACCGCTCAAGCAACCGTTCACTCGGCCAGATGCCGTGCTTTTTGAAAATGATTGCTACTTGTGGGTCGACATGTTTTAAAAAAGACGTCCGCGGATAGTCATTTATACCGAAATGGGCAATTTTCAATATGTTTACGTCATGAAGCGGCATGGTCATCAACTTTCGCTCGACATCATTGTCAGCGTGCGCCATATACAAAAGGCGGAGTTGACCGTATTGAAGGGACATCGTTACATCTTTATGGGCAATATAGAGCGGCTGTATCCGAAAATGCGGAAGCGGTTCATATACTTTTTGTTCTTTCCATTCATGCACTATTTTCGGATCATACGTTTTGTGAATCCACTCGACATTTCCGGTATATTCTTCATCATCGCTCGTTAGTATAAGTTCATCGACTTCATTAACATGAAATTGGTCGAACCATCTTTTTAACTCGCGTTCTGTATGTGGTCCACCTGTATTGAGCAATATCGTTTTTCCGCTTGCATGCTTAAACAATGTCGCTTCACCGTTACTGAGCGGTAAAAAAATAATGGCCATTTCTTCTTCTTCAAGCATCATATCGATTTTTTGAATGTGCTCTCCTGTCGTTGAAGGATGCATGAAACTACTTAATACAAAAAAGAATAGCATCCATTGCAAAACATTCACTCCCTTCATCTACATCTTTTATCTTTTACTGATGAAGGGAATTTTATAGCCACTCATTTACATGTTGTAAAAGTTCGGTAAGTGGCGCATGATATATACGGATATGTGGCAATGATTGTAAAAAATATTTACTGTACGATGCTGTTAATAATCGTTGGTCTAAAACGAAAATGATTCCCCGATCTTCTTTTGTACGAATTAATCGTCCAAATCCTTGTTTAAAGCGCAAAATTGCTTGTGGCAGCGATAAATCGTAAAACGGATTACCCCCTTTGGCGCGAATATAATCGCTTTTCGCTTCCATGACCGGATCATCTGGTGGAGCAAATGGTAGCCGAACAATGACGACGCATGTTACTTCATTTCCTGGAAGGTCCACTCCTTCCCAAAAGCCACTCGTACCAAATAAAATCGCTTGCTCGAATTGTTGAAAATGTCTTGTTAATTTGGCGGCATTTCCACCGCTTACTCCTTGGGCAAGCAATACAAATGATTGCTCGTCATTGAGCTGTTTTGCGAAGGTATACGTTTGTTTCAATAGCTCATATGACGTAAACAATACAAGCATGCGGCCTTTTGCATGTTCAGCAATACGAATAATTTGCTGGGCGGCATGTTCAGCATATTGCTCAACAGTAACAGAAGGAAACGTCGGCACATCGTTTGGTACCATAAGCGCAGCTTGTTTTTCATATGAGAACGGCGAAGGAATAATACGCGTTAATGGATAAAAATCATCAAGACCAAGTCGCGCAATCATAAACGAGAAACGATTGTTTGTCGTTAACGTTGCTGAAGTTAAAATAACACTCCGCTTACGTGAAAATAATTGCTCAGCAAAAAAATGGGCTAAATCGAGCGGCTGTGAAATGACCGTAACCGCATTAACCGCTGCTTTTGCATCTACTTCTAGCCAACGAACAACGTCATCGTCGTCGTTCATTAATAAATGTTGCAACGTAGATAAAACGTCAATAAACGTTGTAAAAGGTTGTAGCTCTTCTTTTGGAATATCGTCTATCATTTGCGCCAATTGTTGTACTGTGCTCATAATGCGCATAAGTAATTCAATCGTTCCATTCCATTCTTTCCCATACTCTTTCCAAGGAACAAAGCGATAACGAATACGTCCATCTCCTTTTTGTCTGCGTAATACATAATAGCGAAGAGATTGAAATAGTTGATTTAGTTCATATTCAAGATCGCCTAGAAGCGAGCGAAGTGCACCCATTTTGTGTATCATAGCAATGTCGTTCATTCGTATCCACAATAGGCGAACGTACTCATATGACACGTGCCTGCCGAAAAAATGAGCAGCTACATCTTCTAAATGATGCGCTTCATCGATGATGAGTTGTTCATATGAAGGGAGAAACTTTTCATCAGCAGTTAAATCATGCATAACGAACGAATGGTTTGTAATAATGACATGCGCATGTTTAGCCTGCTCTTTGGCACGAACAAAAAAATCGTATTCCTCATTCGTGTCATCGCTATGCACATCTTCCCAAAATAGCGTACCTCCCGCAGTTAAGTTTAGTTCATCGACGTCACCTGTCTCTGTTTCTGTTAGCCAGACGAGCAATTGACATTTTGTTAAAGCGATATCGTAGTTCGTATCTATATCGTCTAACGTACGAGCAAATTTTTTTACGCTGATATAATTTCGTTTGCCTTTCAAAACAGCTGTTGTAAATGAAAAAGGAACAAGCTGTGTGACCCTCGGTAATTCTTTTTCAATCATTTGTTTTTGCAACTGGAGCGTATGTGTGCTAATGACGACAGGTTGCTGTTGCTTTACCGCATAAAAAACAGAAGGAAGTAAGTACGCCATCGTTTTTCCAATGCCTGTTCCCGCTTCAATGAGTGCATGTTGACACGTTTGTAACGCGTAGTCGACGTCTTCCATCATTTGTTTTTGTCCATCTCGATATTCAAATGGCGAAACAAATGGGTTTGTCGCAAGCCATTGTGAAAAAGATGGAATATGTTTACGGTAGTCAGTTCGTTTTGGCGAAAACCATTTTTTTAAAGCGACCCCTTCATATTCAACCGTTTCTTCGTTCTGCTGAAGAGAGCGTTCTTTTTTAGTGATGTATTGATCTAAAAGAGCAGTTAACTCACTCTTTAGCGCTTGACTGTGTCGGCGCAGTTGTTTTAATGTCACAATCGGTAAACGAGATAGCTTATGCAATAAAAAAAGAAGCAGTTGGGCTGTCGCTTCTGCGTCGCAATCTGCTTGATGAGGACGATCATGTGCAAGCGACAACGCTTCAGCTAAATGATTCAACTTATAGCTTGACTGTGTCGGCATAAGAAAACGGGCGAGCTCCACCGTATCTAAAAGCCGACATGTCGGCGGTTGTATGCCGCTTCGGATAAACTCCTCTTGTAAAAATGCCCAGTCGAAATGAACGTTATGCGCGACAAAATAAGCTCCTTCCCATTTTTCAACAAGCATTGGGGCAATATGGTGAAACGGTGGCGCATCATGCACCATCGTATGATCAATGCCCGTTAACTGTTGAATAAAAGGGGGAATGTCTCGCTCTGGCTGAATAAATGTTGAAAAACTTTCGCAAACTTTGTCGCCCTCGATGACGACAAAACCGATTTGAATGATGCGATCTTCTTTTTTCGGAGCGTTTCCTGTCGTTTCAATATCGACGACGACAAAGCGATCATTCATCTTTTTTCACCTCGCATCTGTGTAACAAACAAAAAGAGGCGGCATGGCCTCCGCTATAAAACGGTTGCCGCCGGCTCTTGTACGATGAGTTCTTTAATGCGGTTATGCTCGTCCATAATCGCAATTTTTGGGCGATGTGACGCCAATTTTTCTTCTGGTACGAGTACATATGAAATCACGATAATGATATCATCTTTTTGAACAAGGCGAGCTGCTGCTCCATTTAAACAAAACACACCGCTTCCTCTTTCACCAGGAATAATATATGTTTCAAATCGTGCTCCATTATTATTATTTACAATTTGTACTTTCTCATTTGGAACCATTCCAACTGCATCTAAAATATCTTCATCAATTGTAATGCTACCGACATAATTTAAATTCGCTTCCGTCACACGAGCACGATGAATTTTAGCGTTCATTAATGTGCGAAACATGGTGTTGCCTCCTTATTGTACGTTCATAACGATATTATCAATCAAACGAGCGTTTGTAAACCGTACAGCGAGCGCAAGGATAATCTTTCCTTGTAACGTCTCGAGTGGCTTTAGCTCTGGATAAGAGAAAATTTCAACATAATCAATGACGCCATTTGTATGTTGTTCAATATGATGCACAATCGCTTGTCGTACCTTCCCTACGTCGCGTTCTCCTGCTTCAATTAATGATTTACCTTTTTGTAAAGCGGCATATAACGCAGGGGCTTCTTTTCGTTCTTGCTCGCTTAAATACAAATTACGTGAACTTTTCGCCAGTCCATCGTCTTCACGCACTGTCGGAACAGCAACGAGTTCAATCGGAAAATGGAAATCGCGAATAAGCCCATCGATGACCGCCACTTGTTGCGCATCTTTCATTCCAAAATATGCGCGATGTGGCATGACAATATGAAACAGTTTCGTCACAACCGTTGCGACCCCGTCAAAGTGCCCTGGGCGAGATTTGCCACAAAGTACATCGACGCGCTCATGCACCTTCACTGTTACCGACGGCCTATGCGGATACATTTCACGAACGGACGGATAGAAGATGATATCAACACCCGCCCGTTTAGCTATTTCATGGTCGCGTTCAAAATCGCGTGGATAACGTTCAAAATCTTCATTCGGTCCAAATTGAAGCGGGTTGACGAAAATGCTTAAAACAACAAAATCATTTTCCTCCCGCGCTCGCTTTAATAACGTAACGTGTCCTTCGTGCAAGTAGCCCATCGTTGGCACGAAACCAATCGTTTTTCCTTTTTGCCGTTCGGCTAACATACGGGCTTGCATCTGTTCGATTTTTTCGATTGTAATCACGATTGTTTCCCTCCGTATAACGCTAGCCATTGTTGTTCGTTCATCGTAAACGATTGCTCATCGCTTGGAAATTGGCGCATTTTTACGTCAGCTACATACTCCGCTAGCGCTTGTTGCATCGTTTGTTGTACGTTCACATATTGTTTAACAAATTTTGGTACACGTTCTACCCCATATCCGAGCACATCATGATAGACGAGCACTTGTCCATCCGTACCGACTCCCGCCCCGATACCGATCGTTGGAATTGTCAATTGCTTTGTTATCGCTTCACCAAGTTGCTTCGGTACACATTCTAAAACGAGGGCGATCGCTCCGGCTTGTTCACACGCTTTTGCTTCTTGTATGAGACGTCGAGCACTTTCGGCATCTTTTCCTTGTACTTTATATCCACCTAACACACCGACCGATTGTGGCGTTAAACCGAGGTGAGCGACAACAGGCACGCCTGCTTCTGTTAAAGAAGAAATGACTTGTAATACAGAACCTGCCCCTTCGACTTTTACAGCATTTGCACCTGATTGTTGCATGATTGCTTTCGCATGTTGTAACGCATCAGAAAGCGTGCTATACGACATAAACGGCATATCTGTAACGATAAACGTATTTGGTGCGCCACGTCGAACAGCTTTCGTATGATGAATCATATCTTCCACTGTCACAGGGATCGTCGAGTCGTATCCTAATACGACCATTCCGAGGGAATCGCCAACTAAAATCATATCAACACCGGCTGCCTCAGCAAGCTTCGCTGATGGGTAATCGTAAGCCGTCAGCATGACAATTGGCTCGTGATTTTTTTTCATGTTTAAAAAATCTAATTTCGTTTTCATATACATCCTCCTCTCAATATGCAGAGGAAATGGATAAAAAAAGCCTTCTTTCTGCCAAAATAGAGAAAGAAGGACTTTTTGTTTTGCTCCATCCCTCTGTCCCCGTCCGGTTGATCGGATCAAGGCAGAAATGATCGTCAATATGTCGTATGCGTGGTGCAGTTCTTATGAAGATACTGCCCAATTTCAACCGCTTTCATTTTAACAAATATTTCGAAATTTTCCTACTGTTTTTTTATTTCAATATCTGCTGAGTAAATGTAATGAATGGCTCCATCTTCGGTTTGCACTTTTAATGTACCTGAATCTGTAATTCCAAGCGCTACACCGCGAATTGCCCCATTTAGCGTACGCGCTACAATTTGCTGACCAATCGTGACTGCATAGCCTTCCCACAACAGTTTAATCGGTAGAAAGCCGTGTTGTAAATATTGTCCGTATAGCTGTTCTAATTTTTGTAACAATGTTTGAACGATTTTCGGACGGTGAAACGTTCGTCCCGTTTCAAGCGCCAGAGACGTCGCAATCGGGGCAATATCATTTGGAAACTGTTTTTGATTGACGTTCATGCCAATGCCGACGATGACTGCCCGTACTTGATCGGGATCGGCTTGCAATTCTGTTAAAATGCCAGCGACTTTTTTGCCATTGACTAATATATCGTTCGGCCATTTAATATCCGGTATGATGTTTGTTTCTTCTTGAATTGCCTCGGCAACCGCAACAGCAACTAAAAGCGTCAGCTGAGGCGCTTGTTGCGGTGGAATAGACGGGCGCAAAATTAAACTCATCCAAATCCCTGTTCCTTTCGGCGAATGCCATGACCGGTTTAAACGTCCTCTTCCTGCCGTCTGCTCCTCGGCAATGACAATCGTTCCTTCTTCGGCGCCTTCGTGGGCAAGTTGATGAGCTAATTGTTGCGTTGAGGGCACGCTTTCTTGATCATATACGTTCCAACCAAAACGTTTCGTTTTTAATCCGAGTTGGATCTCATTTGCGTTCAGTTTATCAGGCATTTGTTTTAAACGATAGCCAAGCCTGCGAACGGCTTCAACTTCAAATCCTTCTTTTCTTAAGTCTTCGATATGCTTCCAAACCGCTGTTCGAGAACAACCGAGCTGCTCACTAATTTTTTGCCCGGACAAAAATGTTCCATCTGCTTCTGTAAATAGTTTCAACAGTTGTTTTCTCGTCTCTGATTGCACACCGCCCACTCCTTTAGCTTCTCTTTCTCATTTTCCACTTTCCGATGCAGTACGGCACGCTCGATATTTTCAATCATTGTGGCTAACCATGGACCAGCTTTTCGTTCAAATAGAGTAAGTAAATCGTTTCCATTAATCGCAAGCTCTTTGCGATTGCGAATGGGTAACGCCTCCCACCGTTTTAATAACAGATGTACATGCGGCTCATCATGTTTACATGCTGCGCGTATGCGCTCGATATGTGGAATATATGGTCCATACTCATACAATGTATCAACTGTCCAATCCGACAGCGAACGAATATGTTCGAGCGCCTTTAAACAAATCAAAACGTCACGAATGAAGTGGTTTGGTAATTTCCATTTTTTCAGTTCTTTTTGATGAAAATGGACGACAAATGCAAATCGGGCCCATGCTTCCGTGCGATGAGTTGGCACAATGGAATAAGTAGCTAGTTGAGCAAGTTCCCTTTTTTTTGTGGCAAGCTCTGGCAAGTAACAAAATAAATTCGTTTCAATTAAAAGGTCAATTGCTTTTGACATAAACGGACCGAGCAACAATTTTTCAAATTCAACAGCGATGCGCTCAACAGCAATATGTTGCAATAAATGTCCGTATTGTATAATGGCTTGTTTCGTCTTTGTAGATAAAGAAAAGCCGAGTTGGCTGACAAACCGAAGCGCTCGCATCATCCGCAACGCATCTTCATTAAAGCGCTCCGCAGCATCACCAACTGTTTCGATCATGCGCTGCTTTAACGCTTCCGTTCCCCCAAACGGATCGATGATGTCACCGTGCTCATTCATCGCGATGGCGTTCATCGTAAAATCGCGTCGCTGCAAATCTTCATAAAGGGAGCTGACAAACGTGACCTCTTTTGGCCTTCGATAATCTTCGTAACGTCCTTCTTTTCGAAATGTTGTCACTTCATATGAAACGCCACGCTCAATAACCATCACCGTTCCGTGCGCAATACCGACAGGAACGGTTTTCGGAAAGATGGACATTACTTCTTGTGGATGGGCAGATGTCGCAATATCAATGTCACCGAGCGGTCTTTGTAGTAAATAGTCCCGAACCGCCCCGCCGACAAAATACGCTTCATGCCCGTGACGTTTCAATGTTTCAATGATAGAAAGCGCCTGTTGAAATTGTTCGTTCATCATTCATCCCCTTTAAGTTGAAAATAAATATGTTCATATTGTGCCACAATTTTCTCAGAATAAAATTTTTCATACACGGTTTCACACGCCCTCTGTCCCATCGTTTGACGAAGGACTTCATCCGTTAATAAACGGAGCGTTTGACGTGCCGCATCGTTGATATCACCGAGCGCACATAAGAAGCCGTTTTTTCCATCTTCAATGACTTCTGGAATGCCACCAATCGCCGTGCCAACGCAGGGCACATGACATGCCATCGCCTCAAGTAAGACAAGACCGAAGCTTTCTTTTTCTGACAATAATAATTTCACATCGCTAATCGAGTACAAGTCTGCTAAATTTTCTTGTTTTCCTAAAAAGCGAACATGGTCGCATAGTTTCAATTCTTTCACGAGACGACAAACAACCGTCATTTCTGGCCCGTCACCGACAAGGAGCAATTTAGCAGGGACTTGTTTCACAACAAGCGCAAATGTACGGACGACATCGCATACCCGCTTCACTTTACGAAAGTTAGACACATGAATAACTACTTTTTCATGCGGGGCGATGCCGTATTGCCGACGAAGTTCATCATTTCGCCGTTTGCTGTATACACGTTCGTCAACAAAGTTATATACCGTTTGAATCGGCTTTTGCACGTCAAGTAGTTCATACGTTTGAATAGCTAACGCATTCGATACAGCTGTAACGACATCGGATTGCTCGATGCCGAATTTAATTAAGTCACTTAATGACGGATCGTACCCAAGCACAGTAATATCTGTACCATGTAGCGTCGTCACAATTTTTAAATGATCACCGACCATTTGTTTTGCTAAAAAGGCGCAAAGGGCGTGCGGAACAGCATAGTGGGCATGAATGATGTCAAGTTGTTCCCGCTTCGCCACTTCTGCAATTTTACTCGCCAACGCCAAATCGTATGGCGGATATTGAAATACGGAATACGGATTAACTGTCACTTCATGATAGTAAATATTAGGATATACTTTATTTAGTCGAAACGGAATGCTTGATGAAATAAAGTGAATATCGTGACCGCGTTCAGCAAGCATTTTTCCTAATTCCGTCGCAACGACCCCAGAGCCGCCGACTGACGGATAGCAAACGATTCCTATTTTCAGTTTCATTTTTCTTCCCCTAACAAATCATGTGCAAGTATAATTGGTTTTTTTGATACAAACCCTTCCGCAAACGAAACACCGACTTCTTTTCCGAACAATCGCTCACGGCTTTCAACGGTTTCAATATAGCCGTTCGTTAACGGCGTGTCAACTGAACCGCTCATTCGCTCAAATTGGCTTTCGTATGCCTGTAAACTCGCTAACTTTTTATCGATCGTATGACTAATATCAACAACAAAATGAGGGCGATGAAATCCGTTAATCATATAAAAATAAACGGCTTGCACGCGATGAGGAGGGAGCTGTTGTCCATCTTCATAGCGGCGAATGGCAGCTGAAAACACCGCTTCTTCCACTAATCTCGCGCATTGTCCATGATCCGGGTGGCGATCTTCCCAATATGGTGCAAATACAATATGCGGTCGATATGTACGAATAACTGTCACGATCGGGTCAATGTGCTCTTTTTGCATAGTTAGTCCACGATCTGGAAGATTGAGCTGTATACGTGTATGAACGCCGAGAATGTCAGCTGCCCGCTTTGCTTCTTGCTGGCGAATATGTACCGTTCCGTTCGATGATAGCTCTGCTAGCGTTAAATCACATATGCCGATATCGTATCCTTGTTGAGCGTATTTCGCAATCGTTCCGCCCATACCGATTTCAACATCATCGGGATGGGCACCAAATGCTAACATATGCATTACTTCTTCCCTCGCTTCACAATATTCCGCCATGCAAAATCGCCACGCTCTAAACCGTGTATCAGTACTTCAGCTGTTCCCATGTTCGTCGCCAATGGAATAGCATACACGTCACAAAGACGAATAAGGGCGCTAACATCCGGTTCATGCGGTTGAGCTGTCAATGGATCGCGGAAGAAAATAACCATATCCATATCGTTATTTGCAATCATCGCACCGATTTGCTGATCGCCTCCAAGTGGACCAGATTGAAAGCGATGAACAGAAAGACCTGTCGCTTCTTGAATGCGCAATCCCGTCGTACCTGTTGCATATAGCTCATGTTCAGCTAAAATATGTTGATAAGCTGTCACAAACTGAACCATATCTTCCTTCTTTTTATCGTGCGCAATTAAAGCAATTTTCAATGCCCTCTCCTCCTTATTCAATTAAATGTTCTAATCCATATACGAGCGTTTCTAGCTTCATCACCGTTTCAACAGAAAAGCGAACACCCGACATAAATGATGAACGATGAAACGAATCGTGACGAATCATCAATGTTTGTCCATCGCCACCAAAAATGACTTCTTGATGGGCTACAAGCCCTGGCAAGCGAACGCTATGAATGCGCATGCCATCATATAAGGCTCCGCGCGCTCCTTCCATCGTCTCTTTTTCAGCTTCATGCCCTTGCATAAATGAAGGACGCACTTGTTGAATGAGTTGCGCTGTTTTCAACGCTGTGCCAGACGGAGCATCGAGCTTTTGATCATGATGCAGTTCAATAATTTCTACATGTGGAAAATATTTAGCCGCCATTTGCGCAAATTTCATCATTAAAATCGCCCCAATGGCAAAGTTTGGTGCAATAATCGCCCCGATTTTTTTCTCTTCAGCTACTTGTGTTAAACGTGTTAAATCATCTTCTGTAAATCCTGTCGTACCAACGACTGGTCGAACACCGTAATGCAATGCAATTTCCGCATGACGTTTTCCGACTTCTGGCGTCGTTAAATCGATGAATACGTCTGCTTGCACTGTTTGTAAGCATCGCTCTAAATCTGTAAAAATCGGGACTTCAATTGCTGGAAAACCGTCAAGTTGTGCTAACGTTTTTCCTTCGTTTATTCGGTCTACAACAGCGACAAGCTCAAAATGTTTTGTTCCATGAACGAGAGAAACAGCTTCTCGACCCATTCGTCCACGTGGTCCGGCAATAACAATTCGAATCATCTTCCCTCTTCCTTTCTTGTCCAACGATCACGATCTCGCGTTTGAAATTTATGCATGACCGTATCATGCGCTTCTTGTAAATCGATATGTAACGAATTGGCCATACATATAAGTACAAACAATACATCCCCTAGTTCTTCTTGAATCGTTTTTTCTCGTTCCGTTTTCTTTTTTGGTTTTTCACCGTAGTGATGGTTCACTTCGCGAGCCAGCTCACCTAATTCTTCTGTTAAACGAGCCAGCATGGCGAGCGGACTAAAATACCCTTCTTTAAACTGTCCGATGTATTCGTCAACTTCATGTTGCATTTGCCGCATCGTTTTTTCCATTGTCTTCACCTCTTACATTCATGTTAGCTAAAAGTGGGGCATTTGACAAATGTTTTTGACGGGTGCGATGACATTCCTCTATAATAAAAAACGCAGTCATATTCGAGAGGTGAAGACGATGAAACTAAAGAATGTCGCGTTTATTTTACTAGGATCTGCTATTTTTGCGTTTGGACTTGTCCACTTTAATATGGAAAATAAATTGGCGGAAGGCGGATTTACAGGGATTACGCTTCTTTTATACTTTTTGTTTGGCATTGATCCTTCTATTTCAAACTTAGTGCTGAACATCCCACTCTTTTTTATCGGATGGAAATTGCTTGGACGGACGACGTTTTTTTATACGATTCTCGGAACAGTTAGTTTATCTGTATTTCTTTGGGTTTTCCAACGGTACGGATTTCACATTCCACTCAATAACGACCTTACGTTAGCGGCATTGTTTGCTGGTGTGTTTATCGGGGTCGGTCTCGGTATTATTTTCCGCTACGGCGGAACAACAGGCGGTGTCGATATTATTGCGCGGCTCGTATATAAATATAAAGGCATTAGTATGGGAAAAACGATGTTTTTGTTTGACTCATGTGTCATTTTTCTCTCGTTGCTGACGTATTTACCGTACCGTGAAGGCATGTATACGCTCGTTGCGGTGTTTGTCGGGGCGCGCGTGATTGACTTTTTACAGGAAGGAGCATACGCGGCAAAAGGCGCAACCATTATTTCTGAAAAAAGCGATTTAATTTCTGAAAAAATTATGACGGAAATGGAACGAGGGGTTACAATTTTAAAAGGAATCGGCTCTTATACAAAACGCGAACGAGATGTTTTATATTGCGTTGTAGCTAAAAACGAATTATCGCGTTTAAAATCCATTATCACGTCCGTTGACCCATATGCTTTTGTCGCCATTAGCGATGTACACGATGTACATGGTGAAGGATTTACACTAGATGAAAATAAACAACCGCTACATGAATAAAAGCGTCCATCGACGGACGCTTTTATTGTTTATCCTTTACCACTTTTCGTTCTTTTTCCCCACGATATTTTCGCCATCCTACATACGTTAACGTCATAATAATCATGCCACCGATAGACGTCATAACCCACCAAAGTGACGGAAGTGTCGTTTCTTTTTTTCCATCAGCAAACAAAGCGTACAAATCTTCTTCCATTTGTCGCAACTCTTTCATTCGCTCTGTTGCATGCAACTGACGAAAAGCAGGAGCTTCTAAAAGAGAAATATGAGCAGATACACGTTGCACTTGTTCACGATCGGCGTTAATTTTTACGCTCGGTTCAATGAGTTGATACCGTTGTAAAAATTGATGAAACGCTTGTTGAAATAGTTGTTCGTCCTCACGTTCCATCGCTTGCTTCATCTTTTCAAATGCTGACATGACAGCGTATTTCATTTCTTTCCAAAGCGGTTGATGTTTCGTGTGAACAGCATCAACAGCAAGCCGAAATTGCGTTAATTGATTGATTCGTTGTTCCATCGGTACACTCGATGCCGTAACCGCTTTTAATGCTTCTTCGTGCGTAGCCGTTAACACATATATGACATCCATGGAATGAATGTCTTCACGAAATAATGCGAATTGTTTTTCGAAATATTCTAATAACTGCTTCGCTTCTTGCAGGCGATCATTTTTTGTTAGCTGAAGCGCTTCGTCAGAAATTTGATCGAGTTTGTCCCACTCATGTCCGTTTGCATATACGGTATACGGAAATAAAGAAATGATGATAAACATCACGACGAATCGAATGCGCATCTCCTTGTCCCTCCTTACGATCTTACTATTGAATATATGATCGCAAAAAGAGACATAGACCTCGATTTATCGCCGACGCGAAAAAATGTACGCCACCGCAATCGAAACGATGCTTAGCCAAAATGTAAAATAGCCGATTTGTAGCGTATATTGCGCCAACATCCGATATTGTGGCATCATCCCAAATACGTAATCGATGACGTCGTTATGCAATGTCCAAATGGCAGCGATGACAACATGACCAAATGACATGCGATACTGTGGGGCATATAGCACTGCTTGCATCGCCATCGCTCCGTGCGATACAACGAGCATCCATCCCGCCCAACCGAGTTCTCCTGTCACAATAAATACAAGCATATTCATGACAACAGCCCAAATGCCGTATTTTACGAGCGTAACAACCGCCAACGCTTCCATGAGTGGCCAATGCGTATGACGAAGCCAAGCGATTACAACAAAAACAAAAAACAAACTCGCTGTTGGACTATCCGGGACAAACGGAAGAAAGATCGTTGGCGTTTCGGACAATTGCGGCCCATACCATATGTAACCATAAATTGTCCCAATGACATTGACGACCAATAATAGCATTAAAAACGAGCGATGCATCAGCCAATCACGTATGTATAACATATACTAAACCTCCCATATGTACAAAAAAGCTGACTGATGTTCAGTCAGCTTTCATCAATTATTCTGCTTTTAAACCTGCAACGAACTCTGCAAGCTTTTGCAATTCTTCATCCGTACCTTTGAACAATCCAGCAGGCATGCCACCTTGACCGTTTTTCGCAATATTAGCGATTTCTTCAGGAGATAATCCTGTGCCGACAAGAGATGGAGCAGCTGGACCACCTTGTAAGTTTTCGCCGTGACATGTTAAGCATGTGTTTGCTTCTAAAATTTTATATCCTTCTGCATTTTTGTCAATTTCTACTTCTGCACGAATTTTTCCTTGCTCAGCAGCCGCTTCCCAGTCGTGCGTGACGACAGATTCCCATGTTAAGAAAATGATTGCAGCGAGCGTAAGCAACATCATACCAACGGCAACTGGACGCTTCGATGGACGACGCTCCGGACCGCGATCTAAAAACGGCGCAAGCAATAGTGCTCCAAATGCGAGACCAGGAATAATAATTGCTCCGACAACGGTATATGGACCAGATGCAAACGAGTATTTCAATAGCTGGTACAAGAATAAGAAATACCAGTCTGGAAGCGGAATATAACTTGTATCTGTCGGATCCGCAATTCGCTCAAGTGGCGACGGATGTGCGACGGTTAAACATAAAAAGCCGATTAAAAAGACGGAGCCGACCATCCATTCTTTTAATAAAAAGTTCGGCCAGAACGCCTCGGTTTTCCCCGGATATTCGGAATAGTCTTTCGGAATGTTCGGCTTGCGCATGGCAGGCACGCGTGAATCGCCGACAAATTTCATCCCTTTTCCGCGATGCATATCGTTCCCTCCCTTATGCTAAATTTTACAGTGGACCAGAGATACCTTGTTTTCGAATCATTAAGAAGTGTGCAGCCATTAAACCTAATAACGCCCCTGGCAAGAAGAATACGTGAATCGCAAAGAAGCGCGTTAACGTTTGAGCTCCAACGATTTCATGATGACCTGCCAATAACGTTTTAATCGCTGGGCCGATAACTGGTGTCGCTTCAGCAATTTGCAATCCTACTTTTGTCGCAAAGAGCGCTTTCATGTCCCAAGGTAATAAGTAACCTGTGAAGCCAAGACCCATCATAACCATAAAAATAAGTACACCAACGATCCAGTTCAACTCACGTGGCTTTTTGTAAGCACCTTGGAAAAATACGCGCAACGTATGTAAAAACATCATCACAATAACAAGGCTTGCCCCCCAGTGATGCATGCCGCGCACAATTTGCCCAAACGCCACTTCGTTTTGTAAGTAATAAACAGATTCCCAAGCGTTTTTAATATCTGGTACGTAATACATCGTTAAAAACATACCAGATAAAATTTGGATAACTGTAACGAAAAACGTTAATCCACCAAAGCAGTAAACAAACGCTGAAAAATGATGCGCAGGGTTTACGTGCTCTGGCACTTCATGATCTGCGATATCGCGCCACAAAGGCGTAATATCTAGCCGTTCATCAACCCAATCGTAAATCTTATTAAGCATATATTACGCCTCCCCTCGTGGTTTCGCTTTTCCTAAATACAACGTGCCGTCTTTCACTTCATATTCATAACGGTCTAGTGGAGCCGGTGGTGGCGTGTTTGGCACGTTCGTTCCGTCCTTTTCGTATAATCCATAGTGACAAGGACAGAAGAAACGGTTTGGATTGCTTTTTTCACCGTTCCAGTTCACCGTACAGCCAAGATGTTTACAGATTGGTGATAGCGCAACGATATCCCCGTTTTCATCTTTAAATACCCAAGCCGATCTTGGCTCTTCTGACTCATACCACGCGTCTTTTACTTTTACTTTGAAGTCGAAGCGCTGTGGTTCTGTCGTAATGTCTTTTACTTGGGCAACCGCAACCATATCTTGCCCAGCTTCTTCTTTTAAGATCGGATCTAAGGCAAAGCGCACCATTGGTGATAAAATACCAGCTGCCATAAATCCGCCTACACCTGTTAACGTGTAGTTTAAAAATTGCCGTCTTGACACGCGATGCTTTTTCTCGCTCATCGTTTTCCCCCCTCTATGCAAAGTTAAGTCCATCCGGACGAATTGTTATAACACATATATAAAACTAGGACAACCTAATGATATATCATGTTTCCATCAAGGTCAATATAATGATAGTGTAAACGCTATCTAATTTTTTAACGTCCATTTTGCAACTAATGCATCCATTACTTGTTCGACTTGTTGGCGCATCACTTTTTGCTTATATGCTCCATCAGCATGTTCAAGCGGTAGCGCTGGTACATACACAAACGATTCATCCGCAATATCCGCATGCGAAGTAAGAAAACATATGTGTTGAAATCCCGCTTGTTTCAACATGTTTATCCACTCATACACCCGCGCTTGTATTTGTTCTTGCACGAAATATGTGAGTGGCGGAAATAACATCACCCTCCCTTTAAACTGTCGCTCCACTTCATTTGCAATAAACAACGTATGCTCGCTCATTTCAGCAAACGCTTTCATATTTGTGATTCCTATCGGTACACACGGAACGAGCGCGGTATCCACATACTCCTTCGCTTGTTGATACATGTCTACATCTTTTGCTGTCCATTTCATTCAAATCACTCCTTATGTTTCCATCTTACACGAAATATATATGTATTTTTTTGAACATTTTGTGACAAATATATACATAGCAAAAAGCGTTGCGAAACCACGAGGTTAGCGCAACGCTTTTAATTGTTCAGTCAGCTCACGAAACTTTTGTTCATCTTGCTGATCAAGCGCCTCGTCAATTAATCGCATAATTTTTTGTCGTTGAAAATGTTGAATCGATTGGTGCACAATTGTTTCAACGAGTTGTTCATCTTGTTTGTTCGCTTTTTTTGGCATATACGGATTTTCTTCAAGCACTGCCACGTATTGCGGCGAATGAAATGCACCGCGAAAATTAAGTTGAATGTAAATATCCTCATCACGATTTAAGCGAATATCGTGAAACGATTTTTCCGCATCTGTCGTGATGACGTTTTGCTTATAAAATCGAAACGGCACATCGTCAACACAATGCGTCGACATCATCATGCCACGCGGACAATATTCCGCATGTTCCACAAAATGCACGTTTTCCATGAGTGCATCATGACTAAGTAAATAGTTTAAAATCCATACACATTCACGCCGTTTTAATTGATAATTGTTTAAAAACCAGCGAACAAACTCTTTCTTCTCCCGAACAGAAACCATTCCCTTCCCCCCTTGCATCCGAATGACAACTTCATTCAAACTGCAACATCATATGGGCAATCTCTTCGTTTGTCGAATCGATACGTAATAGTTGTTCAAATATATCTTTTGCTCTTTCTCTTCTTCCCTCCTCAAATAAAAAGTAGCCAAAATCATATAAAAAGTTTGGATCATCTTTAAAAAAAGTATATGCTTCTTCATAATGATTTAATGCCTGATCATACATTTCAAGCTTTTGCTTCGCCTTCGCAAGTTCCCATTCAAATTGTGGATCATACTCACCTTGATCGATCGCTTGTTGAATGACATGTACAACGTCTTCATACCGTTCCTCATGGAAAAGCAAACTCGTCTGTATAAACAATGCTTCTAAATAACCCGGATCAATATCGAGCGCTTTTTCAATGTACATCAACGCTTCCTCTCGCTTGCCGAGTTTTAATGCGATTTTCCCAACATATACGAGTAATTCTTTATTCCATTCATCTATTGTTAATCCTTCTTTTGCTATTTCGTAACTTTGTTGTATATCTCCTTCTTGTTCATACGATTTTGCTAAAAATAAATAAAGAGGCACATACTCGCGATCAAGCACTTTTAGCTCACTAAATTTCGTAATAGCTGTTTTATATGCTTCCGCTTGATATGCTGTAAATCCGTATTGAAATAACGTATGCACATCGAAACGTTCGTTTAATGCTTCTTCATAATAAGATAATGATCGTTCAAATTCACCAAGTAAGCTATATGCTTCCGCTATGCGCTGGGCAATGACAGTACCTGCGAGCATTTTTGTTTTGTTTATGACTTGTTCATAATATAGCAAACTTTTTTGATATTGACCGGTCGTAAAGTATAACTCTGCTAATGCAAACTGAACGAGTGGTTCGTCTGGCATGTTTTCATATGCTTTTAATAGTTTTTGTTCACTTACTTCATCTAATCCTTGCATTTGATAAAGGTCTGCCATTAACAAGCATGCGCGCACATAATATGGGTCATCTTCTTCTATGTCCATCAACAATTCGAGCGCTTCTTCTTCTTTATCCATCTCTGTATATATTTCTGCTAAAAAAAGTTGTAGTTCGCGTTCGTCTGGATAACGTGTAAGCAACATACGAACGAGCGATTCCGCCTCTTCTAACAATCCCCACGAAAATAGTTGGTCTGCTAACATATATCGCTCTTCATCGTTTCCGTTTTGTTTCACTTGTTCGGCAAGTGCTAATGCGCGTTCAACATCACCTTGTTCAACGAGTTGAACGATTTGATCTACTGTCTTCATCAATCTCACCCTCATCATTCATATCATCACGCTTTATCATACCACCGAACAAATAAGCATGCAAAAAAAGAAGCTGATCCATCATAGAATCAGCTTTGCAAGGCATGCAAATGTTCAAAAAATGCCGGATATGACACCGCAATCGCTTCGGGACGTTGGAGAGTGACGTTTCCTTTTGTGATGCATGCTGCGATAGCTAACATCATCCCGATGCGATGATCACCGTAGCTATCAACAATGACATCGTTTGCATAAAGCGGTGTTTTTCCGTGAATAACCATCCCATCCTCTGTCGCTTCGATGTGAGCACCAAGCTTTCGTAACTCGGATACGACCGTAGCAATACGATCTGTTTCTTTTACTTTTAACTCACTTGCATCTGTAATGACGGTCGTTCCTTCTGCTTGTGTTGCTAAAAGCGCAATGATTGGGATTTCATCAATTAATCGTGGGATTATATCTCCTCCGATATGCGTTGCTTTCAACGTTGAAGTACGAACGGTAATATCGGCTACAGGTTCACTTTCTTCATGACGAACATTTTCAATAGAAATATTTGCCCCCATGTCTTTTAATACATCAATAATCCCTGTGCGCGTCGGATTCATTCCGACATGTTTTAATGTAATTTCACTATTTGGGACAATTGCGCCAGCGACTAAAAAGAAAGCTGCGGAAGAAATATCACCTGGCACTTGTATATCAATCGCTTGAAGCGTTTGTCTTCCTGTGACGGAGACGCTTAATCCGTCGACATGCACGTCCGCTCCAAACGCTCTTAACATACGCTCAGTATGATCGCGTGAACGATGGGGTTCAGTAACTGTAGTCGTTCCTTCTGCATGTAAACCTGCAAGCAAAATAGCCGATTTTACTTGTGCGCTCGCAACAGGGGAATGATATGTTATCGGCTGCAATTGGCCACCACGAATGGCTAACGGTGTATAGCGTCCTTGTTCTCGGCCGTCAATGTGCGCACCCATTTGTTTTAACGGTTTTGTGACGCGATCCATTGGTCGTTTCGCAATCGAATCATCTCCGATTAAACAAGCATGGAATGGACAAGCTGCTAAAATGCCTAACAATAAACGTGTCGTCGTCCCTGAGTTTCCGACATTTAATATATGTGTAGGTTCTTTTAAACCGTCAATCCCTTTTCCTTCTACAATCACTTCATTTCCTTGTTGGGTAATTGCTACACCCATTTTTCGAAAACAATCGATTGTACTTAAACAATCTTCACCTGTTAGAAAATTTGTCACCCGAGTTGTCCCTTTCGCCAGCGCACCAAACATAACGGCGCGGTGAGAAATCGACTTATCTCCCGGGATAGCAATCTCTCCTCGCAATGCATGAATATTTGTTTTTAATTCCATCATTCCACCCTCTTTTACACAACGTGCGTTTCATAGTTTGTATTTGCTTCAATACAATGCTTTGCTCGTTGACGGTCATCTTCTGTTTGAAAGCTTAAACGAAGCACACCATAAATATCTTCGCGCGTTTCAATAATACGGATGTTTGTAATACTAATGCGCGCTTTTGCCAAATAACCCGTAATTTCAGAAATAACCCCTGGATAGTCTGGCACATCAACATACAAATCGTAAAAAGAAGGAATCGCTCCTTTCATTCGAACAGGCAACCCATCACGAAACTGTTTCGCTTCATGAAAATATTGATAAATGCGTTCGCTATCACCGTCAGCAACGTATGTGCGGATTTTTTTCATTTCCTCGATCCAACGATCAAACAGCTGCAGCAACTCCTCTTTATTATGTATGAAAATATCACGCCACATTTCCGGATTGCTTGAAGCAATGCGTGTAATATCACGAAATCCACCTGCCGCTAATCGGCTCACAAGTTCATCTTCTCGCTCATACTGCTGTGCTTGATGAACAAGGCTTGCTGCAATGATGTGCGGAAAGTGGCTAATGACGCCAGCAATGCGGTCATGCTCTTTCGGTGTTAATGTAACAAAATGAGCTTTCGTTCCTTCAAGCCAATATTTTAGTCGTATGACATCTTCTTCTTTCACATGTTCCGTTGGTGTTAAAATGTAAAACGCATTTTCAAACAAATGCGCACGCGCAGCTGCCACTCCGCTTTTATGAGAGCCGGCCATCGGGTGTCCACCGATAAACGTCGCTCCTTTTTCTAATAACGGCAACGCTTGTTTGACGATGCGCTCTTTTGTGCTTCCGACATCTGTTACAATGACGTTTGGTCGCAACGGGAGATGAACTAAGTCTCGAAGCAATTGCTCCGTTTGAACGACAGGGGCAGCAAGCACGATGACATCCGCTTCACATGCCCCATGAGCAAACGACGGTACCAATTCATCAATGACACCAAGCGAACGCGCCAAACGCAACGATTCGTCTGATACGTCATATCCGATCATTGTCGCGTTCGGATGCGCTCGCTTTATAGCAAGCGCAATCGAACCACCAATTAAGCCAAGACCGGCAATTAAAATGTTTCCTCGCAAAACTGCTCACTTCTTTCTTTCAACATGTTTGTTAAAACACGAATAATCGTTTCGTTTTGTTCCGGTGATCCGACTGTAATGCGCACAGCGGTCGGAAAACCGAGAGCGCATCCTGAACGAACAATGATGCCGCGTTGAAGCAAATACGTAAACACTTCGTCACCGCTAAAACCGAAATCAATTAAAATAAAATTCCCTTCCGACTTGTAGTAACGCAAGCTATGTTCATCACAAAACGTGTAGAATTGATTTAACCCTTGTTTATTTTGTTGTGCACATTGTTCAATAAATGTTTGATCGTTTAATGCAGCTAATGCTGCCACTTGCGCCAGCCGAGATGTATTAAATGGTTCACGCGCTGGCTCGATTGCTTGTAAAATATGCTCGTGGGCAATGCCATATCCGATGCGGAGCGCTGCTAACCCGTATGCTTTTGAAAACGTGCGTAAAATCATCATATTTTCATATTGTTGAAGCAAAGAAACGGTATTTGGATAATCTTCCGCTTGCACGTATTCATAATACGCTTCATCAACAACGACGAGCACATGTTTCGGTACTTTGTCCAAAAAGGCACGCAAAGAAACGTCATTCACATACGTCCCCGTCGGGTTATTTGGACTACAAATCCAAACGACGCGCGTATGATCATCGATCGCTGCAAGCATCGCTTCTAAATGATGATGCCCGTCTTGAAGAGGAATCTCGCGCACTTCCGCACCTTCAATGACCGCATTATGGCGGTATTGTGGAAACGTCGGCGTAGCCATCACTGTATTCGTCCCTTTTTGTAAAAAGGCGCGACAAACAATTTGAACGATTTCATCCGAACCATTTCCGAAAATGAGTTGCTTTTCATTGACACCAACGTGCGATGCAAGCGCCTCGCGCAACGCTCGGCTATATCCGTCAGGATACAAAGCTAAGTAATCAAGTTCTTTCATAATCGCCTGTTGAGCAAGTGGTGAACATCCGTACGGATTTTCATTTGATGCAAGTTTAATGACCGTTTCTAACCGATATTCACGTTTTACTTCTTCAATCGGTTTGCCCGGTTGATACGGTTTTAGTTGGTTCAGTTGTTGTTTGACTTTCATTTTTCCCCACCCTTTTCAATGGTTCAATAAGTGAAACGACATATTGAGAAAAAGCGATAAGCGCGTTTGGGCGTGTACGGACGTCGTTTAATTCATCTTGTAGCTGTTCAATTTTTTGCACAATGGCGCTACCGATGACGATGCCATCACACACGTGTTGTAGTCGATCTACTTGTTCAGCTGTCGAAATACCGAATCCGACGACAACAGGGACACGGGTATATAATTTCACTTGTTTCAAAAATTCGTGCAATTCCGCCGGCAACGAATCCCGAATGCCCGTTACACCTAACGATGACACGCAATATAAAAACGATTGAGCTTGTGATGCAATCATTGCGATGCGTTCATGAGACGTTGGAGCAACAAGCGAAATATAAGGAATTTTATATGCGTCACCTAATGTTCTCATATACTCGCTTTCTTCAAACGGTAAATCTGGAATGAGTACACCGCTCGCACCGTTTTGTTGCGCTAAAGCAAAAAAGCGTTCTTCTCCTAATTGTAACACAGGATTGTAATACGTAAAGACAATAATCGGAATTTTTACACCTTTTTTTCGCATCCGTCCAATGAGCTCAAGCGCTTTTGTTAACGTCATTCCATTATTCAGCGCTCGGCTCGCTGCTCGTTGAATAATTGGACCATCTGCAAGCGGATCGGAGTATGGTACACCAAGCTCTAATATCGTCGCACCTGCTTTTTCAAGCGCAATCGCTAAATCCATCGTCACGTCTTCAGATGGATCGCCAGCAACGATAAATGGAATAAAATGTTTCATCTCGGCTCATCCCCTTCCAAATAGTTCATGACCGTTTGCACATCTTTATCTCCTCTTCCTGATAAACAAACGAGAATCGTTTCGTTTTTTGGACGAAGAGGGGCGATTTGAAACGCTTTAGCAAGTGCGTGCGCCGATTCGATCGCTGGAATGATTCCTTCTGTTTCTGCAGTCATTTGAACTGCTGCAATCGCTTCTTCATCTGTGACACTTTCATAGCGAACACGACCGATATGTGCTAAATATGCATGTTCTGGTCCGACACCTGGATAATCCAATCCCGCTGAAATCGAATAAGGCTCTGTAATTTGACCATGTTCATCTTGCAATACGTATGTGAGGGAGCCATGAATGACACCTTTTGTCCCTTTTGTTATTGTTGCAGCATGCTCAGTTGTATGCACACCTTTTCCGGCTGCCTCGACACCAATACATTCGACGTCATCCTCTAAAAATGGATGAAACATGCCAATCGCATTACTTCCACCACCAACACAAGCGATGATCGTATTTGGGAGTTTTCCTTCTACTTTTAACATTTGTTCGCGCGCTTCTTCCCCGATAATACGTTGAAATTCACGCACCATCATCGGATACGGATGCGGTCCAACGACAGAGCCAATCATATAAAAATGATCGTCACAATGCTCCACCCAATAACGAATCGCTTCGTTTGTCGCATCTTTTAGTGTACGATTGCCGCTTGTTACGGGAATGACTTGTGCACCAAGCAGTTTCATACGAAATACGTTTAATGCTTGTCGCTTCACATCTTCTTCACCCATAAACACTTTACATTCCATACCAAAACGAGCGGCAACAGTAGCGGCAGCTACTCCGTGTTGGCCAGCACCTGTTTCAGCGATAATTTTTCGTTTTCCCATTCGTTTCGCTAACAACGCTTGCCCAATGGCGTTGTTAATTTTATGAGCACCTGTATGGTTTAAGTCTTCACGTTTAAAGTACATTTTCGCCCCGCCTAATCGTTCTGTCAAGTTTTTTGCAAATGTTAAAGCGGTCGGGCGACCTGAATATTCATATAAATGATGCATATATTCCGCATGAAATGAAGGATCTGACAACGCTTCATGCAGTTGTTGTTCAATATCAGCTAACGGGCGCATTAATGTTTCTGGAACAAACTTTCCGCCAAACATGCCAAAGCGACCACGTTCATTTGGTAATGTTACCATTTCATCACCTTCTGTTCCATTTGTTTTATTTTTTGTTCACTTTTCTGCTCATTTTCTTCAATGCCACTACTAATATCTATACCAAACGGCTCATATGCTAACAGTTGCTCAACATTGTCCGGCGTAATACCTCCAGCGATGAAACAAGGCACACCTTGGTTATATGCTTCTTCCATATAGTGAGGAACATTGCACCAATCAAATGAGATGCCTGTTCCCCCCCACGCTCCTTTTCGTCCGCTATCAATGACAAAACCGTCTGCAATGCCCTTCCATGCGCGCATATATGTCCATGCTTTTGGGGCGTGATGAATGACTTTCCAAACGGGAAGTTGAAACGCCTCTTTTATCTCCTTCACCATCTGGACCGTTTCCATCCCATGACATTGAATAATGGATAATGGAACGTGCTCAAGAACGGAAGCAACGGAACGAATAGTTGGATGAACGAAAACCCCAACGATTTGTTTTGTTTCAAGTTGAACGACAGATAACCATCGTTTTACATCTTTCGATTCGACTTTTCGCTTACTTTCCGCAAACACGAATCCGATATAGTCCGCTTTGCTTTTGGCAATAATTTGAACATCTTGCAACGAACGATTCCCACAATATTTTAAAACGGTCATATTTCACGCTCCCCAAACAATTCATAAACGGCTACATCGACAGCCGGCTTGCGCATAAGCGCTTCACCGACGAGCATCGCATGAGCGCCTGCTTGGCGAACGGTTTGTACGTCATCATATGTGTGAATGCCACTTTCACTAACGATAATGCATGGAGGCAAAAGCGGAACAATTTGTTTTGTCACATGAAGCGATGTGTGAAACGTTGTTAAATCGCGATTATTGATGCCGATCACTTTCGGTGTGAAACGTTTTAAAATCGCTTCTACTGTTTTTTTGGTATGCACTTCTACTAAACATTGCAATCCCATTTCGTGCGCTTCTTCATATAATTCATGCAAAAAACTCGGATCAAGCGCTTCACCAATGAGTAAAATGGCATCTGCGCCAATGCGCACACTTTCGACAAGTTGTTTACGATCAATAATAAAGTCTTTACGTAAAATTGGAATTTGCACGTGTTGTTTCACTTGCGTCACGTATGACCGATGGCCAGCAAAATATTTTTCATCTGTTAAAACGGACACGACATCGGCACCTGCTTGCTCGTATGCACGGGCAATATCAACGACATTCACATGTTGTCGAATGATTCCTTTTGATGGTGACGCTTTTTTCACTTCTGCAATCAATCCTAAAACGCGACGTGGCTTTGCTAAAGCGTCGTAAAACGAACGACGCGGAAGTTGTTCATATGTCTCTGGTAATTGTAACGATAAAACTTCTTCCCTCTTTGTTTGTAAAATGGCTTCAAGCATACATAGCACCTCGCAATCGCTGTAAATATGCATAAGCACGACCCGTTTCAATCGCCCGCTTCGCCATATTCACTCCTTCTTCAATATTCGATGCAACACCAGCAACATATAAAGTAACACCTGCGTTTAGTAAAACGATATTTGTCGCACTTTCATTTGCGCGTTGAGCAAACACACGTTCAATGAGTTGCGCACTTTCGTTTACGTTATGAACGCATATGTGAGACAAACAACCACGCTGTAACCCTACATCTTCTGGTGTAATGATGCGCTCAATGATATGGTCATGTTTGAGTTCAATTAATTGTGTTACCGCACTGATGCTACATTCGTCTAAACCGTCATCGCTTGTGACAAACACGGTATGTTCCGTTCCCACTCGTCGCAACGCTTCAGCCATTTTGCGCGCATCTTTTTTATCATGTACGCCAATGACTTGGCGTTTCGGTCGCGCAGGATTGACGAGCGGACCGAGCAAATTGAATACTGTTCGCATTTTTAAACTTTGACGAACAGAGGCAACATGCTTCATTGCCTCATGATAAAATGGGGCGAATAAAAAAACGAGCCGATGTGTACGTAACGCTTGTTTTGCTTCTTCTTCCGTTTTCGGCATTGGGATTAGGAAATGCTCAATGACATTCGCGCTTCCACTTGTCGACGACACCGCACGATTGCCGTGCTTTGCGACTGCAACATCGAGCGAAGCCACAAGCAAAGCGACGGCTGTCGAAATGTTAAATGTCCCTTTTCCATCTCCACCTGTTCCACACGTATCGATCACTGGTTCGTCGAAAGAAACCGTTCGCATACGTTCACGCATGGCCCGAATAAAGCCAACAAGCTCATCAACCGTTTCACCACGAAACCGCAACAAAACTAAAAAAGCAGCTACTTGTCTTTCATCCGCTTCCCCGCTCATCATCGCATGCATCGCTTCATACGCTTCTTGTTCCGTCAACGTTTGTTGTCCAGCACATTTATGCAAAAACCGTTCAAACATGTCGCTTCCCCCTTTGAAATACGTGCTCTGCAAGCTGAATCGCATGAATTAAAGCGCTCGCTTTATTTCGTGTTTCTTTCCATTCCAATGCAGGCAATGAATCCGCAACGATTCCCGCCCCTGCTTGTACGTATGCTACATTATTTTTTAATACAGCTGTGCGAATGGCTATACACGAGTCAATATTCCCGTCAAAACCAATATAGGCAACCGTACCTGCATATACGTTGCGTGCTGTCGGCTCTAGCTCTTGAATAATTTGCATCGCCCGAATTTTCGGTGCTCCACTCACCGTTCCTGCAGGAAAAGCTGCGATAAGGGCATCAAGCGGATGAACGTCATCACGGAGCGTTCCCGTTACTTTTGAGATTAAATGCATGACGTGTGAAAACTTCCCGATTTGCATAAATTGTGGCGTACGCACCGTCCCATACATAGCAACGCGACCGATGTCGTTGCGTGCTAAATCGACAAGCATATAATGTTCCGCTCGCTCTTTCGGGTCATGAAGCAACTCGTTCATGAGCGCAACATCTTCTTGTTCATTTTTACCGCGGCGACGCGTCCCTGCGATCGGATCAATTTCAAGCTCCCTGTTTCGTACTTGAATGAGCTTTTCTGGGGAGCTACCGACGATGTGTTCTTCACCAATTTTTAAATAAAATAAGTATGGTGACGGATTTAATAAACGTAATAAACGATATAGCTCAAGTCCATCAATGGAAGTTTCAATCTCAAATCGTTGCGACAACACCGTTTGAAACACATCTCCGCTTGCAATGTACGATTGAATGTTTTCAACAGCTCCATAAAACATTTCGCGACCCATATTCGAACGAACTCGGTCAAATGAAACACATATATTTCGGTCGAACATCATATGTGCTTGTTCATCGTAGCCTTGAACCATTTGACGTGCTAGCTCATCGATTCTTCGGCAAGCTGCTTCATATTTTTCTACTTGTTTTGCTTCATCATCTGTTTCCGTTAAACGAACATAATGAATAAGTAATAGCTCTTTCTTTATATGATCAAAGGCAAAAAGTGTTTCACAAACGACAAAATGGACGATTTTCATTTGTAAGTCGTTATGTGCATGATATGGAACTTTCTCAATAGAAGAAATAAAATCGTAGCTTATATACCCGACAGCTCCTCCACGAAACGGAACGTCCAATGATAGCAGTTGAACGTTTAAATGATGTTGCATCATCGCAAACGCTTCTTGAATTGTCGCCGTACACGCGAGCACTTGTTGTTTTTCTTTTACAAAAAATTGCTTGCCGTCATCACTTTCAATCGACATAAACGGACGAATGCCGATAAACGAATAGCGCGACCAAGGGGACATATCGTCTTTGCTCTCAAGCAAAAACGCCGCCTCATCACGTAACGCCACAAATAGCTGTATGGGTTGAAACGTATCTGCAAAAAAACGGCGCACAATCGGAATCGTCCGAAACCGGGAAGCTGTTTGTAAAAATGTAGCTATATTCATGATCGTTCTCCTTTCTTGGAGAATGAACATGAGGGGGAAACAAAGAGGAAAGTAAAAAAGCCTAAAGACGAGCGGCCTTTAGGCGTACGTATCCTAATGATCCTCTGCTCCGCTCTCACTCATTCTCTACTCCACTCAACTCTTACTCCACTCAACTAACTTATAAACCATCATATTATATGTCTGACTTTTTTGTCAACTTTAAATCTGGGCGAAGTTGGATAGCATCGCGTAAATATACGTGATGCATATCTTGTTGCGTTCGATTTGTATGTACGGTCATCATGACGCGAATACATTTTGGTAACGCGTGTGGAACGTTAATTTCACGCATACACATGACGGGCACATACGTCCAGCCGTCCAGATGACGCAACGCTTTTGCTGGAAACGTAGCGTTTAAATCATCGGTCATCGAAATGAGTACCGATACGACGTCTTCTGCTTTCACATCGTTTTGCTGTATCATTTCCGTTAACAATCGCTTCGTTTCATCTATAATTTCTCGTTCATCGTTATCGCTCACAGTCGTTGCCCCGCGAATCGCTCGAATCACATTTTTCCCCTCCTTCTTCGGCAAACACGTATAACCATCTCAATAATTGCTCATCGTCTATACGCTCTACACATACCGTTCCAATCTCTTTCATTAACACCATACGCACCGTTTGATCTTTCGCTTTCTTATCTTTTTTCATTTTTTCGAGCAACCGTTCGGGCGATACGTGCGATGGAAGGGATGTTGGAAACCCGTAATGTTTAAACAGCGTTCGAAAAGATGAATAAAAAAGCGGTTGTTTGTAAAAATGTTCGCTTACAAAAATGGCAAATAGCATACCAAGAGCAACCGCATCTCCATGCGTCATCACCCCATAACCAAGTTCACTCTCTAGCGCATGACCGAGCGTATGACCGAAGTTTAAATGAGCGCGAACACCGTGCTCTTTTTCATCTTTGGCGACAATAGCGGCTTTAATTTCAATTCCTTTTTGAATCGCGTATTGCAAACGGTCACCATGCAAATCATCGAGCTTTTGCACATTCGCTTGTAACCAGCCGAAAAAAACACGATCATAAATTAAAGAGTGTTTAATAATTTCCGCAAAACCTGACCGCATTTCCTGTTCTGGAAGCGTATGAAGCAAAGAAATATCGTAAAAAACGAGTTCAGGCTGATAAAAAGCGCCAATCATATTTTTTCCGAGCGGATGGTTAATAGCCGTTTTCCCACCAACAGCACTGTCATGCGCTAGTAACGTCGTCGGCACTTGAACGAATCGAATGCCACGCATATATGTCGCTGCGACAAAACCTGCTAGATCTCCAACGACCCCTCCGCCAAGCGCAATGATTAATGAATCACGATCGAGACGGTTTGTTAACGCTGCTGTATGACACGCGTAAAACTGTTCAAATGACTTCGCTTCTTCTCCACTTGGAATAATATGCGTATACACACGGTCATATGTTTGTCGAAGAGCTTGTTGCACATCGGCTAAGTAAAGCGAAGCGACTGTTTCATCTGTAATGATAAGGACAGCTGTCACATGTGGACAAATACGATCAATCATGCGATCTATCATATGCAATAATTCATTCCCAATGACAACTTCATATTGTTTCGACGACGTAGCGATGTGAATGCGTTTCATCATTAAAACTCCTTTGCGTACCGGCGCATGTTTTCCACATTCTCTATAATGAGATCGATGCGATCTTGTCCAAATTGTTCGACAATGGCATTTGCAACTTCCCATGCTACAACGGCTTCCGCAACAACGCTTGCAGCTGGAACTGCGCAACTATCTGAACGTTCAATGCTTGCTGCAAACGGTTCTTTCGTTTCAATATCAACACTCATGAGCGGTTTATATAATGTCGGAATCGGCTTCATGACTCCGCGAACAACGATCGGCATGCCCGTCGTCATCCCGCCTTCAAATCCGCCAAGTCGGTTCGTTTTGCGCGTATATCCCATTTCTTTGCTCCATATAATTTCATCGTGCACTTCGCTGCCAAAGCGACGTGCAGCTTCAAATCCGATACCAAACTCAACGCCTTTAAAGGCATTGATGCTAACAATCGCAGCAGCAATTTTTGCATCTAACTTCCGATCATAATGAACATAGCTCCCTACGCCAACCGGAACACCTTCAACAATGACTTCAACAATTCCACCAATCGAGTCGCCTTTTTCTTTCGCTTCATCAATTGCGGCCATCATCTTTTTTTCCGCTTCCGCATCAAAACAACGAACAGGAGATTGTTCTGTCACTCGTTGCAACTCCTCAAGCGATGTATACGCGGTATGTTCCGCCTTTACTCCTCCAATTTCAACGACGTGGCTTGCGATGCGAATACCTAATTCCGATAAAATGCGCTTCGCTACCGCTCCAGCTGCTACGCGCACCGTTGTTTCACGCGCCGAAGAACGCTCTAATACGTTGCGCATATCACGATGACCATACTTGATCGCCCCGTTTAAGTCAGCGTGTCCTGGACGTGGGCGCGTCACTTTTCGTTTCACTTCTTCTGTATCACTAGCGAGCGGTTCGATCCCCATAATGTTCGTCCAATGTTTCCAATCGCGATTTTCAACAACGAGCGTAATCGGAGAACCGAGCGTTTTCCCGTGACGAACACCGCTTAAAATCTTTACTTCGTCTTTTTCAATTTGCATGCGTCGTCCGCGACCATATCCTTTTTGGCGACGCGCTAAATCTTCGTTAATATGCTCCGCCAAAAGCGTCAATCCGGCCGGAACACCTTCAATAATTGTTGTTAATTGTGGACCGTGAGATTCACCAGCTGTTAAGTATCGCAATTCCCTCTCTCCCTTCATCTCTTTAAAGCGATTATGTATGAATATAGCACATTTTTTTGGTGGACGTAACCCCTTAATTGCACAGAAAGCGACCAAGTGCGGTCGCAACTACATTTTTCGATAAAAAAATGTATCTTCCACTTCAAAACCGTATGCCGCCGGATTAAAAATTTGTTCCGTGCTACCGACGAAAAATATTCCTCCAGGTCGAAGAGCGCGATTAAATTTTAAGTACAACTCATGTTTTGCTTCTTCTGTAAAATAAATAAGCACGTTGCGACAAACAATTAAGTCGAAGTTTGTATCAAACGGATCGGCAAGCAAATTATGCTTTTTAAACGTGACCGCTCGTTTAATATCATCGATAATTTTATAGTGAGCCCCTTCTTTAACAAAAAATTTTTTCTTCACATCTTCTGGCACTTCTTGAAGAGAACGTTCCATATAAATGCCAAGCTTCGCGCGAGCCATGGCGTTATCATCAATGTCTGTCGCTAATACACTCACTTGCGATAATGGCATAAATTTAGACAAAATAATCGCTAACGTATATGGCTCTTCCCCAGTTGAGCAAGCGGCACTCCAAACTTTCAATCGTTTATTTTTTTCAAGAAGTTTCGGAATAATTTTTTTCTCTAGCACTTCCCATCGTTTTGCATTTCGGAAAAATTCAGATACGTTAATCGTCATGCGATCTAAAAACTCATGAAACAACGCTTGATCATGATTCATTGCCCGAAAAAATTCATCAAAATTTTTAAATCCTTTCTTTTCATAAAGAGAAGTTAAGCGCCGTTTCATTTGCGCTTCTTTATATAACGCTAAATCAATACCTGTTTTTCGTTTCACGTTTGCAATAAATTGTTGATAATCACTCATTCTAAAAACTCCTCTTCCTTTTCTTTCATACATACAGTATAACGAAAATGTGAAAAAACAGGAATAAAAAAATAAAGATAGGCATGCGCCTACCTTTTTAGTATATCCACTCGTTCATTAGCTTGTTGTAAGAAACGAGTTCTTCTTCTTTGAAAAATAGTTGAATTTCGCGCGCAGCGCTCTCTTTTGAGTCAGAACCGTGAATGATATTTTTTCCGACAGTTAAGCCGAAATCACCGCGAATAGTGCCTGGTAACGCTTCTTGTGGGTTTGTTTTTCCCATCATTTGACGAGCTGTTGCGATAACGTTCTCGCCTTCCCATACCATCGCAAATACTGGACCGGACGTAATAAATTCAACGAGCTCACCGAAAAAAGGACGCTCTTTATGTTCTGCATAATGTTGTTCAGCAAGTTCACGCGATACTCGCATCAACTTTGCTCCGACAAGCTGAAAACCTTTGCGCTCAAAGCGAGCAACGATGTCACCGATGACACCGCGCTGTACCCCATCTGGTTTGACCATTAGAAATGTTCTTTCCATGACGAATTCTCCACCCCTGATACGTTATGTATTGGAATTGACTCCTCCGCAATTATACCATTTTGTATGCAAGTTAGCAATATTCGCCATGAAAACGTTTTAATTTTTCTTTTAATATTTTCGCTTTCCGATATATTTCGCAATGTTATAAAGTGCTGTCCAAGCGCGATTGCGCGGCAATTTTTGTAACGTATCAAGCGCTTTTTGCAAATAGCGATCCCCGAGCTCATACGACTTTTCGATTGCATTTGTTTGCTTAATGCGATCAATGACATTTGCCATTTCAAGATTTGTCGTATGTTCGTTTACTTTCATAATTTGTTCTTTCAATGTTCGTTCCCTCATGGCATACAAAACAGGGAGCGTTACATGACCTTGCGATAAATCGCTGCCTGCTGGCTTACCGAGTTGCTTTTCTGTCCCAATAAAATCAAGAATATCATCTGTAATTTGAAACGACATACCGACGTAATAACCGAACCAATACAACTTTTTATGGACAGCTTCAGGCGCTCCTGCCACGACAGCGCCGAGTTGGCAACTTGCTGCAATGAGCAACGCGGTTTTTCTCTTAATTCGTTGCAAATAACGACGTAAATTTTGATCAAATCGGTATTTGTCGCTAATTTGTTCAATTTCTCCTCGACATACTTCAACAATGGTGTTTGCTAAAATGTGATGAGCGACTGGATCATCGATTTCACACATTTGCTCAAGCGCTCGGGCAAACAAATAGTCACCAACGTACATGGCGAATCGATCGCCCCATTTCGCTTGAATCGTCTCCTTTCCACGTCGCAACATCGCCCCATCAATCACATCATCATGGACAAGGGAAGCCATATGAATGAGTTCAAGAGCAACAGCTACCCGCTTCATCTTCTCAAAATGATACGTACCAAATTGTCCGCCAAGCAAAACAAACACCGGACGAATGCGCTTTCCTCCCGCTTCGAGCAAATGTAACGATGCTTCGTTGACGAGCGGATCGGACGTTTGCACCGTTATTTTTAATTGTTCTTCGATTCGGTTTAAATCTCCATTCAAAAACGAATACATCGCTTTTAGTTTCATCACTATTCACCTTAACGTCTATCAGGTTTATGTCCGAGATGCATCGCTGCCACTCCAAACGTATACGGTTTCACTTGTACGTCCACGAAACCGGCTTGACGAAACATATTCGCTAACTCATCCATTCCCGGAAATTCGCGTGCTGACTCTTGTAACCACGAGTATTCTTCATAACTTTTCGCGAAAATTTTCCCAAAAAAGGGCATAATATAGCGAAAATAGGCATAGTACAGTTGCCGAAAACCGATAAGCGTTGGCTGTGACGTTTCTAGACAAACGACTTTTCCGCCTGGCTTTGCTACACGATACATTTCTTTTAATACCGTCATATAGTCAGGAACGTTACGCAATCCAAAGCCGATCGTCACATAGTCGAACGTATCATCAGGAAACGGTAAACTCATCGCATTACCATGGACAAGCATAACGTGTTGAAAACCGTGCTCTTTTACTTTTTCTTCCCCAACTTTTAACATATTGCGACTAAAATCAAGCCCATACACTTCACCGCTAGGTCCAACGGCTTCGGCTAACGCGATTGTCCAATCTGCCGTTCCGCAACATACATCGAGCGCTTTCGCTCCCTTTTGTACATTCATTCGTTTCATCGTATCTTTTCGCCATGCGACATGACGTTTAAAACTAATGACTGAATTCATCCGATCGTAATGATCAGAAATTTTTTCAAATACACGATGCACACGTTCTTCTTTCGACTGTTGCATAAAAATCCCCTTCTTTCAACTGAAATCAAACGAGGAGATGAGAGAATCGCTCTTTTACTTCTTCGTGCACATGAAACGGGAGAAGATCTTGCAATTTTCGCTGACAGTGATCGATATAATCTATTAACGCTGTCGATTTCGCTCCATCACGATGAACACGTTTTAACGAGAACAAGTAATACGCTAATTCTCCCCACTCATGAGCATGCACATGTTCCGCAAGCTGACGAAGCAAAGCGGATTCAATAACAGCGATGCAATGAAAGCGTTCAAGATCATTCGACGACAGTTGCTGCAGGCGAATTTTTTGTATATTGATCTCTTTAATCGCTTCGGCAAAGCGACGAATGAGTGAAATGTCATGTCGTCGCGCTAAAAATTCGTAGTACAATCCACTATATAAATCTCCGGCAAGCACCGTTAATTGCCTTTGTTGCATCATTTGTTGCTCATCTACTTCATCATGGGTGTCAAGGGCGAGTTGAATTAACATCATGGCAAACACGTAATCGAGTGCGATGTTTTCTTCCACTTGAGCGGAACGTAACATATAAAGAGCAAACGATATGCGATCTTCATCTATGATGCGTGGTTGTATATAGCGATCTACATACGAATGGGCAATTGCCTGTTGAATGCGCGTCTTTACTTGTTCGATTTGCTGTTGTATATCCATGACTCATCACCCTTGCTTCCCAAAAACTCAAACTTTATTATATCATAAACCTTCTTCACGTTAACGATGATTTTTCGCATCAGACTGGATTTCGCCATGTTGCGTTTGAATAAGTGCTTTTCCACGCACTTTAATCGCTGATGTATGCTCTGTAAATTGGGCAATAAGCACTTCCCCTTGATCAAGCTTTTCAGAATGATGGAAACGCGTATCCGAACCACGCGTCAACCCGATGACATTCACTCCGTCTTCTAACGCTTTAATTACAACATAATCGCCTTGCATCGTAATAACCCCTCCTATTTAATAAGCGCTAATATTTCCGCGCGAGCTTTGTCATCTGTTTCTAGCGTTCCACGTACTGCCGTTGTAACTGTTTTCGCTCCTGGTTTTTTCACGCCACGCATCGTCATGCACATATGTTCAGCCTCTACAACAACCATCACTCCATGTGGTTCGAGCGTCTCCATAATGGCGTCAGCTACGGTTGCCGTAATTCGCTCTTGTAACTGCGGACGTCGCGCGACTGTTTCGACCGTCCTTGCTAGTTTGCTTAATCCTGTCACTTTGCCGCCACGCGGAATGTATGCAACATGAGCAACACCGAAAAATGGAACGAGATGATGTTCACACATCGAATAAAATGGAATGTCTTTGACGAGGACAAGTTCTTCATGATCTTCACTAAATACCGTTTGTAAGTGTATTTTCGGATCTTCGTTTAAACCTGAAAACACTTCCGCATACATTTTTGCTACCCGCTTCGGCGTATCAAGTAAACCTTCACGATTTGGATCTTCACCGATAGCTTCTAAAATTAAGCGGACTGCCTGTTCGATTTGTTCTACATTCATTTGTTGCATCCTCCTAGCATTCAACTTCACGTAATCCGATTCTAGCATATAAAGATGAAAAAAGGCAAAAAAGAAGAGGTAGCTCGCAACCGGCTACCTCTTTGGCTGTATGTAATTTCTTACTTTACAGCATCTTTTAACGCTTTCCCAGGTTTGAAAGCAGGAACTTTGCTTGCAGCAATTTCGATTTCTTCTCCTGTTTGCGGGTTGCGTCCTTTGCGCGCCGCACGCTCACGCACTTCGAAGTTACCAAAACCGATTAATTGCACTTTATCACCGTTTTTAAGCGCTTCTGTAATCGCATCAAAAACCGCATCAACTGCTTTAGATGCATCTTTTTTAGAAAGGCCGCTTGCTTCAGCTACCGCGTTGATTAATTCCGTTTTGTTCATGCCATTCACCTCCTCCCAAAGCGTATGTATTATACATTACTTTCAGTTGTTTACACTTTCTATTGTTTCTATACATTAACATGCCTTATATTAACTGATTCTTGCTCATAATTCAACATTTTTTCAGCAAAATCATGCAATTTGCCTATTATTCTCCAACGAGTCTAACATTTTCTGAATAAAGATTATCATATCGCTCTTTTTCACTGCAAGAAAAAATTTTCGTTTCAAAGCAAAAAAGACCCCAAATGGAGTCTTTTTATAATATAATGGCAATCAGTCCACCAGATCCTTCGTTAATGATGCGCTCTAACGTTTCTTTTAGTTTGTAACGGGCATTTTCAGGCATAAGCGCCAACTTTGCTTGAATGCCTTCCCGAACAATGGAACTGAGCGAGCGGCCAAAAATATCAGAATTCCAAATGGAAAGAGGATCATCTTCAAAATCTTGCATCAAATAACGGACGAGCTCTTCACTTTGTTTTTCTGTTCCAATAATTGGTGCAAACTCTGATTCCACATCGACTTTAATCATATGAATGGATGGGGCAACGGCTTTTAGTCGAACACCAAAACGAGAGCCTTGGCGAATAATTTCCGGTTCATCTAAGCTCATATCAGAAAGTGACGGAGCAGCGATACCATAACCTGTTTGTTTCACCATGCGAAGCGCATCAGCGATTTGATCGTATTCTGCTTTCGCATAAGCAAAATCTTGCATCAATTGCAGCAAATGATCTTTTCCGCGAATGTCAACACCGACAACTTCTTTTAAAATTTGATCGTACAATTCGTCCGGCGCGTATAAATCAATTTCTGCAATGCCTTGCCCCATTTCAATACCAGCTAAACGAGCTTCATCAATAAAGTCATATTCGCTAAATTGTTGCACGACGCGGTCGACATCGCGTAATCGCTTAATATCTTTTACTGTATCGCGCACTGCATCTTGATAACTTTCACGCAACCAATGATTTTCGCGCAACACCATAACCCAGTTTGGTAAATTGACGTTCACCTCTAATACTGGAAACTCATATAATGCCTCACGGAGCACTTGATATACATCTGTTTCACGCATTCCTTCTACACTTAATGCTAACACCGGAATATCGTATTTTTCGCTTAATTGTTGCTTTAACATTTCTGTTTCTGGATGTTGCGGACGTACTGTATTAATAATCATAATAAACGGCTTACCTACTTCTTTTAATTCGTTGACGACACGTTCTTCCGCTTCGATATAATTTTCGCGCGGAATTTCTCCAATCGAACCATCCGTTGTAATGACCACGCCGATCGTTGAATGTTCTTGAATGACTTTTCTCGTGCCAATTTCGGCTGCTTCTTGAAACGGAATCGGCTCTTCATACCATGGTGTGTGAATCATACGTGGTCCGTTTTCATCTTCAAAACCTTTTGCCCCTTGGACTGTATAACCGACACAATCTACAAGACGAATATTCACTTCTAGTCCATCGTCTACTTTCACTTTTACCGCTTGATTCGGAACAAACTTCGGCTCTGTCGTCATGATCGTTTTTCCAGCTGCACTTTGTGGCAGTTCATCTTGTGCCCGCGCTTTATCTGCTTCGTTTTGAATATTCGGAATGACAACAAGTTCCATAAACTTTTTAATAAATGTCGATTTGCCTGTTCGAACAGCACCGACAACTCCTAAATAAATATCTCCGCCTGTTCGTTCAGCAATATCTTTAAAAAGATCGACCTTTTCCAACTGCCTTCCCTCCCTTATATTTGAAACATATGAGGACACTATATGCATATGTTGTTGTCCTATTTGTTTATGACTAAAAAAATCCCTTCTCTAAAATGTATTTGTTTAGAGAAGGGATCATGACTTATTTCACAAGAAAAATTGGCTCTTTTTTCTTTTCATCAATCGTATAAGGGAGGGAATAAGCAGGTACAAAAAGCGAATGCTTGACAAGCAAGTCGCGAATATCATCTCCATACCGATAGTGATGCGCTTCTGTTTGCAGTTTTTCGTATAAATCAATACGGTAATCAATATAAATTTCCCCTTTGCCATCGATGATGAGAGGAAGGTTTTTTCCGGAATACGGGCTAACGACATGGGGAGGCGCATCTAAACGAAGCTTCTTGTAATCGAGCGTAAATACACCTTTCGCCAACACGTCTTTAAATGGCGGGTAACCATGGGCGTCTTGATACATACGAATACGCAATTTTAAATCACGAATCGCCTCTGCGGCACGTAAATCGAGCAATTTCACTGTCGGATTTGTTTCGACATCAACGAGAACGTATTGATATACGCCACCGCTTTCAAATGCATTTCCTGGCGGCTCTGCCATATATCGTGGCACAAGCATGTTGAAATCAATCGGATATTTTTGATAAATTGGCGTAGACATATCACGTGTTTTAATTGGTAGTAAACCACCTGTCGCTTGTCGATATTCATTTACTGCTTGTTGCACACGCTCGACTTGTTCTTTATACGGAATTTGGTTTTGTGCTAATCGCTCTTGTGGATATAAACATCCAGATAACATCATCGATACGACAACGACCATTGCAGAAATTAGCCACTTTTTCATTATTCATCCATCCTTTTATTCTTGCACCGGTCCGCTAAATACGACAAATACAATAATGAGACCAGCGATAATCATACTTATGTATGCAATTGTCGCTAAAACGATTTTAATGACCTTATTTTTTACCTTATATCGACTAAAATAAATCGAAAATACAGAGACAAACATCAATCCAATTCCTGTTAATGAAATCCACATTTTTAAAAGACCCGGCGACATCTCTCTCCCTCACTTTCTATAATAATGGCTGCATAAAAAAGCTGAAGTAAAGCGGGGCGTCTTTACTTCAGACGATGACTAAACATGCACCATCCATTCAAGTCTGAGAATGTTTTCATAGCATTGTATGCAATATAAATAACAAAGCGCTCTTCACATGCCCATTTCAAAGAAAATTATAGCGAAATGTTTGCCAAATCTTCAAGTTCTGACGTTTTTCCACGAGCCATCAACGAATCTACTGCACTTTTTACATCTTTTCCGTTAAATAATACATCGTAAAGTGCATTTGTAATCGGCATATCCACATTCATTTTTTTCGCTAACTGATAGGCAGCTTTTGTCGTTCGCACACCTTCAACAACCATTCCCATATTTGCTAGCACATCATCAAGCGCATATCCTTTTCCAAGCATATTTCCTGCGCGCCAGTTGCGTGAATGGACGCTTGTACATGTGACAATTAAATCACCAATTCCTGTCAACCCGGCAAACGTAAGCGGGTTGGCACCAAGTCGACTACCGAGGCGAGCCATTTCCGCAAGCCCGCGCGTCATAAGCGCTGCTTTCGCATTATCCCCGTAACCGAGTCCGTCGGTAATTCCTGCTGCTAATGCAATAATGTTTTTTAATGCCCCGCCAATTTCTACTCCGATTAAATCTGGGTTTGTATATACGCGAAAATATTGGTGATTCATAAACAAATCTTGAATGCGCTCCGCTGCATCCATATTTTTCGATGATACGGTCACCGTTGTCGGATGACGTAAACTCACTTCCTCGGCGTGACTTGGACCTGATAAAACGACAACATCTTGCAACCGTTCTCCCATTTCTTCTTCAATAATTTCTGAAATACGTTTATTTGTATCTGGTTCAATACCTTTGCTAACCGAAACGACCGTAATCGGCTGTTCTTTACACGCGCGAACACGCTGCAACACATCGCGAATCGCTTTTGTCGGAACAGCTAATACGACCGTTTCAATCCCTTCCAGTGCTTTGGCAAGATCTACATAACCGACAATCGTTTCAGGAAGATGAATATTCGGTAAATATTTCTCATTCGTATGTTTTTCGTTAATTTCATCAATTTGCTCTTGGCGCTGTCCCCAAAGTCGAACGTCGTGTCCATTATCAGCAAGAACGATCGCCAAAGCCGTGCCCCAACTACCTGCACCTAATACTGCAACCATCTAGTCACCCCCTTAATTTTTCGGACGTGCAATGATTTTGATTGGCGTTCCTTCAAATCCGAACGTATCACGAATACGGTTTTCTAAAAATCGCTCATACGAAAAATGCATAAGTTCAGGATCGTTGACAAATACGACAAATGTCGGTGGTTTTACTGCAACTTGTGTCATGTAGTAAATTTTTAATCGTTGGCCGTTATGTGTCGGTGTCGGATTCATCGCAATTGCATCCATAAGCACTTCATTTAATACGTTCGTTTGGACGCGCATTGCATGATATTCGCTTACCATTTGAATAACCGGTAGCAACTTGTGCAATCGTTGTTTCGTTTTGGCAGAAACGAATACGACGGGAGCATAATCAAGAAATTGGAAATGATCACGAATTTTTTTCTCGAATTCATTCATTGTCTTTTCATCTTTTTCAATCGCATCCCATTTATTCACAACAATGACGACACCACGGCCGGCTTCATGTGCATATCCAGCAATTTTTTTATCTTGTTCAATAATGCCTTCTTCGGCGTTAATGACGACAAGCACAACATCAGAACGCTCAATGGCTTTTAATGCACGCAACACACTATATTTTTCGGTACTCTCATACACTTTTCCTCTTTTGCGCATCCCCGCTGTATCAATAATGACATATTCTTGTCCGTCTCGCTTAAATGTCGTGTCGATTGCATCCCGCGTCGTTCCTGCTATATCGCTAACAATGACCCGTTCTTCTCCTAAAATTGCATTAACAAGAGATGATTTCCCAACATTCGGGCGACCGATTAAACAAAACTTAATGACATCGGCATCGTATTCTTTCGTTTCACGCTTAGGAAAATGCGCAACGACTGCATCTAACAAATCTCCGATTCCTAATCCATGCGTACCTGAAATCGGAATCGGCTCTCCGAATCCAAGCGTATAAAAATCGTAAATGTTTTCACGCATGTCTGGATTGTCAATTTTATTTACAGCCAAAACAACTGGTTTATTCGAGCGATATAAAATTTTCGCTACTTCTTCGTCCGCTGCTGTGACACCGTCACGACCATTCGTCATAAAAATAATGACGTCCGCCTCGTCAATTGCAATTTCAGCTTGTTGACGAATTTGCGTTAATAAAGGTTCATCACCGATATCAATTCCACCGGTATCAATAATGTTAAACGTTGTATTTAACCATTCTGCGCTACTATAAATCCGGTCACGTGTCACTCCCGGCACATCTTCTACAATCGAAATACGTTCCCCAACAATACGATTAAAAATCGTCGATTTCCCAACATTTGGACGACCAACGATCGCTACAACTGGTTTCGACATATTCTCACACTCCTTCACTAAAATTCGAAACCCGAACAAAAAAGAAGCCCTTCCACTGAAGGGGCTAGCTTTCCCATTTTATCAAAAAAATCAATGTTTCACAATAATGAGCAAATCGTCGCTTAATGCGTGAGCAATGCCGTCTAAAATCGCCTCTAAATTGGCTGCGATGCGCTGCATTTCTTCATCATTTTCACAAACGAACGTCATCCCGCCAGCCACTTTATGTGGTGACGTCGTAATGACAGCTAAAATCATTTTTTCTACAGTCATCTTAACACCTTCCCTGCTCGATTCGTTTCGGATTTCGTTGGCATGCGAATCGCATTTTCTAACGTCGGTACGTTACGAATGATCGCTTTAGCTTTTTCGACATCTTTTTCTTGAGGTAAAATGAAAATGCCGACTCGGCCATCATCCAAATCGCGCTTAGCAAGCGGTACAAGCGCTGGTGTGCCGGAATCGCGATACACACCTAACGCCGTTGAAATATCATGCAAAATCGCTTGACGCTGTCCGAGATTTGCAATGGTTGAGCGAGCGTTAAAGTTTTTCGGTTTTAAAATAAATCCCATGCCGTATCGTAAAATTTCTTCGCGCCGTGCTTCTAACCCGATATTCATCATATAAATATTGTCGACATACAATCCAGCTCCTTTAAAATGCGGCTTCACGTATTCCACTTCGACAATATCCCCAAGCCGACTACCAGACATTAGTTTACGCGCAACGATAAATGAAATGACAGCCGCAACAAGCCCAAGCCATACATTCCAAACTAAGTAAGCAAACGTGCTTAAAAATGATGAAAAAATAACTAAATAGTTTCTCCCTTCAAAAACGATCGCAATTCCTTCAATATACGTCTTGCCTCGCGGGACGAGCTCATATTGATCAAGCTCATTTAACGTATTTCGTTCCATGTTGCGCACATCGCGAAACTGAGAGGCAGCTAATGCTAAAAATGTAATGGCTGCAAACTCTTTTTCCATAATAGCTGGGACCGCAATCGTTCCGAGCCCAGCTGCAATAAACCCTAAAGCAATATGAATAATTTTCCCGTGTAAATAAGTCGGATATTGACGGTAGTCTGTTTTTAATAAATACAGTCTCGTTAATATACCAATCGTTACGCCAAATAAAATCGGATACGTATATTCGTTCACGTCTTAACCTCCTTTACCCGCTTTTGAAATCGTCCATCGATATACATAGGTAATTGTTCAAGCCATTTCCATAAAAATAAACATGCTGTTGCTAACGCCCAGCCATCTAAAAAAGAAAGGGAACCGATCAAATGAGGAAAAGAAAATTGCTTTAACACAAATGCATATAAAAAATCACCTTGACAACACCCGACCGTCAACACAAGTAAGCGATCATAAAATGAGCGATAGAAGGCAGACAATGCAAACAAAAGTGCGAAAGCTAGTAACCATCTCGCTTCAATAAACACCCAAATCGGGTCGAACAATAATAGAAAATGAAATGCGGCATACAACATGGTCAAACTTGCACTTGCGAATGCAAAATAAACGAATATCGCTCCCTTTTGTTTCATTACGAAAAAGTAACTAACAATAAGCATAAGTATGTAAGTAAGTGAAATGTGAAACGAAAAAATGGTTACCTCATGAATAGATAATGTAATTAACAATAAAACATATAGACAAATCGATAGACGAACGCGATTTTTCGGGGCAAAAAATGTGTAAACAATCCATAAAAACCAGGAAATCCAATAAAAATAACCTCCTTCCACCGTCACACCTCCACTTTCCATTATGTCTTATTTTTAAAAATTTAATCTCTGCATGTAAAAAAAGAGAACGGACAAAATAAAAAACAAGGAGGGATATAGATGGGGAAAGATCGCCAAGAGAAGAAGTTAAAGCAATCACGTCGCGTTGAATCAGATCGTGATCCAGCGAAAAATTTTAAAGGGAGCACAAAAATAGAAACATAACGATCTACACAAAAAAGGTGCCCCGTCTTTTTTCGGGACACCTTTTTATGAGCGCTGACTATAACGCGTCGTTTCGACGCCGCGTTCGCGCAACCAATGATGCGTTTTTCCTGTAATAACGAGGGGTGCTTTCTGTAAGTCGGCAATCGTTGCAGTACCAAGTGCAGTCATGATGAGTGTTAAGTCTTCATGCAAACGATGAATTTCGGCCATTAATGCCTCTATGCCTTGCTCGATTAACATACGCAACATATAACCTGCCATGCCTACCGCAGAAGCACCGAGTGCAATACATTTGGCCACATCGAGTGCATCTTGTACTCCTCCGCTTCCAATAATGCTTATACGCTGCACTTCGGACGCCACTTCCGCAATCGATGCTGTCGTCGTTATTCCCCATTCGTTAAAATACGCAAGCTGTTTTTCACGCCGCTTATTTTCAATTTGTGCAAAATTTGTGCCTCCAAAGCCTCCGACGTCAACAGCACATACACCTACATTTTCTAGCGCTCGTGCCGTCTCTTTGCTCATTCCAAATCCGACTTCTTTGACGATCACAGGCACATCGACGGCAGAAACAATTTGTTCAATGCGTGAAAGCGCTCCACAAAAATTACGATCCCCTTCAGGCATAACTAATTCCTGAACAACATTTAAATGAATTTGAAGTGCGTTCGCTTCGATCATATCAACGGCACGCTTTGCCTCGTCAACCGTTGCTTCGCTGCCTAAGTTAGCGAACACAATGCCATGTGTATTGACTTTTCGAATAATTGTAAACGACTGTCGCTCTCGTTCATCTTTTAAAGCGGCCATTTGTGAGCCAACGGCCATAGCCACGCCACATTGCTTCGCAATATAGGCGAGCTGCTCGTTAATTTTTGTCGTTTCGTCGCCCCCGCCACCTGTCATCGCATTAATGAAAATCGGCGAACGTAATGAAAGTTCGCCGATGTTTGCTTGTAGATCGATATGAGCAGTGGATATATTCGGCAAGCTATTATGCACAAATGTAATATCTTCAAATCCGTGCAAGCGACGTTGTCCTGTTACAAGAGCGTATTCAATATGTTGTAATTTTCGTTTTGCACGTTCCACTGCGATCACCATTTTATTTTAATTTTTTTAACTGCTCTCCAATTACTTCGCCAATTTGAAATCCTGTCGTCGTTTCTGTTGAAGTTGTATATTCACGATAATCTTCTTGTACATCATCTTCAAGCAACTCTCGAATGCTTAATGATAATCGTTTCTCTTGTTCGCTGACAGCAAGAACTTTTACTTTTACGACATCGCCTTCTTTTAACACTTCATGCGGCGTGCCAATATGTTTCGTTGAAATTTGAGAAATATGAACAAGGCCTTCGACTCCTGGGAGCACTTCGACAAACGCTCCGAATGGGGCTAAACGTTTGACTGTGCCTTCTAATACGTCGCCTTCTTTTATTTTTTGTTCAATGCCGTCCCAAGGAGCTGGAAGTGCAGCTTTCATTGATAAAGAAACGCGTCCGCTTTCCTCATCAATCGCAAGCACTTTCACCTTTACAACATCGCCTTCGTTTACGACGTCTGACGGATGATCTACACGTGTATGAGCAAGTTGAGAGATATGTACAAGACCATCAATGTCGCCAATATTGACAAACACGCCAAAGTTGGCCATACGTACCACTGTTCCTTCAAGCACTTGACCGACTTGAAGCGACTGTAATACGGCTTTCTTTTTCGATGATTGTTCTTCTTCTACAACCGCGCGATGTGATAAAACAACGCGATTTTTGGCACGGTCAAGCTCTACAACTTTCACAGTTAATGTACGTCCTTTATAGTCTGTGAAATCCTCGACAAAATCTTTTTCAACAAGCGAAGCCGGAATGAATGCACGGACGCCAACATCCGCCACAAGTCCACCCTTTACAATATCTTTTACAACCACATCAAACGTTTCACCATTTGCGTGTTTTCGCTCGAGATCTTCCCATGCTTTTTCTGCATCTGCAGCTTTTTTCGATAAAATAAGGGCTTCATCTTCTACTTTTTTCACTTGTGCAATCACTACATCTCCGACTGCAAGTACATCGCTTGCTTTCTCGATATGAAGGCTTGATAGCTCACTAATTGGGATAATACCAACTAGCTTGCTTCCCTCGACATCTACAAGCACTTGCTTGTCTTCTACTTTTGTTACTTGACCTTTCACTGTGTCGCCTACTTCATAGACACGCACATCAACTTGATTCATCTCTTCCATAGTGAATACCTCCTTACACTCCACACCTGCTCGACGACAGAAATATATGTTCAATGGGCGAACAACGATGTGCTCGTCCATTTGACACACAGAAAAAAATTCCTTTTTTACTAATCTGTATTAAAACATCCATTTTGTCAAGTCATAACTATTGATGTTTATGCAAAAGTTGTTGAATGTGTTCCATAATGACGGCTGTTACTTCATCAGCACTTGCTCTTCTTTCTCGCCACGGCGCAAAATCAATTGGAGCACCGTATACGACTTTTAACTTTTTCCCAACACGATAAGGACCGATAATAGCACACGGCACAACAACCGCTTCGCTACGCAACGCAAAAAATCCTGCTCCTGCCAGCCCTTTTTTCAATTTTCCATCTTTACTTCGCGTTCCTTCTGGAAATAATCCGAGTACTTTTTTTTCTTTCAATAAAGCTAAACCTGTTCTTAATGCCTCACGGTCGCCCATTCCACGACGAACGGGGAACGCATGTAGACGTGAAACGAGTTGTTTCACAATAGGTGTGCGGAACAGTTCTTCTTTTGCCATAAAATGAACTGGGCGCGGACATGTAATGCCGACGACAGGCGGATCTAAGTTGCTAATATGATTGGCACAAATCATGACAGCACCTTCTTTTGGGATATGCTCTACCCCACTTACTTCAATACGGTAAAGCGGAGTAAGCACTTGTTTTACAACTGTACGAGCAAACGTGTAAAAACTCACTACCCCTCCACCCTTTCTTGAACGATGCGCATAATACGATCGACAACCTCATCAATCGATAACGATGTCGTATCAATTTCAATGGCGTCTTCTGCTTTTTTTAATGGAGCAACCGCACGTTCAGAATCAATTTGGTCACGCCGAGCAATTTCTTCTTTTAGTTGCTCGAAATCAGACGGAATACCCCTTTTTACATTTTCTTCATGGCGCCGTTTAGCTCGCTCTTCAACAGAAGCAAGCAAAAAAATTTTCACTTCAGCATGTGGCAACACATGTGTGCCGATATCGCGACCGTCCATGACCACGCCGCCATGTCGACCTAACTCTCGCTGACGTTTGACCATTTCTTCGCGCACAGCTGGATGTTTCGCTACATACGATACGTTATTTGTAACATCATTCGTTCGAATCGCTTCGGTCACATTTTCACCATTCGCAAACACAAGCTGTCCACTTGGCGATGGCTTTAATTCAATATATGTATCATGAAGTACATTCATTAATTGTTTTTCGTTATGAACGTCTACTCCGCGCTGAAGAGCGCAATATGTTAAGGCGCGATACATCGCTCCTGTATCAATATAAACGTAAGATAATGCTTCCGCTAATCGTTTCGCGACCGTGCTTTTACCAGCAGCCGCCGGTCCGTCAATCGCGATCGAAAGTTTCTTTTCCATAATGCCTCCTGTGAATCAGTTTGTTTTCAACAAAAAAGCAGGAACGCCCCTGCTTCTTATATTGTACCATACCGCTTATCGTTGGTCGAATGTTTCAATCGTTTTTAATACGGAATTTTTCATGACACCTTCGTAATGAACGACTTTTACAATATAAGGAGCCAACGACGAATGAGAAATAACAAATTGAGCAATAAGCAAAAAAATAAATTGAATGATTGCTAGCTTCCATAACATTCGTTCCACTGTCTTCATTCGTTTCTCCCTCTCTGTCATTTTTATCTTATTATGAGAGAGAACGTATCGATTTATGCGTCAAACTGCTCTTTTTTTCTTAACTCAAGCTGTTTTTCAAAGCTGTAACGAATTAATGTGAGCCGATCGACATCGCTCACTTCTAAAAACTGCAAAGATGCTTTTACGACGTTTTCTTCAAATATACGAACAACGCGTGCAGGAAAACGTAAATAATGATAATCCCCTGAACGCATATGCAGCACGAGCCAAATTTCAATTGTCATCCCATGTTTTAACCCTGTTTCGCGATGTGGCAATACAATCGCTGCTCCCCCTGCACTTATGTCGCTTGTCACTGTCGTAAATGGAGCAAACTCATCATTGAGAGGATGAACAGCAACGTCTACAATCGTTTCAACACGTACGAACTGACGACGTTGAATGCGTAGAAGGTGTCGATCCCCTGGATATGATAAAATGAGCAACGGAATGTTTTGTTTTGTGCGACCTAACACTTCCGCTTCAAACGCATAAACAGCTTCATCCTCGCCGACAAAACTGACTTTTAATTGCGTTCCGTCTAACAAAAAAGCTGTGCGATTTGTGCTCATATCAATTGGGTAATCAATATAAATTTTTCCTTCTTCTATTTCAGCTACTTTACACTTATACTTCTCCATTTGCTCGCTATATTTTAGTTCAAGCGTTAACGGTACTCCAATTTTAATCAATGTGTAAGTCCCCCTTGCTAAAAACATTTCCGTCTTTCCATTTGGTATATGAAAAATACACCTCATAGCATTTTCAATTTGACAATAACATGATACCATCAAAATGAAAAGAAAAGAATTGGGAACGAGGAAGAATTTATGTGGGCTATTATTTCTGCGGGCATTGCTCCCGGACTAGCGTTGCTCAGTTATTTTTATTTGAAAGACGAATACGAAACCGAGCCGTTATCACTCGTTTTGCGCATGTTTTTATATGGTGCATTTTTAGTTTTTCCGCTTATGTTTATCCAGCACGTATTAAAAATTGAACATATGTTACCAAATCCTTTTGTTGAGGCGTTTTTATCAACAAGTTTATTGGAAGAGTTTTTTAAATGGTTTATATTTTACTATGCCATTTATGATCATCGGGAATTTAACGAACCGTATGATGGCATTGTTTATGGAGTGAGTGTATCACTCGGGTTTGCTACGCTTGAAAATATTTTATATTTATTTGCAAACGGGGTAGAGTTTGCAGTTACTCGCGCGCTTTTACCTGTGTCAAGCCATGCATTGTTTGGTGTTATTATGGGTTTTTATTTAGGAAAAGCAAAATTTGGGTTACCTAAAAAACAAAGAAATTATATATGGTTTTCTTTCCTTCTCCCATTTTTATTTCATGGCATATATGACTATATTTTATTAACACAAGAACGTTGGATATACTACATGCTCCCCTTTATGATTTTTTTATGGTGGCTCGCTTTACGAAAAGTCAAACTTGCAAAAGGAATGACGATAGAGATCGCACAATCATCAAGTCAGGCGTAACGCTTGGCTTTTTATTATGCCGTTTTGTTTGTCTCATGTATAAAAACGTCATTGTGACAAAAAATAGCGTTAAAAGGTATTGTTTACACATCAAGGGAGGAGTCACAATGCGCAAATGGTTCATTTGTTTATTTTTGATTTTTTCGTTTAGTTATACATCGCAGGCACATGCATTTTCTAAACAAGTCATTCAACGCGGAGCTGTCGGTGATGATGTCATTGAACTACAAGCAAGATTGCAATATCTCGGCTTTTATAGAGGGAAAATTGATGGGGTGTTTGGTTGGCGAACATATTGGGCGTTACGCAACTTTCAATACAAATTTAAGTTGCCTGTAGACGGATTAGTTGGAGAAACGACAAAGCAAAAATTAGTACGCGCCTCAAAATATTACAAATCGTTTGTTCATAGCAATTTAAGAAAAGGAAACACGTTTACTCATTATGGTGGCATTCCATTAAGCAAACAAGTCAAGGTACGTCAAACGAAAGCCAAAAATCAAGCAACTGCAACGAGAACAACAAATAAGCAAGCAAACAAAACGACAAATCCTCAGCAAACAGCTGTAAAACGTGTAAAAACGGCTGCAGTAAATGTACCAAATGGCTTTTCTCAAAATGATATACAACTGATGGCGAACGCTGTGCATGGTGAAGCGCGGGGTGAACCGTATATCGGCCAAGTAGCTGTTGCAGCAGTCATTTTAAATCGTATCAATAGTCCTTCGTTTCCAAACACAGTAGCTGGCGTCATTTTTGAACCAGGAGCGTTTACAGCTGTCGCAGACGGACAAATTTGGCTCACTCCAAATGAAACATCCCGCAAAGCGGTACTTGATGCGTTAAACGGGTGGGATCCATCTAGCGGAGCGCTATATTATTTCAATCCAAACACAGCAACAAACGGATGGATTTGGAGTCGTCCACAAATTAAACAAATTGGAAAACATATTTTTTGTAAATAGGAGGGGAGTTTTTTGCTACGAATTTTACTCATCGCCGCTCTATCGATTGGCATTGCTGGCACAGCATATTGGGGTTATCGGGAACACCAACAAAAAAATGCGATTTTGATTCATGCGGAAAACAACTATCAACGTGCATTTCACGATTTAACGTATCAAATCGACTTGCTTCACGACCAAATTGGAACAACGCTTGCCATGAACTCCCGGCAATCGCTGTCACCTGCGCTTGCGGAAGTATGGCGTCTTGCCTCTGAAGCGCACGCAACTGTTGGGCAGCTCCCTCTTTCTCTTTTGCCTTTTAATAAAACAGAAGAGTTTTTGTCTAATATTGGTTCATTTAGCTACCGTGCGGCGATTCGGGATTTAGATAAACAACCGTTAAATAATGAAGAATATAAGACATTACAACAACTATATAAAAAGTCTGCTGATATTCAACAAGAGTTGCGAAATGTGCAACATCTCGTATTAGAAAACAACTTGCGATGGATGGATGTTGAGCTGGCACTCGCGACAAACAACCGTCCAAACGACAACACAATTATTGACGGGTTTAAAACGGTAGAAAAAAACGTCCAATCTTATAACGAAACCGATTTCGGTCCTTCGTTTACAAACGTTGAAAAGCGAACAAAAGGGTTTGAACATATTTCTGGAAAAAAGATTACGAAAGAAGAAGCAAAACAAATTGCAAAAACATTTCTTAGGCTAAAAGGAAATGAGGAAATACAAGTTGTTCATAGCGGAGAAGGAGCGAGTGATGCGTTTTATAGTGTGACAATTAAAAATCCAAAAACAAAGAGTGAGACGTATATGGATATTACCGAAAAAGGGGGATACCCGATTTGGGTTATTGAAAATCGCCCGGTTAACAAACAAAACATCAGTTTAAATGACGCAACGATACGCGGGCTTCGCTTTTTAAAACAACATAAATTTAACAACTTCGAACTGTACGAAAGTACGCAGTATGATCATGTCGCTGTGCTCACGTTCGTTACAGCACAAAACGGTGTTCGTATTTACCCCGAATCGATTAAAATGAAAATCGCACTAGATGATGGAAACATTATTGGTTTTTCCGCTCGCGACTACTTATCGTCAAAACGTGAACGAACCATCCCAAAACCAGCGATTTCGATTGAACAAGCACGTAAAAAAATGAATCCGAATGTCACCATTATGGAAGAAAGAAAAGCGATTATTATGAACAATGTAAATCAAGAAGTACTTTGCTATGAATTTTTAGGAACGCTCGGAGACGACACATACCGCATTTTCATTAATGCACAAAATGGAATCGAAGAAAAAGTAGAAAAACTTCAAAATCCTGAACCTATATATGGTGAAATATAAGGGGCTAGCAATCAGCCCCTTTTTTCTGTCGTTTCGATGATGGCGTCACGCATAATAGTGATCATCGCTTCTAGTTGTTCAAATGTACTAGCTAACGGTGGCATAAAGACGATGACATCCCCTAGTGGACGTGTTAGCATCCCTTTTTCTCTCATCGTTAGCGTAGTTTTATATCCCATACGTTCGGCCCATGGATACGGTTCGTGTGTATGACGATCACGCACAAGTTCGATGCCACACATGAGTCCAAGCTGGCGCACATCACCAACATGATCGAGCTCAGTAAACGATGCAAGTTGTTCAGCAACGAACACCGCCTTTTTCTCTATTTGTTCTATTAGTCGCTCACGCTCAAAAATTTCTATGTTAGCTAAAGCAACTGCACAACCGAGTTGGTTTCCTGTATAAGAATGTCCGTGAAAAAACGTTTTAAACTCTGTATAATCGCCATAAAACGCTTCATAAATCGTTTCAGTTGTCAATGTAGCTGCAATTGGCAAATAACCGCCAGTAATACCTTTTGCAACCGTCATGATATCAGGTTTCACATTTTCATGCTCGATCGCAAATCGTTTTCCTGTCCGTCCAAAGCCCGTAGCTACTTCATCGACAATCAATAAAATGTTATATTTCCGACATAATTGTTCTACTCCTTTTAAATATCCCGTTGGCATTACATGCATGCCACCTGCTCCTTGAATCATCCCTTCGACAATCATAGCTGCAATTTCTTCATGATGTTCAGCAAATATTTTTTGTAACGCCTCTAACGCTTCATCACGCACAACGTTTGGATCGTTGCTCGGATGACGATAGACGAGCGGAAATGGGGCTTTATAGCTCGTAAACATAAGCGGTTCATATACGGTATGAAAAATGTCGATGGCTCCAACGCTAATGGCACCAACTGTGTCTCCGTGATAGCCGTTTGTCAGCGTGACAAATTTTTGTTTTTTATCTTCTCCGATATTCCGCCAATATTGAAAAGCGATTTTTAACGCAATTTCTACAGCTTCTGCTCCACTATCCGAATAAAACACGCGGGTTAAATGGCTTGGCGTCCATTCGATTAATTTTTCGGCTAATGCAATAGCAGGAACATTCGCTGCACCTAAAAGCGTCGAATGGGCAATTCGTTCAAGTTGAGCCCGAATCGCATCGTCCATTTCTTTTTTTCGATGGCCATGAACGTTTAACCAAAGAGATGAATATCCGTCATAATATGTTTTTCCGTTCACATCCGTCAAAAAAATACCTTCACCGCTTTCAATGACGAGTGGGTGTTGTTCATAATCTTTCATTTGTGTGAACGGCAACCATAAATATGTTTTACTTTTTTCAATCCACTCGTTCATTGCCACCATTCCTTTCTCCATATAATTTCACCACGTAAAAAGTTCGTCATATGCGAAATTTCACCAATGACCGGGATATGTGTCATCGCTTCAATCATTCGTATGTTCTCTTGTTCAATTTCATTTTTTGGTGTAGAAAAGCCGTTCATGATAATGCCAGCTATTTGTAAACCAAATGATTTCGCATATTGTACAGTTAACACCGTATGGTTAATCGTCCCGACACTCGCCCGAGCAACAATAATGAGCGGAAGAGATAACAACTGAGCTAAATGAGCAACAAGAAACGATTCGTCAACGAGCGGAACAGCAATTCCTCCTGCACCTTCGACAAGTACGAAATCATGCGTTTGTTGTAGCCTTCTCATATGTAACAAAATACGATCTGGTTCTATTGTGACCCCATCAATTTTTGCAGCGAGATGTGGGGAGCAAGGGGTTTTTAGTAAATATGTACATCCATCTTCATCAGTCACATTGATCACTTTTCGATACATGTCCACATCAGGCGCAACCCATTTTCCATCTCGCCATTGCGCTCCGCTTTGCACAGGCTTATAAGCCGTTGCACATATACGTTTGTCAGTAAGGGTTTGCAACATGCAGGCAGTAACAAATGTTTTTCCGACATCTGTGTCTGTCCCTGTAATGAAAAAACCTTTCATAATGTTCCTCTCCCTTTTATATTGTTAACTTTTATTTTATTACAGTTAACAATATAAAACAACAAAAAAATGCCCGAGCGTTACTCGGACACTTTTTTCTCTCTTTTTGCAATACATGCAGCAATGAAGTCGCCATGGAAACGACCGTTTTCAATAAAAATTTCATTGGCGTTATTTCCAGCCGCAATAACCCCGGCAATAAAAATACCTTCCACATTTGTTTCCATCGTTTCCGGGTTGTACATTGGTCGCCCTGTTTCTGCATCAATATGAACGCCCATTTTCTTTAAGAAATCGTGATCAGGATGATATCCCGTCATCGCAAAAACGAAATCGTTTTTTATTTTCTTTTCTTCACCATTTACTGTATAAATGACCGCATCTTCTGTAATTTCTTTCACATGAGCATTAAATTCCATTGTAATGACACCTTGACGCACAAGCGAGTCAAACTCAGGTAAAATCCACGGTTTAATGCTGGAAGAATATTGTGAACCGCGATACAAAACGGTGACGCGCGCCCCTGCTTTTACAAGTTCTAGCGCTGCATCAACACTTGAGTTTTTTCCCCCAATGACGACACAATCTGTATTGTAGTATGGATGGGCTTCTTTAAAATAATGGGTCACTTTCGGCAAATGCTCTCCAGGTACATTCATATAGTTCGGATTGTCATAATACCCTGTTGCAATAATGACGTATGTCGCTTCGTACGTATCTTTACTTGTCTCCACAATAAACGTTCCATTGGCTTGTTTCTTCACGCGCTCTACTTTTTCAAACGAATGAACACGAATATTTTTTCGCGTCACAACTTCTCGGTAATAAGCAAGGGCTTGATTGCGCTTCGGCTTGCGATTTTCTGTAATAAACGGTACACCACCAATTTCTAAACGATCACTCGAACTAAAAAATGTTTGATGTGTCGGATAATGATATATTGAATTGACGATATTTCCTTTTTCGATAACAAGCGGTGAAAAGTTTGCGTTTTGCAAAGCAATCGCAGCTGCTAATCCGCACGGTCCTCCACCGACAATAATCATTTGTTCTTTTTTCACTTGACGCTCACCTCAATAAAAAATCTCCTATCATACAATGATAGGAGATTTTTTGCGTTCGTGCAAACATTAAATCCAACCGCGGAAACGGCACGCTTCCGCCATTTTACGCACACCGACCATATAAGCTGCTAAGCGCATATCGACGCGACGTGTTTGAGCAGTTTCATATACGTTATTAAACGCTTTCACCATCACTTTTTCAAGTTTTTCTTCCACTTCCTCTTCCGTCCAGTAATATCCTTGATTGTTTTGCACCCATTCGAAGTAAGAGACCGTTACACCACCAGCGCTTGCTAAAACGTCAGGAACGATCAAAATGCCACGCTCCGTTAAAATTTCTGTCGCTTCTAATGTCGTTGGACCGTTTGCCGCTTCGACAACGATTTTCGCTTTAATGTTGTGCGCATTTTCTTCTGTAATTTGGTTTTCAATCGCAGCTGGCACTAAAATGTCGCACTCTAATTCAAGCAACTCTTTGTTCGTAATTGTATTTTTAAACAGCTTCGTCACTGTACCAAAGCTGTCGCGACGATCTAATAAGTAATCAATATCAAGACCATTTGGATCGTATAAACCGCCATATGCATCAGAAATGCCGATCACTTTCGCTCCAGCATCATGCATAAACTTCGCCAAATAACTTCCCGCGTTACCGAATCCTTGCACAACAACACGCGCGCCTTTTAAGTCGATGCCGCGCTTTTTAGCCGCTTCGCGAATACAAATTGTAACACCTTTAGCTGTTGCCGTTTCACGACCGTGTGAACCACCGAGTACAAGCGGCTTTCCTGTAATGAATCCCGGTGAGTTAAATTCGTCAATACGGCTATATTCATCCATCATCCACGCCATAATTTGCGAATTTGTAAACACATCAGGCGCAGGAATATCTTTCGTTGGACCGACGATTTGGCTAATGGCACGAACGTAACCGCGACTTAGTCTCTCTAACTCACGGAATGACATCGTACGCGGATCGCATACAATTCCGCCTTTTCCACCGCCATACGGTAAATCAACAATCCCACATTTTAAACTCATCCAAATAGAAAGTGCTTTCACTTCACGTTCTGTCACATTCGGGTGAAAGCGAATACCCCCTTTAGTTGGACCGACCGCATCGTTATGCTGTGCACGGTAGCCAGTAAACACTTTTACTGAGCCATCATCCATGCGCACCGGAATTTTCACCGTTAACATGCGCAACGGCTCTTTCAACAGCTCATACACCTCTTCAGGATATCCGAGCTTTTCAAGTGCTCTATGTATGACGATTTGCGTTGCTCGTAGGACATCATGTTTTTCTTCGTTGGTATGCTTTTCGGCTACCATTTGTAAACCTCCCATAACCTTTTGTAAAATATTGTCCGCCTTTCATGTCATAGTATACACCTTCTATGCGCATATGCAAAGAAGTTTTTATTGATTTTTTGTAATCGTTTTCAAAAAAAAACGATCATTCACATGACAATACGAAAGCGATATAATGAACATACGATAGAAAGGGGCGAAAAAGATGAAAAAACGAATTTTATTTTGTTTTGCACATCCTGATGATGAAACGTTTACGGTTGGAGGATTGCTTGCCTCATTAGCGAAGCGTGAGGATATCGAAACGATCGTATATAGTGCGACGCTTGGCGATGCTGGAAAATGCGGAAATCCGCCAGTTTGTACAAAGGAACAACTCCCTCACGTACGTAAAAAAGAATTAGAACAAGCGACAACTATTTTAGGTGTTGATTACGTCGTTACCGATACATATCCCGATGGAAAACTACCCGAATATGAAACACAACTTGTTGATTCGATTCGTCTCATCATTGAACAATATAAACCGACCGTTGTCGTCACTTTTCCGCCACATGGTATTTCTGGACATCGAGACCATCAAGCGATTCAGCGAGCTACCTATCAAGCAGTAACATCAATGGATCATATTGTCGAACAGTTGTATTACGTGACTGTCGTTGGTCGTTCGAACCGTTACGGTGACCCAATCGAAAACATTGATATCGTCTTTACGTTTACAGATGAAGAAGCAAAAAAAGTGCGCGAAGCTTTACTTGCGCACCGCACGCAACATTTATCTGTCGAGCGCGTGTTCCCGACTATTCATCATGACTCGTTTCATAAGTTTCAAAATCGTGAATACTTTATACGTGCATGGTCAAAAGAAAGTGAGCCACCATATCCGTTTTAAAAAATAACCTTCGCGCATGGGCGAAGGTTATTTTTGTACAAAGTATTTATATAGTTGGGCGATCGCTTCGTTGGCGATCAATTTTTTGCCGTACTCTTCGACACGATAAATCGTTAATGTGGATGGGCTGCCGTATTCAGCCAAAATAGCAACAAAGTCATCTGTCGGGATAACGGATTCAGCAAAATGTAAATAAAAGCGTCCTTCATAACTGTAAAGTGAGCCGCCATGACAACCGAGCGAATAAAGACGCGTTGCTAATTGAATGACATCTTCAAACGTTTGAAATTCGAAAAATATATCATCGCTTTCATCTAGCGTTACTTGCATTTCAATATAATCGTCGCTAAACTCGTCTTCCTCATCTGTCATCTCACCTTCGCTCGTTACGATCACGACCATGCCCTGTGCCGGTAAAGAGTACACTTCAACAGCGACCGACCCGTTAATTTCAAAGCCGAGTTCCTCACTTGCTTCCTCAATCATATCACGAAATAGTTCATGCACTTTAAACGTGTCTTTCCATAAATCTTCTTTCGTTAAACCGCGCTCGACTAGATCATCAAATGTGAGGAATATTTTAATTTTATTGTAGTTTAAGCGTTCAAGCCGCATAAACATCCCTCCTTACCTACACAGACTTTACTGTTAGCATATGACGAACGTGTAAAAATGTTCGTCATGTTACTAATGAGTTTACATCGTTTTCTCCCTTTTAGACAAGTATTTTTCATTCGATTTTAACCATTCATCCCATTGCTCTTTTGACTGTCCGAGAAGATGATCACGATACTTGCTTTTTATTTGTTCATCAACTTCATCAAACGCCCGTCCACCGATTCCAATACGAATATGTGGATATGTTTGTTTCAATTGATCGACAAGTTGTAGTGTCGCTCGTACATTTTGGTGCAATGTGCACGATAAAAAAATATAAGACGGCTTCACTTCATGGATGACAATCGGTAAATCTTGTTGCTGAATGCTTGCCCCTAAATAAATGGTTTCATAGCCTCTTCTACGCAAATATAAAGTAAAAATAAGTAATCCAAGTTCATGCCATTCATTTGGCCCGCAAACAGAAATTGTTTTCGGAAGCAAGCGATTCACTGGAATCATAGAAAAGGCCATACCAAGTCGTGAGCGTAAAAAGGCGGAAGCGAAATGTTCATGCGCGCTCGTAATTTTTTCATTTTCCCATAAGTCCCCGATCCTTACAAGAAGTGGACTTAATATGTCAAGTGCAACTTTTTCAACCGTATATAAACTGAACGCCTCGTTTAGCAATTCATGTGCTGTCCACTCTTCAAATGATAAAAGGGCTTGCAATAACCGTTCGCGAAGCGCAGTGACATGATCTTCTGCTTGTATATGCATTTCTGACGGTCGCTGTTCTAACAGCGAAATGGCTTGGCTAATTGTAAACCCTTGATTTACTTTATCAACGAGCCATTTTAATATTTGTACTTGCTCTTCTGTATATAGACGGTGCCCTGCTTCATTTCGCGGTGGGGCAATAATTTGATAACGGCGCTCCCACGCTCGCAACGTCCCAGGTTGAATCCCTAGCATGTTTGAGACCGCCTTCACATTATATTTTCCTTCTTGTGTTGACATACAAAATCCTCCATATCTCGCGTCATTCTGTCAACATTATAGCGGATGTGAAGGAAGTGTGTAAAATTTGTATAGGTTTTGCTTAACTTTTTTTATGTTTTAACTCAATGAGATGCGTTTCCACACGTGCACCTAAACGAAGTGGAAGCGTCGTCGTCCCATACCCGTTACTAACAAGCAACATCGTTCCATTTACATTTTGCAAACATCCTTTTTCATATAAACCAAACGGTCCGAGACGAATTTGGCCGCCATGCGTATGTCCGCTTAAAACGAGATCAATTCGATGTTGTGGCATGATTTTCTCAATGATGCGTGGATCGTGACTAACGAGAATGCGAAACGTTGTATGCTCTGCGTCACTTAACGCAAGATCGAGCCGATCTCGCTTTTTATTCATATCATCAACACCGAGCAAAGCGATGCAATCACCTTGCTCACTTTCAAACGTAACCGCTGTATTATCTAATATTTTTACACCGCTTCCAAGTAGTAGTGCGTCTAACTCATGGTAATCTACTTCATAGTCATTGTTTCCCCAAACAAAATAAACAGGGCCGAGTTGTTTTAACAATTCAATATTTCGTTTGACACGTGAAAATGGGACCCCTTCTTCAGTTAAATCGCCGCCGATGATGACAAGATCGACTTTTCCTTTTAATGAGTCAATAAACGTTTCAGATATGCGTCGACGATGAATATCTGAAATAAAAAAAAGACGAAAGCGCGAAAAGCTTTCTGGAAACGTTGGAAATGATAATGAATGAAAAACTACTCGATGACGATGCGCTTCGATCCACATGTATATCATAAATGCAACAAAAGCTACGATAATATACACCATATTAACTTTCCCTCTCTTTGTATACGTTCATTGACATCATACCATATGCGAAAGAAAAGAGAAAAAAAATGATCGTTTTTTTTACATCAATCATCGACAATATAAAAAATGTAAGCAGTACAGTATACGAAAGAAACTGCTCTTTTCGGTTCGTTGTCTCCTTTCGCCACGCTTGTAACGTATGCCAAGTGGCTGAGCGAATTAAAATCGCATTAGAAATAAAACCAATAAAAAAACTAACAAGCGCAAAAAATGTTTTCATTGGATCGAAAATGATATCCGTTAAAAACACTTCCAACACGAACGGATCTACCGTTGGCGTCCAAGCAATCATAAAATATCCACATAACAATCCAACAATAAAAAGAAACCACATGTTGCTCCCTCCCTTTCTCAACATATGAAGCGAGAGAGTGTGTGGTCACTTATTTTCATGATAAAGTGAAATATCGTACGTTTTTTTCATCCATTCATAAAGAACATGCCTTTTCTCCCACGCTCGTTCTTGAAGCAATTCGCTACTTTTTTGAATGAATTCGCAGCGGAGTGCATGGAAGTCTTGCTCCGCTTTTTCACTTTTCTTTTTATAAAAAAGGACGAGCCATGCGAGCGATCCGACAAATACAACGAACGAAAAGGTACGCTCATCATTCATGAGCGCCATCATTATTCGTTCTATAGATGTTCGATGCGAAATAACAAACGTCTGATATATATATAATCCAAATAAAGCAAGTGAAAGCAAAAACAAAATGAATGACAGGTGCATTCTTTTTTTCATGTCATTCCATTCTTTTTTATGCGTCATGACTCGCTTTAAAATCGCTTTTGTTACTTCATCTAATTCAATTGGAAAAATCATAACCACCCCTACCGATCATGTTTTACTACGATTGTATGTCCATCGACGGGGCAGTATACCTTATTTTCCATTCATATTTGGGATTTTTAATACTTGGCCTTTTTGTAGCTTCATGCTCGTTAAATGATTCCATTCTTTAATAAGATCCATTCCTTTTTCATTTCCGTAATATTTCATCGCAATACTATATAATGTTTCATTTTCTTGTACCGTATGATAAGTAAAGGATGACTCTGTTTCATCCGCCTCTTGTTCTACTTCTTTTGCTTCGTTTTCAAGCGGTTTTTGTTGTGGCTTATGTTCTTTCTGTTGATCGACATCAACAGTCTCATAGCTTTCATTATCAATCGTCACGACTTGGATCGGTCGTTTTTCAACTAAGTGGTATATGCTATAAATGGAAATAGGCAATAAAACAAAAAAGAGCGCAAGAATACGGATGAGTGGATGTTTGATTTTCCATTTCGTTTTTTTCGTTTTATGCACTTCGCTGCGCGGTGGCAACTGAAGTTCATCATTTTCTAGCTGCTTCCCGATACTTTCCATCTTTTTTCGCAAGTTCTCTGCTTGATCTTCACGCATCATTTGTCACCTCTTTTGTCCGATACCGGATGTGTAACGCCAAAATAAAATCAATAAGAAAATGAGCAAAAATCGTTACCCATAAATTGTTTGTCCATTCATATATAAGACCAATCCAAAAGCTTAAACTAACGACAGCAACAAGAAGAAGCCATTTTCGCCAATAACGAATGTGCAATAAAGCAAAAATGACACTTGCGAAAAATAAGCCAACGTGTGTTTGAATGACACCACGAAACAATAGCTCTTCACAAAATGCAATGACTATAGTCATCAAAAAAATGTGCGGTACCGAACGGGAACGAAATAATTTTTCATTGATTCCACCATCATCATACCATTGTTCAGGCGCATACTGAATAAGTAAAAAATCGACAAAAAGAACGAGCGCCGCACAACCGCTACCGTATAATAGTATTTCTCGTATATCCCACTGCCACATCGAAAAAAATGTCACAGGTGTAAATAAAAATATGCTGAATATGACCGCAACAAGAAAAATAAGCGCTTGTGTCATATATAGATGATATACCATTTCTCGGTCGCTCATTTGACTTGCCATCTCTATTTGTTTTTTAATCATTTGTTCCCCACCTTTATGGCAAACATTGAACGGAGCTCTTCATGCCAAGGCCGAAGCTGTATTTGTTGAATATGTTCGATAGTGGCATCTGCATGTATATGAGCGCCACAGCGATCGCAACAACGTTCATTTTTAAGCGGCTGTTGTTCAAAATAGGAAAGAAGCGAACGTCGACGACATGTGTGCCCGATTACCCATCGTTGCATAAATATCCATTTTGTCAGTTTTTCTTTTTTTCTTTGTTCCGTGCGAGCATATAGTTGCTTCGCTAATGTGTGGATATGTTCTTGTTTGTCCATTTGTTCAAGCCAATATAAAAGTAGACGTTGTTGTACGTCTGTCAGCCCTGTTTCTTTCTGCCCATGACGTAAAGCGTGTAGCGCATAAACAATTTGTTCCATTGTTGGAAATTCCATATCGATCATCGTTTGTCCCACTTGTTCATCTCCTGGTGCATACAGTAATATCGCGATGCTTTCTTTTCCATCACGTCCGGCGCGCCCAACTTCTTGCCAATATGCTTCTGGTTGTGTCGGCAAATGAAAATGGATGACGAAGCGAACGTTCGGTTTATCGATCCCCATTCCAAACGCATTTGTACAACAAATGACCTCTAACTGATCATAAACGAACTGTTGTTGAATAAGTAGTCGCTGTTCACCATCCATGCCTCCATGATAGTAACTTACACGATGATCCTCACGAAGCACCTCGGATAATGTTTCTGCCCATTGCCGACTAGCGACGTACACAATTCCAGGTTTCGGCAATATCGCAACGAGATGTTTTAACATCGTGATTTTTTCTTCTAGCGTACGAACATATTGAACGCATAAACAAATGTTTGTGCGATCAAGTGGATACACGTGTTGTTTGACATGATCCAGACGAAGCGTTGTCACGATATCATCAATGACTTGGCGTGTAGCGGTTGCCGTTAGTGCTAAACAAGGCGGATTGCCAAGCGTCTCGCGAAGAAGACCTAGCTTCAAAAAATCAGGGCGAAAATCGTGTCCCCATTGTGAAATACAATGCGCCTCATCTACAACAAACAGCGAAATGTTTATACGTGTTAGCGCTTCAATGAGTAACGGAGATTGTAAAACTTCAGGAGAAGCATAAATAAAACGATACGATGCCAACTCACGCAACACGTCTTTTTTTTCGCGATAAGAAAGGAAACGATTGAGGGCTACCACACGTTTTTCACCACGATTTCTCAGTTGTTGTACTTGATCTTCCATAAGTGAAACAAGCGGGGAAATAATCAACACACTGCCGTCTAACATATAACCCGGGAGCTGATAGCAAAGCGATTTTCCTCCACCGGTCGGAAGCATAGCAACACAATGTTGTCCATTCAGCACATCTTCAATAATTTCTCTTTGACCTATCCGAAACGAATCGTAACCAAATCGTTCCTTTAATATGTTAAGCATCTTCTCTCTCCCACCTTGCTAGCGCGAGCCGAATTTCGAAATAAGAAACGTCTGGTAACAATTCTTTTATCGCCCGCAATTTTTTCGTCTTTAATTGACGTGCTTGTTGAATAATGCGCTTGCGTTTATTTTCCTCTAAAAATGGTGTCGACACAAACGTTGGAATATACGTGGCAATTTCTACAATATGATCTTCAATCGTTCCTTTTCTCAACCCGCGCAGCTGTGCAATTTGTTCAAGTGAATAACCTTCCTTTAGCAATTCCCATGTTTTTTGAGCTGAACTTGTCAATTGTGAACGTTTTCGTTCACGTAACGAATATAAAAGCGGAAATTTTTCCGTTTCTTTCTCTGTCATTTCAAGCATAAAATGAAGGACGTTTTGAAACGATAACAAAACCGCCACATCTTCCTCATTTATGGCATAAGCAATTTGTTCGTTCGTCCATCCGATGCGTTCATGGCTTGTTAACCGCCAAACGAAAATGTTAGCATCTTTTTCTTCTACATAACTAAGTAGCTCGTACATTTCTTCATATAATGAACGAGCGAGCGTTTTTATATGTGTATGTTGAAACAGCCACCGTTTCACGAACGATTGAATGTGTTCATCGCGATGTATAGGCTCAAATGACGTACGATGAATGATGTTTGCGATCGTTTGAATGAGTAAAGAGAGCCTTTTCCAAAACAAAGAAGATTCATTCATATATTTCCATCCATCAATGTAAGGAGGAAGTATAAAGCGTCGAAGTTTCTCTTTTCCACTTTCAGTTGTGCAATATATATGTTCATCGACTTGAGAAATGAATCCGTCCGCCTCTAATGCTCGTGCGACATCAAATAAACGAGAACGATCAATCGGTACCATTCCAAATAAACGGCTAACGTCATACCATTTACTATCTTGTAACGTTTGGGCTGTTTTTTTTCCATTGAGTAAATGATCGATCGCAGCTAGTGATCGTTCTCCACGAAACCGATCGATACAAAATAAAACGATATGTTGTAACATGCGACATTCACTCCATTTTCCCTTTCATTTTATCAGATTAAGCGAGGGGATGTGAGGGAAAACTACGTACTGATAAGCATTTTCATTGGAGTTTTTTATTGAAAAGTTACCGCAACACCTTTATTATAAAAGTGTGAGGAATACGTTTCCAACGTTTCATACGAAGCGATTGGTTCCATATAATTAAGGAGGGTCATTGTATGCCAAAGTACACGATTGTTGACAAAGAAACATGTATTGCTTGCGGTGCATGCGGAGCGGCTGCACCAGACATTTACGATTACGATGATGAAGGTATCGCTTACGTTACACTAGACGACAACCAAGGCATTGTTGAAGTGCCAGACGTACTCATTGATGATATGATGGATGCATTTGAAGGCTGTCCAACAGACTCGATCAAAGTAGCGGACGAGCCATTTGACGGCGATCCAAACAAATTCGAATAAGAAACATCTAAGGGCAAACTTCATATGAAGCTTGCCCTTTTCTTTCGTTCAGTCATTGTCACCACTTGTCCAATCGACTATAATAAAAAAGTATACATAACAAAAAGGAGGAATTTGGCATGGCGTTTGAAAACAAAGTTGTTGAAGCGTTTATTGAAATTCCAACAGGTAGCCAAAACAAATATGAATATGACAAAGAGCGTGGCGTATTTAAACTCGATCGCGTCTTATATTCACCAATGTTTTATCCTGCAGAATACGGCTATTTAGAAAATACACTCGCATTAGATGGCGACCCACTTGATATTTTAGTTATCGTGACAAATCCAACATTCCCTGGTTGCGTCATCGAAACACGTGTACTCGGCTACTTAAACATGGTAGACGGTGGCGAAGAAGATGCGAAGTTAATCGGTGTTCCTGTCGATGATCCTCGCTTTGCTGATGTGCGTACGCTTGAAGATCTTCCACAACATAAACTTAAAGAGATTGCTCATTTCTTTGAGCGTTATAAAGACTTAGAAGGAAAGAAAACAGAAATCGGTACGTGGGAAGGCCCAGAAGCAGCTGCGAAACTTATTGACGAATGCATCGCGCGTTACAATGAGCAAAAATAAATACATTCCATGTTTTAAGCTGGCTTTGAGCCAGCTTTTCGTCTTTTTTCCGAACATTTATATATAAAAACGCTTTCATTTGTATGACCTTTCCGAAAGTTATTGACACGCGTATACGGTTATGTTAAATTATCAGAAATTTAAAAACTAATAGCTTGAAAGGAGCGGATATTTGTGGTTCGCATTTTAGTAGCTGATGCGATGAGTGAAGAAGGTCTTGCCCCACTTCTTGCTGATCCAACGATTGAAGTCGTACAAAAAAAAGTAGGTGATGTAGAAGATGAGCTTGATCAATTTGATGCGTTACTCGTTCGTAGCGCAACAAAAGTAACAGAACAGTTACTACAAAAAATGAAAAATTTAAAAATTGTTGGGCGAGCTGGGGTTGGTGTGGACAATATTGATGTTGATGCAGCTACACGATACGGTGTCGTCGTCATTAACGCCCCAAACGGCAATACGATTTCAACAGCGGAACATACATTTGCGATGATGGCTTCATTAGTGCGTCGTATTCCACAAGCGCACATCTCGGTCAAATCACGTGAATGGAATCGTTCCGCTTTCGTTGGTGTCGAGTTATTTGGAAAACATTTAGGTATTATCGGCTTTGGTCGCATTGGTTCTGAAGTAGCGAAACGGGCGCGAGCATTCGGTATGCATGTTCATGTGTACGATCCATTTTTAACGAAAGCACGAGCAGAAAAAATTGGTGTCGACGTTTGCACGCTTGATGAGTTGCTTGCAAAAGCGGATATCATTACCGTACATACACCGTTAACAAAAGAAACAAAAGGGCTTCTCGGTCCGAAAAACTTAGCAAAAACGAAAAAAGGTGTGTATTTAATTAACTGCGCCCGCGGTGGAATTATCGACGAACAATCGCTCATTTCGTTTTTAGAAAATGGACACGTGGCAGGCGTTGCGCTCGATGTATTTGAACAAGAGCCTCCAGGAGATCATCCACTTCTTTCGTTTGATAACGTCATCGTCACTCCACATCTCGGGGCATCAACCGTCGAAGCGCAAGTGAATGTAGCGACACAAGTAGCTCAAGAAGTATTAACATTTTTACAAGGAAAACCTGTCACATCGTCCATTAACTTGCCGACACTTTCGAAAGATGTATACGAGAAAATTCAAGCTTTTTATACATTAGCTCGAAAAATGGGCATTCTAGCTTCGCAATATATGAGCGAACCCGTTCAAGAAATTGCGATTACGTATTCAGGTTCTGTTGCTGATTTAGAAACAACATTTATTACACGTAGTTTGCTCGCTGGATTTTTAAAACCTCGCGTTGCGTCAACCGTCAACGAAGTGAACGCAGCGATGATCGCCAAAGAACGCGGCATCGCCTTTAGCGAAAAATTTTCAGCAAACGGAAACGACTACAACAATAGCATTACATTAACAGTATATGGTGAAAACAAAACGTTTACGATGAAAGGAACGCATATCGCTCACTATGGTGATCGTATCGTTCACTTTAACGGTTTTGCGATCGACTTTGCTCCAGAAGGACATTTGTTGTACATTCAACATCATGACAAGCCAGGGATGATTGGAAAAGTCGGAAACATTTTAGGTGACCATCAAGTAAACATCGCAACGATGCAAGTCGGTCGCCAAGAAGTTGGTGGAAAGGCCATTATGATGCTTTCGCTCGATAAACCGCTTGATGATACACTCGTTGAAACGCTCGAACAAATTAGCGATATTGATGTTGTGAAAAAATTAGAAGTATAAAAGGTTCAGCCGCATGGCTGAACCTTTTATTATCCAAGTGGAACGGCTTTTCGTTCCCCTTTACAAAACGTCATGATTTCCTTGTAACCGACTGCTTCAGCAAGAGCGATCGCTTTGTCATAATCGGCACCCACATCTTGTGGTACGTGTGCATCGGATGATAGCACGATGGGAATGCCTTTGTCATAGCACATTTGTAATAGCCGAGGATCAGGATATAGTTCACCGACCGGTTTACGCAAGCCTGCCGTACTAATTTCAACGCACGTTTTAGAATTCGCTAACGCTGTTGTTGCACGATCGTACTGTTCAAGCAAAAACTCTTCATCTTCTGGCACATATTTAAAAATTTTCACTAAATCTAAATGACCGATAATGTCAAATAAGTTCGACTCAGCTAACGTGACAACTTGATCGAAATATTTTCGATATGTATCGTATATATCACGACGATCCCACTCTCTCCGAAACTCGGCTAAATCAATGCCAAAATCATCAACCCAATGAATCGAACCGATGACATAATCAAAATCGTAGGCGCGAATAAATTGCGCCATTTCTTCATGTTTGCCTGGCGTATAGTCCATTTCGATCGACATTTTCACATCAATCCCAGCATCCCACGCTTCGTGAAATAAACGAACGTAGTCAACCATGTCATAATAACGACGCTCTTCAATCCATGGATTCGACAAAATATTTTTCGTTTGATAAAAATGATACGCATGTTCCGAAATACCGAAATGTTCAATTCCTTTTCGTGCAGCTTCGTCAGTAAATTGCTTTAAATAATCGAGCGTTAACGTGCCACGCTCTAAATGATTATGGTAATCTGTTAACATCTTTTTCTCCCCCTTTCGTATTGTTTTTCATTATATAGCACATGTCTCTTTTTTTCTAGTTGTTTAAGCCAACAAGAAACAATAAATGAATGCATGCTGCCATGCCAACAACAACAAGCACACGTTTCATCATATCTTCCATCGTTTATTCCCTCCCGTTCACCGATGACCATATATGTTGTATGCAAAAAAATGAACGGTTAGAACGATAGAACATAACATTTTACAATTCATTTACAATCGGATAAAAAAGTGTTTGCGCCAGTGATTGTAATAACGGTGCGTGCTTTCGATGATAACTTACGAGCACACATGTCGCTGGACCAGCAGAAGCATGTAGTGGAAGGGGGCAATGAATCGATTTATCCCCATGAATGAGCTTCCACTCGTGCCATATTCCTTTGGAACCGATTGGGATCATTTCATACACCCCATCTATGTGCAACAACATACGAAATAAAGAAAGCGGAATCATGCGATCCTTTTTATGCATAACCGCTTCGCCAACGAGCGGCTCACCGATCACTGCCCAGCACGCATCAGTTGGTGTCACGTTTATTCTCTTTTCTGTTTTCCCTACCGTTCCAACAGCAACAAATCCAACAGCGGATTGCATCAGCGGTATGTTTGACTCACTACTTCCTGTTACAGGAAGCGATAACTGTAACTCTGCCATCGTTTGTTCGACGCCTGTGACAAGTGCACCCCATGAACGATCATCGACAAAGTTTTGTAGTATAAAAGCATTGGGTGTTGCCCCAATGCTTAGGAGTTCCATGAGCGCAACGCGCGCTCCGTAATAACCGACAACGTCATATGGTACATGAACAACATCATGTTGCTTTAATCCAATCCCGCCCGAACAATCGGCCGCAAAAACGAGCTCATGTTGTTCGTCAAGCGGCACACATAATACATCACGCATGCCGCTCCCCCCTTACACGTTGTAGCGCTTTTGAAACAACAATAGCAATGGCCAAATTGACTGCCGTTGCTAACGCAAGAGAAGGGACAATCGATAAAACAAATGCTGGACTAATAATCCATATAAATGGCAACGGTGCAATAAATGCGTTGCCTATAAAAAAACATATATAACTGTAAATGAGGCAACCTCTTTTTATGAGTAAGCCGACAACATACAAAAGCGCAGCCATTTCACACGCTACAAGCAGATGAAATGGCCCGAGCGGAAAACCGCCAAACAAGGCGGATACGATATGCCCGACACTAGCAATGAGCGCAGCTGCCGTCGGACCGAGTAAAAAGGCAGCTACAACCGCAGGGGCGCTATCGAGCGCAATGCTGCCAATTGTAAATGGGATTTTTATAAGCGAACCGATGACCGATAAACTAATAAACATAACAAGCAACGTCAGACGGCGCATCATCATTCTCCCTTCTTTTCTTCTTTATCACGAAACACGATCGCACTCCGTTCATATTCTACGTCTTTCACTTGCAAGCGAGCGTTGACAACGCGCGCAACTGCAAATAAATAATCTGATAAACGGTTAATATATTGCAAAACGACTTTGTTCATTTGTTCTTGTTTCATTAACGCCACGACACAACGTTCCGCCCTCCGCGTTACTGTACGTGCCATATGTAACGCAGCTGCCTGCGGTGACCCTCCCGGCAAAATAAACCGTTCTAGCGGTGGCGCTTGTTGAATATATGCATCAATCCGTTCCTCTAAAAACGTCACCATATCTTCTTTCACTTTGTACGGCATTTTTTCACTAACGATCGCTAAGTCGCCTCCACAATCAAATAGCTCATGTTGAATACGCTGTAGTTCTTGATAAATATCGCGAAATTTCTCATCTTGCAATAACGTCATCGCCCAACCAATTACTGAATTTGCTTCATCAATCGTTCCGTATGCTTCCACACGCACATGGTTTTTATCAACTCGTCCACCGACTAAACTCGTTTGTCCTTGATCTCCTGTTTTCGTGTACAATTTCATAGTCCATCACCTCTATTTTATTTGTTCATGCATACCACACCATATGTAATCCACACGGTTACATATGCGCGCAAGCTGTTGATACGTCCAGCCTACCGCATCTCGCCACGCTCGTTCATGCGCATCAATGGGCACAATTCCTTGACTAATATCACAGCCAATCCAAATGACCGTCCGTTCCCCCTCTTTTTCCCATCTTTCCCACGCATACATATACGACATGATTGCTTCTTTTTCACGTGTTGTATAAGGAAAGAAATATTCGCGAATCCATTGCTCAATTCCTTCAAGCACAACAATAGTGGCATGTTCATGACCGTTTGGAAATGAAAACGGCTGTTCATATGCACAATGCCAAACGTGTGGCGTATGCGTTAATGAATAATATGCGTTTACCCATTTTCGTTTTCCTTGAAACGCACCGCCGCTAACGAAATGCATCGCTTTCTCTCCCTCCATCGTTCTTTCGTATTATAAAGTGTCACTCCTTGGCCAAAAGGGACGTGCCATTCCCAAAACGGACGTATGTCTGGTGCGTACTGTGATAACACATAACGAATCACTCCGCCATGCGTCACAACAACAACATGCGACACCGACCGACGAACAACATCGTCAATCGCTTGTTCCACCCGTGCTTCAAAATCAGTAAACGTCTCTCCGTTTGGAGGCGCATAACGAAATGGATCGCCAAGCCAGTAGCGATACGCTTCAACCGTTTGCAATTGTTCATATGTTTTTCCTTCAAAATCGCCAAAATGGAGTTCACGCCAACGATACGAACATTCAATAACAACATCTCGGAATAAAAGCTGTGCCGTTTGTCGACAACGAAGCAAATCACTTGCCATAACGATGTCTACTTCAAGCTGATGCGACACATTCGTTTGCTTTACAATAGGCACATTCGTCCAACCGATATATTGCTTCGCTTCATTTTCTTTCGTTACAAAATGACGAATGTATGTAATAGCCAAATGATGAGCCATAAAAAGGTTTCGCTCCCTTCAATGAACGCGCCAAGCACGTCGCCTGTTATCCCACCAAACTGCTTCACTACAAACGCGCGTGCGACAACATAAAATAACACCAATGCTATAAATAACACGATCGTTTCACGCGATAAGAAAGCAATGAGCCCGTACATGATGATAGCCGGAACATATTGGTAATCGACATATTGACGAAATGCAGCCGCCATGCCTGTTTGTTTCGCCAGCGGTGTTGTCAATAAAAGCACTGTCATTCCAAGGCGAGAAAATAACGGAATACAAAAAAGAGAAAACAATGACATATGTGCGACCGTTTCAAATATGAAAACGAAGCGAAAGCCAAGCAAAAATAAAATCGATAACACCGCAAACGCCCCAACGCGCGAGTCGCTCATAATGTCAAGGCGGCGTTTTCGATCACGATATGAAAAATACGCATCGCTACAATCCATCCACCCGTCCGCATGCAGTCCCCCTGACAGAAAGATAGAAGAAAATAGGAATGAAAACGATAAGACGAGCAAAGAAACGTGATTAAACAATAACTGATGTTGGGCAACAAGAAACGTGCCAATGATTGCACCGACGAACGGAAATGAAAAGACAGCTCCGCGCGCTGTTCGTTCATTCCATTCGACTTGCATACGAATGGGAAACACAGTTAAAAACTGTATCGCTAAGATCACTCCGCGCCACATGGCCATCTTCCTTTCTTTACAATCGGCAAACCGTAACGCATCAAAATAGCTACATCACTAAATGCAACAATGTGTTGGTGCAATAAACCGAGTCCGTGCATATACGCATACGTTCCTTGTTCATGAGGTATACCATCATAAAATATTTCGTTACTTACAACTATACATGCTTTCGCTTGATCGCCTAATTTTTTGATTTGTTGCACGATGCGCGGTGCTTTCTCCTCTATGTGCCATCGATCATCACGAAACAGCTCATTAGCCCACAAATTTGTTAAACAATCAAGCAATACGATATGACGGTTAGAAAAAATAGGAATGATCTGATCAAGATCATACGGCTGTTCCCACGTTTGCCAACGATCATATTTTCGCTGTTGTTGATGATGAATGATGCGCGCTTCCATTTCTTCATCTGTCCGCACCGCTGTGGCGATATAATGAAGCGAATCACCCGCTTCTGCTATCTTTTGCGCGCATTGTTCCGCCAATGAAGATTTTCCACTACGTACACCACCGCTAATAAATATGATCATGTCTTCCACCTTCTTAAGCAAGAAAGAAGGCAATCATTTTCTTCTTTCGTTCGGATAGCTAAACGAACATATTTGCCATCAAGCCCTTGAAAATTAAACGTATGACGAGCGACAATGCCATGTTGTAAAAGAAATGGGAATAGCGTCATCGTCTCATCATGCAACATATAAAAATTGACGACAGACGGTGTATATATATAGCCGAGTTCTGTAAATTGCGCAAATAATCGCTTCCGTTCCGATGCAATATACACTTTCGTTCGCTCCACAAATGCATCGTCCTTTAATAGCTGTTTCGCTATTTGTTGAGCAATCGTATTAACGCTCCACGGCGGCTGTTTCTTCATTAACCTGTTTACAACATGTTCGTGTGCAAGCACATAACCGATTCGTACACCTGCTAGTCGATACATTTTCGTTAACGATCGCAATACAATTAAACGATCAAACGTACGCAAAAATGGAGAAACAGCATAACCGTCAAGCCAAAAGTCGTAAAACGCTTCATCAACAATAATATATACTCCTTCATCATTTGCCGCTCTTAACAAAGTATACATCGTTTCTTTTGACCATACCGTACCTGTTGGATTGTTCGGATGGCAAACGAATAGAGCGTGTAAAGACGGCAAACGCTCGATCACTCGGTCAATTGGTGGGTGCCAATGTTCATCCAACATAAATGACTGAACAGTACAGCCGTATGCCTCACATGCCTGACGATATTCTGAAAACGTTGGCTCGATGATGCCGATATGTTTTCCTGCAAATTGTTCAGCAAACAAGTAAATGCACTCGGCAGCACCATTTCCGACAAAGACGTTTGACGGCATGACATGTTCTCGTTCGGCAATAATCGTGCGAAGCGCTTCACTTCGCTCCTCTGGATACTCACTCATCCATCGAAACCATTGTTTTTCATTTAGCATATATTCGTCTGGGAGCGAAAGCGGATTTACATTTACACTAAAATCGATATATTCGCTTGGTATATTCATTTTCATCGCTTCATATAAACGATGCGGATTAGCTCCATGTACAGGCAGATGCAAGCAAGCTCCCCCCAATCGTAAAAGCAACTGTCGTTCGTTTCATTATCGCCACAGCTTGTTCAATATGCGCGGACGCAAGTGGAACAGACGCATCACCAATCGTCGGACGAACCGATACGACACCTTTATATGTATTCACCCCACCGAGTTGAACGCCTAGTAATGCGGCCACCGCCGCCTCGCACCATCCGCTGTTTGGACTTGGATGGTTGTTGGCATCACGAAACAATAATTTCCATGCCCGCTTGTTAGCACGATGGACAAGAAGCATAACAAACGCTGTTAGTCTTGCAGGAATGTAATTGAGTACATCATCTAAGCGGGCAGACGCCCAGCCGAATTGAGCATACCTTTCGTTTTTATAGCCAAGCATTGAATCGCACGTATTCACCGCACGATATAACATCGCCAAAGCTCCCCCGCCAAGAAAAGCATAAAAAAGGGGCGCCGTCACTCCATCGCTCGTATTTTCCGCTACCGTTTCCACACATGCACGCACGATTCCATCTTCTTGTAACATCTCTGTATCACGCCCGACAATCATCGCCACGTTTTTTCTCGCTTCCTCCATATCACCTCTTTTTAGTGGCTCAAGCACACTGTATGCGGCTTTTGCTAAGCTTGTCGGAGCAATAGAAACAAAAATGATCATCGCTTCGATAAACATGCCAACTAAAAAAGAAAGCCGATACGCAACAGTAATGACACTATAGCTCACGACAAGCGTAAGCGCACAAACGACAAAAAGCGTGAGTAACCCTTTTCCTTTTCGCCACTTTCCTTTATTCAAGCGACGATCCATATACGTAATCACTTGTCCGATCCAACAAACAGGATGAAAGCGATGAGGATCAGCGAATATGCGGTCAAGCAAAAGCGCAAGTAATATAGCCCACACGTGCATCACCGATTCTCACCTCTTTCGTTCATTATAGCGATCGATTGCCATTTGTGTAGCTTCATAGACGAAACGAGCAAGCTGTTTGCCGATCAGTGTAATCGTTCCTGCATATTCATAATATGTACCTTGTTGTGATGCAGCAATGGCAGTACAATCTGTTGATGTGCCTGTTGCGATTGTATTTGTTTGTGTATCAACGACTTGTTTATCGTACAGAGCCTTTGTTTTTGCTTCTGTTACAGTCATTAACGCTTGCACAAACGCTGCTTCTGATAAATGGGCATCAATAAAAACAAACGTATTAATTGTTCCAGGAGAAGCGATCACATCCGTTCGACGCCACGCATTCGCACTATCAACGGCATTTCCCACCCCAGCAGTTACCGCAACAAAAAGGCGAACGGGTTCATAAGCGGATGTAAACACAACATCTCTTACATCAACCGCTGTCATCATCCCAACGGTCCATTGCTCATCAAAACCTTGTTGTCGCAAAAATTCAATCATCTCTTGTGCAGCATCGTCACAACGGTAGTCCAGTGAAACATGGCGATTCACAAAAGTCGTTGCCCAACGCGTGCCACCGCCAACGATGGCCGAAGAAAGCACTTTAAACGGTTTTATCGTTTCAATGACAACCATCGTTTCATGTTGTGTGACGTGCCATGGCACATCGTCAATCGGTTGTTCTAAAAACGGAACGAACGTTACAAGCGGTTTCGGTAATACAGGATGTTCATGTCGTTTCATACATGTATCAAATACGCTCTCAATCATGGACTCGTTCAACAACTCTCTCGGTGTTCCACACGCAACTGCCTTTCCATCTCGCAAAAAAAGAAGACGATCGCAATATAGCGATGCGATATTTATATCATGAAAAATAGCAACAACCGTAAGCTTCGATTGCTTTAATAAATTTAACAACTTGAACTGTTGCGCCACATCCATATGGTTCGTTGGTTCATCTAGTAATAATACGCGCGGTTGTTGTGCTAACGCACGTGCAAGCGCCGCTCGTTGACGTTCTCCGCCGCTTAATTGCTCTAGGAAAACATGTTGTTTATGCGCTAATGTCACACAACGAAGTGCTTCATCAACAACTTGATCATCTTCCTCCGTCCATTTAGGAAAAAGAGTAGATTGGTAAGGATAGCGACCAAGCTCAACCATTTCTTTGACTGTATATCCAAACGAAACGTCTATATGTTGAGGCAACGCAGCAATGAGTTTAGCATATTGTTTCGGTTTATACGTTTCAATATGTCGTCCGCAAACAACAATACTTCCTCGTTGTAACTGCAGTTCTCGACTTAACAGTTTCATTAACGTTGTTTTTCCGCTTCCGTTCGGCCCTAAAATACCAAAAAACTCCCCTTCATGAACGGTAAATGAAATATGGTGTAATACTTGCTTTTCCCCATATTGATACGAAACGTCTTTCACATCAATCATGTTCATCCCGTCTTCCGTTTTAAACTTTTAAATAACAACATCGCAAATAACGGTGCTCCAATCAACGATGTAATGACTCCGATCGGCAATTCCCGCGGTGCAACAATCGTTCGCGCCACGACATCTGCTAATACTAAAAACGCGCCACCATATAAAAAGGAAAGCGGCAACAATTTTCGATGATTCGCCCCACAAATCAAACGAGTCATATGCGGAATGACCAGTCCGACAAAGCCGATCGTTCCCGATACAGCTACCGCTGCGCCTGTAAGTAGTGAGGCGCTAAGTAAAATGAATAACTTTTTTTGTAATACATGTACACCAATGTTTGCGGCTGCCCGCTCTCCAAATGAAAAGGCGTTTAACTCGCGAATATGTATAAATAAGCCGAGACAGCCGATGATAAAAAACGGTACAAATAAAGAAACATATGGCCAGCCGCGCATCGCGACACTTCCCATTAACCAACTGATAACTTGACGCAATTCCTCACCGCTAAAGGCAACCATAAGTGAAATAACAGAGCCGAAAAACGCATTCATGATAATACCGATTAAAACAATTGTTTCAATTCCCATATTGCGTTCAGCAAGCCGAGCAAATAACAAAACAAACAATAACGTCACGAGCGCAAACATAATGCTCACAATCGGTAACGTAAAACGACCGAGAAACGACAAATGAAGCTGAAAAAAGAAAACGATGACCGCTCCAACAGCTGCACCAGATGATACACCGATCGTATACGGATCAGCTAAAACGTTTTTCAAAAGACCTTGAAACGCTACCCCTGCAAGTGCTAGTGCGGCGCCAACTAAAAAAGCGAGCACAACTCGTGGTAAGCGAATAGAAACAATAATTTGCGAAATGGCCGCGGGAACATTTGTAGATGTATGAAACGTATGATGCAACAACGTTTCCCATATAGAAGAAAAGGGAATCGATTGTGATCCAATCGATATCCCTAATAATAATGCAACGATCGCAACGATTGATGCAGTAATGTAATTATTTAAAAATGTCTGGATAAACGACTTTGGCAATTTCTTCGACCCCTTCAACTAAACGTGGCCCTGGACGAGAAACTAAATCAGAATTGACATCGTATACTCGTTTATTTTTAATCGCAGGAACTTCTTTCCATGCCGGACGAGCGAGCACTTGCTCGACAGCGTTTGGCGTATAATAGCCATACGTCGTAATAATGACATCTGGATTTAATGCCACCGCATCTTCTTCAGTAAACATCGGCCATCCTTCTTGATCACCTGCTGCGTTTTTCGCGTGAATGATCGTTAACATTTCATCCATAAATGTTCCTTTTCCTGCTGTATAAATTTCTGGTGCAGGAGAAACTTCGACCCAAACTGTCGCTTCCTCTTTTACTTCTTTCGCTTTTTCAGCAATCGTATCAATTTTTTGTTTCATTTGCTGCACAACATCCGCTGCTTCTTTCGCTTTCCCTGTCGCTTTCCCGATGAGCTCAATGGACGCATATACGTCGTTGAACGACGTCGCATTTGGCACGACAATGACCGTAATGCCTGCATCTTTTAACTGCTTTAACCCTTCTTCAGCATTGTGGGCACTAGATGCATGCGCAAGCACAACGTCTGGTTGAAGCGAAATAATTTTTTCTACATTAAATTCCATGCCACCAATTTTTTCTTTGTTTTTCACATCTTCTGGATAATTATCAAAATCGCTGACACCGACAATTTTGTCACCAAGCCCTAACGCGTATGCAATTTCTGTATTGCTCGGAATGAGTGAAACGATTTTTGTCGGTTCTTTTTCAATCGTGACATCACCAACCGCATCTTTGACGGTCACTGGAAAAGCAACTTCCTCTGTTTTCGTCTCTTGTTTTGTTTCTTTCGCTGGCTCTGCGTTACTGTTGCACGCTGCTAATCCGAGCGTCAACACGAGTGCCAAAAGCCACATGTACTGTTTCCATTTTTTCATGATTTTACCCCCTTTTATGTATAAAAATAAAAAGCTCACTCCAAATGGAATGAGCTGGAAACAACAAAAGATAATAACTCCTCTTGTCGTTTCGCTATCTCACTCCCCGAAGACGCGAATGACGATGCAAAAAGGCAGGTCTACTGACTTATGCGTCATCCTACTTTGAAGCCTTCCCATACGAATCGTACAGTGGCATATTTCATTTCGTCAGCACTTACAGTTGCGGGGACAGTTCTGGACTTGCACCAGATTCCCTATTAAGTCTACTAGGTCGCCCGTTCGACACCTTTTTGCAACGGATGTATGTAATTATCGAACAATTTTTACGTTTCTATCATAACGAAAAATATGATGAATAGCAACAAATTTTTTCTATTTTAATGGCAATGCAAATGTAAATGTCGTTCCTTCTCCGAGTTTGCTATGAACAGTAATTGTTCCTTTATGCGCTTCGACGATGTTTTTCGCAATCGCAAGACCTAATCCCGTGCCTGAGCGACCGCGCGTACGTGCTTTATCCGCTTTATAAAAACGCTCAAATACAAACGGTAAATCTTCTTCTGGAATACCTGTACCAGAATCTTGTACGGAAATGCGTACTACTTCTTCATCCGCAGCGACAATGACACGCACTTCCCCACCATCGTCTGTATGACGAAGAGCGTTATCAATTAAATTCGTCATCACTTGTTCAATGCGATCGGGATCAAACGAAACAACGAGTTCATCGTTCATGTCAACAAGCAAACGAACCCCTTTTTCTTTCGCCAGCCCTTGAAATTTATGAATGATACGTTCAATATACGGTCGAAGGGACACTTGCTCGTGATGAAGCGTTAAATGGCCAGCTTCCATGCGCGCTAAATCAAGCAAATCATTGACGAGGCGTCCCATGCGCAACGACTCATCATAAATGACTTTTGCTAATTCTTTTTTCTCTTCATCTGTCGCTGCAATATCATCGACAATTGCTTCGCTATATCCTTGTAACATCGCAATCGGCGTGCGCAATTCATGAGAGACATTGGCGATAAAATCTTTGCGCAACTTATCTAATCGTCGTTCTTCCGTCATATCGCGAAGCACCGCAACCGCTCCGCGAATGACCTTGCCGTTGTATAACGGCGTTATGACAATAACCCAATTGCGACCTTGTAACGCCATTTCTATCGCTTGTTCCTTCTCTTCCGTTACCGCCGTCTTAAACAACTCATTCACTTGTGGAGGAAGTGGCGATAAATCGTCGCGCTGCCCTTGTTCGTAATACCACGCTTGTAAAAATCTATCAGCAGGCGGATTTGTAATGAGCACTTCGCCATTTCGATTGAGCGTGATAACACCATCTGCCATGCTACTTAAAATGCTTGCTAATTGCTCTTTTTCTTGGTTTAACGCATTAATATGAAATTGCAGTTGCCGACCCATTTGATTAAATGCCATCGCAAGTTCCCCGATTTCGTCATGGGTGACGATCGGCACTTTAGAATCAAATTTTCCACGTGCGATTTCAAATGCCACTTGCCTCATTTTTCGAAGCGGTGCTGTAATGCGTGTAGACAAGAAAAATGCGAACACCGTCGTTAGTACAATCGCAATAAATGCCGCAAGAAAAATAAATTTCGTCGTTTGTTTTGTCGTTTCTTCTACTGCTTTTAACGATTGATACACGAAAACAGCACCGTTTCCATTAGATGTTTGAAGCGGGACGCCGACAATAAATAGCTCGTTATATTCATTGTTTCGCATCGTTTGATTTGGCGTCAGTGTTCGTTTTACCACTTTTTCCCCATTAAAAACACGCGATAACTGCCTATCTTGCTGAATAAACGAGAGCGGCAAATCAGCAAGCTTTTCATTCGGTGAGTACCAATAATGACGATCATCAACAATGATCATGAGCTTCGAGACGTCATCAACCATCGTCCAGGCAATGGAACGTGCAAATTGTTCATCATGTTCCGCCACGACACGAGCCACTTTTACTGCTTGTTGGGTTAATTGATCTCCTGTCTTTTCTAAATAATATTTTTCAAAAAAACCAAGTAACAAAACTGTTAAAATAAAAAGGACGAAAGCAACGAGCAACAAAATGGTCAGCCATAGTTTGCCAACTACACTACGCCATAATGCCATCATTCATTCACGACCTCAAATTTGTACCCGACACCCCAAACGGTGACAATCATTTTAGCCGCAGCAGGCGACACTTTATTTAGTTTTTCGCGCAATCGTTTGACATGCGTATCGACTGTGCGTAAGTCGCCAAAAAACTCGTAATGCCATACTTCTTTTAACAACTGTTCACGATCAAACACTTTATCTGGCGATTTCGCTAAAAAGTGAAGCAACTCGTATTCTTTCGGAGTTAAGCTTACTTCATGTCCATCCGCTGTGACACGATGAGCATCATGATCAATTGTTAAATGTGGGAAAACAAGCACATCTCGCGCAGTCGTATCCGTCGGTACATACGGAGAGTTTGCGGTACGACGAAGCAATGCTTTAACACGAAGCACCACTTCACGTGGGCTGAACGGTTTTACAATATAATCGTCCGTTCCTGCTTCAAATCCTTGCACGCGGTTTGCTTCTTCTCCTTTTGCTGTTAACATAATGACAGGCGTTGCTTTTTTCTCCCGTAGCTGTTTACATACTTCAATGCCATCTTTTCCTGGTAACATAAGATCCAGTAAAATTAAATCATAATCATTTTCAAGCGCTAACGCTAGCGCATCTTCGCCGTTTTCTGCCTCATCAATGACATATTGCTCACGTTCTAAATACATGCGGAGCAAGCGACGAATTCGTTCTTCATCATCAACAACTAAAATTTTAATTTCCTTCTCCATGATGTCATACCTCCTCATTCACTATTGTACAAAACCGGTAAACTTTTTTCTACTTTTCATAAAAAAACGCCTTCATTACGAAGACGTTTTAAGATCCAGCATATGAGTGTAAACCGGCAATAACTAAGTTCACTGCTACTAAGTTAAACATAATAATCGCAAATCCGATGACCGCAAGCCATGCCGAACGCTCTCCATGCCATCCTTTCGATAAACGCAAATGTAAAAACGCAGCATAAAACAACCATGTAATAAGCGCCCATACTTCTTTCGGGTCCCAGCCCCAAAAACGTGTCCATGCAATTTGCGCCCAAATCATCGCAAAAATAAGAGCACCGAGCGTAAATACTGGAAATCCGATGGCTACAGAACGATATCCGATCTCATCAACCAAGTCTAAATTAACGTTTTTCACAAGCGGCTGTAGCGCGGCTGCGATGCGCTTCCGTAAAACGAGGCGAAGCAAACCGTATAGGCCAAGACCTGCAAATAAAGACCAAATTACCGTATTTAATTTGCGCGCGTTAATGATCGCTGGCATGTCAATAAGCGGTGTCATGCGTCCTTCTGTTTTTAACACACCTTCGTGCGGTCCAACAAGTGCTGGCATATGATATACCATTTCATCTTGCTTACCGTTTTTATCGATCCATTCAAACGTTGCTTCGTAGCCAGCGACACGAAACGACGTTGTCACGATAACGAAACCAAGCGTACTAATTAAGAAAAACAACACGAACTCGAGCCAAAACGTGCGCTTACTCGGTTTCGATTGATCGACAACGCGAATTAAATAAATTAATCCTGCTGCAAAACTAATCGCTAAAATCGCTTCTCCAGCTGCCGCTGTCGTCACATGAATATGCAACCAATCACTTTGTAACGCTGGAATAAGCGGGGAAATTTCCCGTGGAAACATGCTCGCATAAGCAATCACTAAAATAGCAATCGGTAAAGTGAATAAGCCAAGTAAACTTGTTTTATAAATAAAATAAATGACGATAAACGCTCCAACAAGCATCATGCCGAAAAATGTCGTAAACTCAAATAAATTGCTGACAGGTGCATGCCCAGCGGCAATCCATCGCGTAATAAAATAACCGAGTTGTGCAATAAATCCAATGATCGTGACAACAATCCCAATCGTTGCCCAACGATCTACCCCGTCTTTCTTTTTGACGCGAATTGCACCGCCAAAGAAAAGTGTCGCAATTAAATAAAGAACAAATGCTATATATAGTAATGTACTGCTTAGTTGAACCACAATGTTCCCCCCTATGACCGCTTGTCTGCTTGATCAATCGGCATAACAAACGGCGTATCGTTAAATATTCCTTCAAGCTCTTTTTTCAATCCAAACCAGTTTTTATTCGTATGTGCGGCAATAAGCACTTCTTCATCAATCCGGCGAATCCATAAGCGGCGGTGATTCCAATACATCCCTTGAATAAGACCGATCATAAAAATCGCGCCGCCAACCCCTAAAATCCAAAGTGTAAAATCGCGTCGCACCGTTAATGCCGATACGTTTCGTGTTTCAATACCGGCAAACGACATCTTATATTTATTGTCACCAAGCGGTTCAATCGTTTGACGAATGGCGGTGAAACTCACTTCCCCTTTTGGACGATCAGGGGCAAACATTTTAAATACAAACGCTGGATTGTTTGGCACTTTCGAGCGCGTATTCGGATTTCCATTTTCATCAAAGTAAAAATCTGGAAAATAGCTTAATAGTTGTACTTTATAGCCGTTACCGAGGTCATACTCTTTTTCAGGTTGAATTAAGTCAATGGTAATCGTGCCAAATGATTTGTTTGTTTGTTTATCTGTCAAATGAAATGACATATTTTTCAATTCATCTAACTTGAAGTCTACTTGATATAATGCATAATGATCGTGTTTTAACGGTTCGTTGACACGAATCGAAAAACTTTTTATTTTTTTGAGCTTCGGCTCTTCGCCAGCAACGACGGGACCAACACGTTCGTATAATACAACGTCCGTTTGATAGTTTTTCGCCATCATTCCGCTACCGACACGGTCAATCGCTGGTTGAAACGCTTCCTTCTCTTTTTCTTTCTCATATACTTCAAAAATAAACTTTTTATTTTCTAAAAAATATTTTCCTTTTGTTCCTGGAATTTCTTTTATTTCCCCTTCGCGAATCCACATGTTTTCATCCACATACATTCCGGGAACGAATCGAAGCATCGCACCGATTAAAAAAATGATGAGACCAATGTGATTGACATACGGTCCCCAACGCGAAAAACGTCCTTTTTCCGCTAAAATGTTCCCATTTTCTTCACGAATACGATAGCCGCGCTTCGTTAACTTGTCCACGACATGTCGCAACGCCGTTTCATAATCTGTTGCTTGCGCGCGGCTAAATAGCCGTTGCCGCTGTAAAAATTGTTCATTGCGCGTCACCCGCTGATTATTTAACGCTCGGTATAGCGGAACGACACGGTCTAAGCTACAAATAACGAGCGATACACCGATCAGTGCAATAAGCAACATATACCACCATGAACTATACAAGTCATGAAAACCAAGTGTATAGTACCATTTTCCCAACCAGCCGTACTGTTGTTCATAATATTCGGCCGGTGATACAGTTGGCGGAATGTACATTTGTTGCGGATAAATCGTACCGATAGCTGAAGCAATTAATGTAATAACAATTAACCAAACCCCTACTTTGACAGACGAAAAAAAGTTCCAAATTTTATCAATAATCGTTTTGTTGTACGTTTGTGAACGTCGCGCGCTCCCTTCATAGCGCATATCTACTAATGTTGGCACCTCTTCAAGCGGTTTGCCACACGCCTCACAAAGTACCGTTCCGATCGGATTGACGTGTCCGCATTCACATTTTACGTGTTCCATATTGAAAACCCCTTACGGCTTAATTGTTTCCATATATTTTCTTACATCTTCTTCTGTCATTGTTCCTGTAATCATATCTACAATTTTTCCATCTTTATTAATTAAAAATGTCGTTGGCAACGGACCGATATGATACGCGTTCATCACTTGATCTTGTTGATCGATGACAACTGGAAATGAAAGCTGGAAACGGTTAACGAACGTTTGTACAGCGACTTTCGCTTCTCCTACGTTCACAGCGATCACTTCTACTCCTTCATTTTTATATAGATTGTATTGGTTATTGATGTATGGCATTTCTTTTTCACACGGCTTACACCAAGTTCCCCAAAAATTTAAAAATACACCTTTTCCACGGTAATCAGATAGTTGAATTTTGTTTCCATTTAGATCGGTAAGGACGAAATCTGGTGCCGAATCGCCAATTTGAATTGCTTTTTTCTCGACAAATACGTTTGAATAAATGGTATAGCCAATAGCTGCAAGCATAATAGCTAAAATGACCGTCCGAAGCCAAAATCGCTTTTCTTTCATCGCCAACTCTCCTATAAACCGTTTTCATCAATCCCATTATACAAGTTACCACTATACAAATAATGAAAATTATTTGAACAAACTGTGACAAAATTATGATGGATAAGGCGAACCAGCCGACGCCAACGCACGTAATTGCTTCACTTCATGTGGCGACAGCTCGCGGTAGTCTCCGGGATTGAGCCCCTTTAAATCTAAAAAAGCGTAACGTTCTCGTTTTAGCTTTAACACAGGGTGACCGATCGCTTCAAACATGCGGCGCACTTGGCGATTTCGTCCTTCATGAATACGCAGTTCAACAATGGCTGTTTGTTTTCGTTTATCAATAGATAACACTTTCGCTTTCGCTGGCGCCGTCATACCGTCTTCTAACATTATACCTTTTTCCAACTGTTTTATTTTTTCACGCGCTGGAATACCTTTTACTTTTGCGATGTACACTTTTTCAATTTCATAACGCGGATGCATTAATACATTTGCAAACTCCCCATCATTTGTTAACAACAACAATCCTGACGTATCGTAATCTAGCCTTCCAATTGGATAAATGCGTTTGTTTACATGTTTAAAAAAGTCAGTCACTACTTTTCTTCCCTTTTCATCTTTTACGCTCGAAATGACGCCCCGTGGCTTGTACAACAAATAATATACGGGCTCTTCACGCTCAAGCGGAATACCATCTACTTCAATGCGATCTTGTGGGCTTACTTTCACCCCAAGTTCGGTCACCACTTTTCCATTCACTTTTACTTTTCCTTCGACGATCAATTGCTCTGCTTTTCTTCGCGATGCCACGCCTGCATGAGCAATCACTTTTTGTAGTCGTTCCATTTCATTCACCTCACTATATAGTTTTACCACATTCGGTACAGGAGTTCAAAAATAAGAAAGGAGAAAATCGCATAGAACGCGACTTTCTCCTAGCAACGCTTGTATGAAGGAAAAGAAACAATAACAAAAGAAATGAGCAGTAACCAAACGATTTTCACTTGAAAAAACATATATAAAAAGAATAATAAAACAAGACCAACCAAATAGAAAGCAATAGCCTTCCTTCTCATCGAACCCACTGTTTTATTTACAAACATGTAATGTAGCCATGAAATAAACAGATGAAACATATATAAAATCAAAAATATAGCTGTAAAAACAACAATACTTCCCGGACTACTCATCTCGTTAGAAAAAAGAGGGTGTTCAATCATCAGAAGTACCAAGCTATATACAAAACTTAAAATAAAGGATAAAACAGTAATATTTAGAATCAATCTCTTGTTTTCAGTCATTCCCCACACTCACACCAATCTAAACATTGTATTTTATTATTCAAACCAGTCGATCCCGTATACTCTGATCATGTTACCAATATATCTGTCATAGGGCAACAAGCATATCGACCGCTTTATTTTCCAAACATCCATAACACAATAAAAAATGATACGATAAAGCTAACGAGATCGGCAAGCAAGCCGACTTTTAGAGCATCGCCCATTTTGCGAATGCCGACCGCACCGAAGTAAACAGTGAGCACGTATAACGTCGTTTCTGTACTTCCTTGAATCGTAGAGGCTAATCGTCCGATAAACGAATCGGGTCCGTATGTTGCGATTAAGTCGGTGACCATGCCGAGCGATGCAGTTCCTGAAATCGGACGGATGATCGCAAGCGGGACGACTTCTGGCGGCAAGCCGAGCGGGACGATAAACGGCTTCATATATGAAATAAAAAAATCAAGGGCACCGGAAGAGCGAAAAACGGAGACAGCTACAAGCATGCCAACTAAATACGGAATAAGGGAAAAGGCGATTTGAATCCCTTCTTTCCCCCCTTCAACAAACGCTTCATACGTTGGCACACGCTTGTACGTTCCGTGCAACAAAATGCAAGCGATGACCATCGGAATAAGCCAAAGCGACAAAAATTGAATGACGTACATTACATCCCTCCTTTTTTCCGCCTCCGTATGTAAAATGCGCGGTCAATCATCATTGCTGATATTGTCGCAATAAGGGAAGCGACAAACGTCGCCCCGATAATTTCTCCTGGTGAGGCAGAGTGATATGTCATGCGAATGGAAATGACGGTCGCAGGAATAAGTGTAATGCTTGCAGTATTGAGAGCGACAAACGTAATCATCGAACGGCTCGGCTCGTCTATTTGACCGTTTAATTGCTTTAATTGCTCCATCGCTTTAATGCCAAGAGGTGTCGCAGCATTTCCTAGCCCGAACATATTTGCAATCATATTAGATAATATATATCCGAGTGCAGGATGATCAGGCGGCACTTCTGGGAAAATTTTTTTCGCAATCGGGCGGAACAAATGGGCAAAAAACGAAAGCAGCCCAGATTGCTCAGCAATTTTCATTAAACCGAGCCAAAAAACGAGCACGCTAATTAGCCCGATGCTAATCGTTACCGCTTCTTTCGCCCCTTGAAACATCGCCTCATTGACGTCTTTCATCGTTCCGTTTATCGCAGCAAACGTAAGCCCGATGAGTAAAAGCGCAACCCAAATGAGATTAACCATCTCGCCCCACCCCCAACAGCCAGTCAAAAAAAGAACGTGTTTTCTTTTGTTGCCTATAAAAAATCGGTGTTTCATCAACTTTTTCGTTTCCGATATATAGTTCCGCTCTACCAACAACAGAGGGGACGCCTGTCTCTTTCCACTGTTTTTGTGGGCGAAGCAATTTTCGCTCTAAACGAAGCAACGCTTCTTCTTTTTTTGTGACCGGATATATAAAATCACGTGCAACAAACAAATGATGGTCATAGAAAGGATCGTTCACATCTTTCACAATTGTATCTGCTTTAATCTTTACAAGTTCATAATGCGCAAATCCGTGCTCATACATCACAATGTGATCGTTCCAATCATCGCCTGCGTCAATCGTCACTGCAATGAGGTCAAGCCCATCTTTTGAAGCGGTTGTCACTAATGTGCGCTTCGCGCGCTTCGTATACCCTGTTTTTCCACCTGTACAATATTCATACAAATGCGTCAACAGCTTATTTTTATTGCGCCAAACACGATCCCAATCTTCTGTCGGATTTGGCGCACGATACAATTTTGTTCCCGATACTTCGCGAAATTGCTCGTTTTGCATCGCATATCGCATCAATAACGCCATATCATACGCAGTAGAGTAATGATTTTCCGCATCATCTAACCCATGTGGATTGGCAAACTCCGTATTCGTCATACCGATTTTTGCTGCTTTTTCATTCATTAAAAAAACGAAGCCTTCAACGCTACCACCAACATGCTCAGCAATCGCTACCGCCGCATCGTTTCCAGAACGAAGCATAAGCCCATACACTAAATGTTTTAATGCAATTTTTTCACCTGACTTTAAATAAATTGAAGATCCTTCCGCACGAACTGCCCGTTCACTTACCGTCACAAGTTCTTCCCATTTTCCCGATTCGATCGCTAAAATGGCAGTCATAATTTTTGTAATGCTCGCAATACGTCGCTTCGTATGCGCATCTTTTTCAAATAGCACCCGTCCTGTCTTTTGTTCCATTAAAATCGCACTTTTGGCACTAACCGACATCGCCTTCGCTTCATTCGGAAGTAGCGAACAAAAAAAACAAAACGCGATCATCCATATGAACCATTGCCGTCGCATAACACACTCATCCCTTTGTCCGTTTTGTACAAGTGTATGCGCTAGTCAACGATGTATGACAAAAAGACCGCTACATAGCACGGTCTTTCGCTTTTACAAATCGTCGCTCGACATCGTCCCAATTCACGACGTTCCACCATTGTTGAACGTACGTCGCACGATCGTTTTTATATTGCAAATAATACGCATGCTCCCATACATCTAATACAAGGAGTGGAATAGTCGTCCATTGTGTACCACATTGATGTTTTTCCGTCTGTAAAATTTCTAACCGTCCTGCAAATGGTGACCAAACGAGAAGTGCCCATCCATTTCCTTCTACTTGTTTTGCCGCTTCTGTAAAATGTCGTTGAAACGCTTCAAAGTTGCCAAAATCGCGCTCGATTTGTTGAAGTAGCATCCCCGTTGGACTCCCACCGCCACGCGGTTTCATATTGTTCCAAAAAATTGTATGCAAATAATGTCCGGATCCATGAAATGCAGCTTGACCTTCCCAATGTTTTAATAGCGCATAGTCATTTTTTTCACGCGCTTGTTGCATCATTCGCTCCGCGCGGTTTAACCCGTCGACGTAGCTTTGATGATGTTTTTCATGATGCAAACGCATAATCTCTTCCGCAATATATGGCTCTAATGCATTGTACGCATACGGCAGCTTAGGTAGCGTATGTCCTCCAATCGGCACGCGCTTACGCTGTAATTGTTCATATATGTTTGTCACTTGCCCATGAATGCGTACGACATCTCCACGTTCAAGCTCTAACATTAATTGCTCAACCGCCTCTTCGTCGACAAACGGCTTTATGCGCTCAAGCCACATTTGCACGTTATGAATATATTCGTTCATCTTCACACCTCCTTCGGCATCATATGCAGTAAAAAAAGAAGCTGACACACGCAGCTTCTTTATTGCGATTGAATCATTTTTGTTCGGTAGTCTGTTTCGTAAAACTCGAGCTCTTCCCGCATCGTTTGAAAATCAGCTTCAATCGCATGAAGCAATTGTTGTAACGATTGAGGCGCAGGTTGTCGCAATTTAATCGAATGTCTCCCTGTGTACGCCGAGCGGCTATCTTCGTACCATAAATCGCGCTTTGGTGTAAAAAACTCCGCGACACATGAGTGATAAATTTTATATAGTGCCTGTTCTGCAGCAGCTTTCCGAAACGGTTCTTCTTGAAGGACGATGCGACATGCGTCAATCCCTTCTTCGCCATATACGGCTAAACGGCGCAAATCTGCAAGCACCCCTTCATAATAATGGCGGTCGCCCGCACATTCTGCTTGCATTTGTTCAATCGTCGTTTCGTTCAAATAACGAGTAATTTGTGCTACAATGCCACTTAGCAACTGCTCAACTTGCTTTGTTTGGTTAAAAACAACAGTGTTACCCATAGTATCCTCCTTTACGGTTGCGCGATGAATAAAAGCGATGATTTCACATCGTACGCTTGTTGTTTCGCAAGCGATTCAAATACTTCTGGCAATTTGGCAAAGTCGATCGATGAAAAATAGCGACGAAGCTCTTCTTCCTCACTTATATATACACGTTTTCTCATCCGAAGCGATGGATCGACAAGCAAACAGACGAGCGCGACAACATCTTTAAAATATACGTCTTTCCCACCTGCTTGAAATACCGGGTCTTTTTCATACGGCGTCCATTGTGAAAAACGCTCATCGAAATATCGAACATATAACACACGCAACGTCCGCTCCGTTCCATCATCATCAACAAACGTCACTTCCGAACGGTTAAAAAAATCTTCCGACGTATTCGGCTGTGCTTTTTGTAATTCGTACCCATGACAAGAAATAATTTTCACAAACGATACACCCCTTTTTCAACAACGAAGCTACATTTATTTTACCATAAATTAAGAATCGTGCGAAAAATTTTATCATTTCTATAACAAAGAAAAAACAGGCGCACAAAGGCACCTGCTTACTTTCCAGGCAAAATACCGATTTCGTATAAAAAGATCGCTATACATAACGCACCGATCAGGCTTGGGAGCCATATTTTCATTTTTATCTTTTTCTTAGAAAAGCCGTAGCGTTTTTCTATTTTATGCAAAAAAACAAATCCAAAGACAACGATAAAAATTCTAATGGCACTTTGTACAATTGTTATATCCACATACGTTTCGATAAAGTAATCTATCATTCTTCCAAAGATGAGAGCGAAAATAAGAAAAATGAAAAAGCTAAAGCTCATTGACAATTCACCTTTTTAATAGTTTATGCTTTAGTGAGAGTCGCTTCGTATAATCTAAAACAGAATTTGAATGATCGATAGTAATTTTTTGTTTGTAATACTCATTCCCACTATAGTCAATAACACTAATAACGACAAAATCTAATTTACGCAAGCAATCAATCTCTTTAAAGAAGTCTAAATATACTTTATACGCATACGGAAACTGTATTAAGCTATATTTATGATGTTGGAAAAATACAGCGATAATCAAGTCTTTTGTTATTTCAAGCTCGTACTCTTCATTCAATATAATTACAGCATATGGTGAAATTGACGACATTTTCACTTTATCAATGTGTAACATAGAGCAACACTTACCTTTTTATTTTATCTGCGCTGACCATTCATCATGGATGTCGCCTTCTTTCCGGCTTCGCTAATTCGTTGTATTTCATTTTTGACGTACTGAATAACCGCATTCGTGCCTTTTTTTACCCCTCCAATAACTTTATCATCTACTGAATACATATTGTTCGCTATTTCTGTCACGATCACAGCCGCAGCTCCACACTTATGAGATGTCGCTTCACTCATTCCTGACTTTTTACATACTTTATAACCAGCCCCGTAAGCAACACCATCCGTCATTATTTTACCGACTAGCAACTTTGTTGTTGCATCCACTACATTCAAAAAAATCATCCCCCTCACCATCTTTTATATTACATAATACGTATATATTGTAAAAAAAAAAGACAGTCAATACGTTTCACATTTTTTTCACTTTAAATCGAGTAGGAGGAGGTGATTAACCATACCCCTCAAGTTTAGTGGTTAAGCATCGATGTATCCATACACCATGTTTGTGATCATTAGCCGAAGAAAAAGAATACCACATGTTTTAAGCATGCCAAATAACCCTCTTTGAGAGGGGTATTTGCAGACTGTTGAAAAAATGCACTTTGCAAAATTGGATGTAAAATATACGTCTCTACATCGTATTCAACCATTCTTCCAAAAACAAAAATAAAAAGGGGTCTTCACCATTTTCTGTGATTTCCACTCAATCCCAGAAACATGTTAGCTGGATGAAATGGGTTCATCAGCCAAGATCCTTCTTCCGCATACAGACCATGAAATTGGTAGAATGGAAACAGTCAAGTGCTTTCCTTGACGGGTTCCATTCTACCAATTATCATACCGATAGCGGAAGAAGGGAGCGCTTAAGAAGCCTGACTACCTGTCGTGTTCCCTGTACACTCCAGAAATACACGCAAACGAAACCGTTCTCGATTTCGATAGCCATATGCTCGGCGTTTGATGTTTTTGATCTTGTGATTCGTCCCCTCGATTCGGGCATTGGTATATGGGCACAAAAAGTAGGAAAGAATCGGCTCCTTCCACCTTTCAAGCGTGTTGGCTGCTTCCTGAAAAGAAGCAAAAGGGCTCTGTTTGGCTAACTGAATCCATTCTTCCAAGCGTTCCTTTGCTTCGTGATATCCATCGGTTCGGTAAAAATCCCGAAACAACTCTTTCAGATAATAGGCAATGGAAAGTACCAGATACTCCTCCAAGATATCGTCTAATCGACGCCGTTGATCTTTACGAAGCTTTTCACAGCCTTTTAAGAGAAGATATCGAGCCTTCTTCAATGGAGAACATTCCTTTCTTGCTTGATCCAAGGCTTGTGTCACTTTTTGAACCACATGGTACTTATCGATGACAATCGAAGCAGATGGAAACAGGGCGCGAACCGCCTTATGATAAGGTTCCCACATGTCCAGAATCACCGTTTGAACCCTTTCTTTCGACAGGACATTCTGGCTCAACAAGTGGATGGCGGAGTCACATTGGCGATCGGCATGCATTCCCATGACCGATCCAGCTTTAGCATCCATCAATACGGTTTCATACTGATGTCCCTTTTTTACCGTTGTCTCTGTTTTCTCTACATGAATCGCATAACCATAGGAATGAAGTTCTTGTTTAATCACTTTCAATTCTGGCAATCCTAGTGGTATCGAATTTTTGTCACTAAATCACAAAATTTGGTGATGAACCATAAAAAGAAGCCCAAAGAAAAAACGAAAACTCATCCCCCATCACCTTTGATTTACTCATTCACTGCTTGCAGTTGTTCGTTTAGACGTTCGAAAAATAAGTCGGCTTCGCGTTCTTCTTCCTGTTCGTCCCATTCTGGAAGAGGCGGGAGTTCGTCTAACGTCTTTAAGCCAAAGTAGTCTAAAAACTCTTTCGTCGTTCCATATAAAATCGGGCGACCTGTTCCTTCTGCGCGACCTACTTCTTTAATTAACGCTTTTCCTAATAGGGTTTGAAGCGGTTTATCGCTTTTCACGCCACGAATATGTTCAATTTCGGCACGCGTAATTGGTTGGCGGTATGCGATGATCGCTAACGTTTCAAGCGCAGCTTGTGACAACGATGACGTCGCTGGTGACTCAACAAGCTTTTGCAAATATGGCGCGCATTGTTTTTTCGTCACAAGCTGAAGCGTTCCTGCCATCTCAACGACCATAATGCCGCGTTCCGCTGTTTCATACATATGCTTCAATTGTTGCACAAGCTCATATACACGTTCTTCTTGTATATCAAGCACATCAGCCATTTGTTTATACGTCAATCCTTCTTCACCTGCTGCAAACAATAACGCTTCCATAATCGCTAATTCATTCATATCGATCACCTTTTCGTCGAATATATAAATCAGCAAAATTGTTTTCTTGTTCAACAATAATTTCGTTTCGTTTCATCAATTCAAGCAAAGCTAAAAACGTCACGACAATTTGTTCACGATCGTCATACGGAAATAAATCGTAAAAGTTCATTCGCTCTCCATGTTTTAATATGTGTAAAATCTCTTCCATCCGTCGTCCGATCGGAATTTCTTGACGTGCTACTTTCGTATGAAGTGGCTTTTGTAATTTTTTCCGCCGCAACAATTTCGCAAGCGCCCCAAGCATATCGTACAAATCGACATCAAGTGCAAGCGGTGCACCGTTTGACGCATAAGCGGTTAAATCGCTTGGCGGCTTCGTAAATAAGAGCGCTCGCTCTTCTTCTCGCTCGCGCAACTGTTTCGCCGCTTCTTTAAACTTTTTATACTCGATTAACTGTTGCATTAATTGCTCACGCGGGTCTTCTTCGATAAAAAATTCATCATTCTCAAGCGTTTCTTCATGTTTAGGTAACAACATTTTACTTTTCATTTCAATAAGCGTCGCCGCCATTACTAAATATTCGCTCGCTACATCAAGCTGCAATTCTTTCATCGCGTGAATGTAAGCCATATATTGCTCCGTAATTTGCGCGACAGGAATATCGTAAATATCAATTTCATAGCGATGAATTAAATGTAACAACAAATCAAGCGGTCCTTCAAATTGATCTAATTTCACATGATAATGCACATCGATCCCACCTTTGTTCATAACCAATAGTATAATATAAGTATGCATATGAAAAAAGGGGGCTTTCACTTGTATCCGAAGGCATATATCGAATATTTACTTCACTTCCATGCTACGCGCGATTATTTTGAATGTCATGAAGTGCTAGAAGAACATTGGAAACAAACAGGCGAACATGTATGGGTCGGCTTTATCCAACTCGCAGTTGGGATGTATCATTATCGCCGAGGAAATATTGCGGGAGCAAAACGAATGTTTACAAAAGCATTGAACGCATGCGAAAGAGAAAAACAAGCATATGAAGCGTTAGGCATACATGCAGAACAACTTATTGCGCTTATTCATACATATGTAGAGCGAATCAATCATGGACAACCGTATGAAAGCTCTTGCTTGCCGATCATTGATGCTTCCTTATTACACACATGTCAACAACAATGTGGGCAACAAAGGCTTGTATGGGGAGAAAAAAGCGATATGACAAACGAGTATCTCATTCATAAACATAAGTTGCGCGATCGAAGTGATGTCATTGCTGAACGCGAACGACAAAAACAAAAAAGACAGGGGCGTTGATCCCTGTCATTGTTCGCATTTATCCAAAAATGGAGCGGTCATGTCATTGGCACATAACGACCTATTTGGATACAATTCTTTTAATGCTTTCACCATTTGTTTTCCTATTCCTTGATGGCGATGGGACGGATTAACGCTAATATGCTGCACTTCAACCGCATGTTCGCGCACGATTGCACCGATGATGCCAATAAAATCTTCTTCTTGCTTCCATAAAAACAGATGCCAATCGTCGTTAGTCTCGTAGTTTTTCATCGTTTGTTGAAGCTGTTTTAAGTCTTTTTCATTTGGCATAAACGACAAAAGACCCATCGCAATTTTCTCATAGTTTTTTCGATAGCGAACTAGCATACGAATCCCTCATTATCGACAAGACTTATTGTTTACTCGCTATTGCTATTATAAACGGTCTTGTCGCTTTTTTAAACATTTTTTAAGAAAATGTGCGCATGACATTCGCCATTTCAATCGCGCTGAGCGCTGCTTCCCAACCTTTATTTCCGGCTTTTGTCCCAGCGCGCTCAATCGCTTGTTCAATCGTATCTGTCGTCAGCACGCCAAAAATAACCGGAACGCCTGATGAAAGCGCTGCATGGGACGTTCCTTTTGCTACTTCATTACATACGTAATCGTAATGGCTCGTTGCTCCGCGAATGACAGCGCCAAGCGTAATAACTGCATCATATTTTTTCGACTCCGCCATTTTTTTCGCGACAAGCGGGATTTCAAACGCCCCCGGCACCCAAGCGACATCAATATGTTGTTCCTCTACTCCGTGGCGCTTTAAGCCATCAAGCGCACCGCTTAGCAATTTGCTTGTAATAAATTCGTTAAATCGCGCAACAACGATTCCTACTTTTAACCCTGTTCCAACTAAATTTCCTTCATATACGTTCATCTCATTCTCCTCCTTAAAAGTGCAACATATGTCCTAGCTTTTCGTATTTTGTGCGCAAATAGCGCTCGTTATGGCGTTTCGCTGGCATTTGCAATGGAACGCGTTCAACGACTTCTAAGCCGTACCCTTTCAACCCGGTAATTTTACGCGGATTGTTCGTCAATAAACGCATTTTTGTAACACCTAAATCTTTTAAAATTTGCGCACCAATGCCATAGTCACGCAAATCTGGCGCAAAGCCTAATTTTTCGTTCGCTTCTACCGTATCATAGCCTTGTTCTTGTAGTTTATAAGCACGCAATTTGTTGAGTAAACCGATGCCGCGACCTTCTTGACGCATATATAGCAATACCCCGCGACCTTCTTCTTCAATTTGCGCTAATGCGGCATGAAGTTGCGGGCCACAATCGCAACGATGCGAGCCGAACACGTCACCTGTTAAACATTCCGAATGAACGCGCACGAGCACAGGTTCATCTGGGATGATTTCTCCTTTGACGATGGCGATATGTTCTTTCCCATCTAACGTATTTGAATATCCGATCACTTTAAATTCTCCAAAATCGGTTGGTAACGTAATTTCGACTTCGCGTTTGACGAGCTTTTCTTTCCGGTTGCGATAGGCGATTAAATCTTTAATCGTAATCATTTTCATATCAAATTTTTCAGCGATTTGTTTCAAATCAGGTACGCGCGCCATCGTTCCATCATCTTTTATAATTTCGCAAATGACGCCTGCCGGTTTCGCCCCGCAAAGACGGGCTAAATCGACAGCTGCTTCCGTATGTCCAGCGCGGCGCAATACCCCACCTTTTTTCGCAACAAGCGGAAAAATATGACCTGGTCGTTTAAAATCGCTTGCTTTTGCTTCTGGATTGAGCATTTCTTGAATCGTCAACGAGCGCTCAAAGGCGCTAATGCCTGTTGTTGTCGCTTTATGGTCAATACTGACGGTAAATGCCGTACCGTGGGCATCTGTATTATGATTGACCATTGGCGTTAAATCGAGCCGATCAGCTAGTTCTTCGGTAATCGGCACACATACGAGGCCGCGACCGTGTGTAATCATAAAGTTAATAACTTCCGGTGTCGCTTTTTCAGCAAGCGCTACAAAATCACCTTCGTTTTCACGGTCTTCGTCATCGCAAACGATAATAATTTTTCCTTGCATTAAATCGTAAATCGCTTCTTCAATCGTATGAAACATCGCGCTCACTCCTTATATCCGTGCTCTTGTAAAAATTGCATCGTCAATCCTTCACGTTTACCGCTGACGAACTGTTCAACATATTTTCCAATGATATCACATTCAATATTGACAACATCACCGACTTTTTTTGCTCCTAAAATCGTCGCTTCACGCGTATGCGGAATGAGCGAAATCGTAAACGTTCGATCCGTTAAACCGAAAATCGTTAAGCTTGTGCCATCGACAGCAACAGAGCCTTTTAAAATCATATATTTACGCAAATGACTTGGCACTTCAATGTCATAATAAACAGCGTTTGCGACAGGTTGTTTACGAACGATGCGTCCGATGCCATCGACATGCCCCGAAACGAAGTGTCCGCCAAAACGACCGTTTGCTGCCATCGCTCGCTCTAAATTCACTTTCGCCCCTACTGTAAGCGTGCGAAGCGATGTTGCCCGCACCGTCTCAGGCATGACATCGACAGTAAAGAAGCGATCTGTAAATGACGTCACGGTTAAACAAACGCCATTGACCGCAATGCTGTCACCGAGCTGTACGTCTTGTAACACTTTTTGTGCCCCGATCGTAAAGACGATCGCTTCCCCTGTTTGTTTCATTTGTTGAATTGTTCCAATTTCTTCAATAATTCCTGTAAACATCGCGATCATCCTTTAGCAACGATTTTTATATCTGATCCGATCCTTTCGACATGTTTCACTTGTAAACGAAGTGCATCTATCATTCGTCCAAATCCTTCTCCACCGATGGCAGAAGGAGCTTCATTCCCCCCAATTAATGTGGGGGCGATATATGCCAACACTTGTTGCACGGAACGGGAACGTAAAAAGCTGCCGTGCACATGTGCGCCACCTTCAACAAATATGGACATGACGTTGCGCTTACCAAGTTCAAGTAAAAGTGTTGGAACATCAATTTTATTTTCATTCATACGAATGATTTGTACACCTGCATGTTCATATGGCTTCATTTGTTCTTCTGTGACGTGATGGCCGACGACGATCCATGTTGGCGCCATTCGGTCTGTGACAACATTCGCATGAAGCGGTGTGCGCAAATGCGTATCGAGCACAATACGAATCGGTTGCTTCCCTTCGTGACCGAAACGAACGGTTAAACTCGGATCGTCCGCTAAAATCGTGCCAACACCGACAACGATCGCATCGTGCATCCGTCGCTCGCGATGCACGTCACGCCGCGCATCTTCCGACGTAATCCATTTGCTTTCACCTGTTTTCGTTGCAATTTTTCCATCTAAACTCATCGCATACTTTAACGTCACATACGGTGTTTTCGTTGAAATATAATGAAAAAACATTTCGTTTAACGCATCCGCTTCTTCTTTCAACACCCCGACGGTAACATCGATGCCCGCTCGCCTTAATTTTTCAATGCCTTTTCCTGCAACGAGCGGATTTGGATCCGTTGTCGCCACAACGACACGCTTCACCTTTTTTTCAATTAACAAATCGGCACAAGGAGGCGTCCTTCCATAATGACTGCACGGTTCAAGCGTCACATAAACAGTTGCTCCTTCCGCTTTCTCGCCCGCCATACGTAGCGCATGTACTTCCGCATGCGGTTCCCCTGCTTTCAAGTGCGCCCCAAAGCCGACAATTTCACCATTTTTTACAACAACTGCGCCAACAAGCGGATTTGGTGAAGTTTGTCCCCGTGCTGATTCCGCCAATTGTAACGCCAAGCGCATATATCGTTCGTCCATATCGCACCACCTTTCCAGCATGAATAAAAAACCCTAGGAACGACGTCCTAGGGCAAGATGTATGTAAAGATCGCCTTTTTTGCATAGCAAAAATAACCCATCGCCAAGCTTATTTTTTCCAATAAGTGACGTGAGTTTTGGCAATCCTTCTCCCATCCAGACTATACTGTCGGCTCCGGAATCGCACCGGATCATGCCTTAACGGCTCGCGGGCTGAGAAACATCTGTTTCATTACCGCCGGTCGGGAATTTCACCCTGCCCCGAAGGATGCGTTTATTCCATTTTTATTCATTATAGCACAATAAAACGAAATGTCTATGATTTTGCTATAACTAGCCAATACACGACTCCCCAAATGAAGCTAACAAACAAAAGGATGAAAAATAATACCCAGTTTTTTTTCATCTCTTCATCTTCCTTTTATTGTTCATCCCACACTTTCACTTCTTTCATCACATCACCATTTTTCATCGCTTTGACAACATCCATTCCAGCCGTCACTTGACCAAATACGGTATGTACACCATCTAAATGTGGCTGTGGCTCATGGCAAATAAAGAATTGGCAACTTCCCGTATGACGACCGCGATGCGCCATCGATATCGCACCTTCGATATGTTTATGTGGATTGTTATCTGTTTCACACGGAATCGTGTAACCTGCATCGCCTGTTCCATTTCCAATTGGGCAACCACCTTGGCTCACAAATCCCTTAATGACGCGATGAAATGTCAATCCGTTATAAAATCCTTCATTCGCTAACCTTTCAAAATTCGCAACTGTTGTTGGCGCTTCATTTGGGAATAGTTCAAATTGCACCTTTCCACCATTCTCCATTAAAATGTATCCTTTTTTCTTCATGAAACTTTTCCACCTTCCTATCGTAAAAACAAATGTAGCTTCATTTTACTATATTTCGCTTCTATATTCACGCAAATGTTTGTACAATAATACAGAAGGAGACTGAAGGAGGGCATGACATGAAGAAGTGGTTTACGATATTTATTTTATTACTGTTTATGATTCCATCGGTTAGTTTAGCTGATGCGATTGAAGGAGATGTCATTATTACGCTCGGAGAAAATTTAACAGAACAGCAAAAGCAACAAATATTAAAAGAGATGAATGCACCAGAGAACGCGGAAATGATTACGGTCACAAATGCAGAAGAGCATAAATATCTCGGTGACATTATTCCAAAAGGACAAATCGGAACGAAGGCGATTTCGTCATCAAAAATTACAATTGGAGCACCAGGTTCGGGGTTGCAAGTTGAAACAAATAACATTAACTGGGTAACAAAAGAAATGTATATGAATGCACTCATTACCGCAGGGGTGAAAGATGCAGTCATTTATATTACTGCACCGTTTCCTGTATCAGGGACAGCTGCGTTAACAGGGTTAATGAAAGCGTACGAACTTTCATCAAATGAGGTCATTCCTGATGAAGTAAAAAAAGTAGCAAACGAAGAAATGGTAAAAACAGCGCAACTCGGCGAATCAATCGGAAACGATAAAGCGGTCGCGCTGCTTGCAAAAATTAAAGAAGAAATAGCGAAAAATCCACCGCAAACAGATGCGGATATGCGTGCGCTCATTGAGAAAATCGCTCAAGAGCTTGGCATTACGTTAACAGAGGACGAAATAAACAGCTTGCTTTCTTTATTCAATAAAATGAAAAACGTCAACATTGATTGGAATCAAGTAAACGAACAACTTGCTCAAGCGAAAGACAAGCTATCTGCTTTTTTACAAACGGAAGAAGGTCGAACGTTTATTCAACGCATCGTTGACATTTTACGCGAAATATGGAATGCCCTTCGCGGAGCATTTGGATCATAAAAATAACCGAGGTTGTCTCCTCGGTTATTTTTTCAATTTCGTTCTTAACGGCAAATCAAGGCGAATTAAATCTTCATACGTTTCACGCTTTACAACAAGCGTTGCCTCGCCATCTTCAACAAATAAGACGGCTGGACGCGGAATGCGGTTGTAGTTATTTGCCATGGCATAGCCGTAAGCACCGGTACAAAAAACAGCTAAATAGTCGCCCGGCTGAGCCTTTGGAAGCGGTAAGTCCCAAATGAGCATATCACCTGACTCACAACATTTCCCCGCAATCGCTACCACTTCTTCACAGCGATCATGCATCCGATTTGCTAGCACCGCTTCATATTTCGCTTCATATAGCGCAGGCCGAATATTATCGCTCATTCCCCCATCTACCGCAACGTATTGGCGAACGTTTGGCACTTCTTTACGGGAACCGACCGTATAAATGGTTGTTCCAGCATCCCCGACAAGCGAACGACCCGGCTCAATCCAAATTTCCGGGAATGGCAGATGAAACGATGTCACATTTCTTTTTACTTCTTCAATAATTTGTTCCACGTATTGTTCAGGTGCGAGCGGATCATCTTCTCTCGTATATCGAATGCCAAAACCGCCACCAAGATTGACAACTTGCGCAGTAAAATGATACGTATCACGCCATACAGCAAGTTTTTCAAATAATTTCTTTGTCGCAAGCACAAAACCCGTCGCATCAAAAATTTGCGAGCCAATGTGACAATGGATGCCGAGTACATGAACATGTGGAGAAGCGAGAGCGCGTTGCAACGCTTCATCCGCTTGTCCGTTATGCAAATCAAATCCGAACTTTGAGTCTTCTTGACCTGTTAAAATATAGTCATGTGTATGAGCTTCAATTCCAGGTGTCACACGTAATAAAATCGGCATCGTATATTTATGAGTATGACAAAGCTGTTGTAGCATCTCTAACTCATAAAAATTATCGACGACGATACAACCAATTTTCGCTTCGATCGCCATTTGTAACTCTTCTTCACTTTTATTGTTGCCGTGAAAATGAATGCGTTCTACAGGAAATTTAGCAGCTAACGCCGTATATAACTCGCCACCAGAAACAACATCAAGCGACAAACCTTCTTGCTCCATTAATTGCACGATCGCTATTGTCGAAAATGCTTTGCTTGCATAAGCGACTTGCGCGCGCACACCGTGTTGATCAAACATTCGTTTAAATGCTCGGGCGCGTTCTCGAATAAGGGCAACATCGTAAATATAAAGTGGCGTTCCATATGTGTGAGCAAGTTCAATCGTATCGACGCCACCAATTTCTAAATGACCCCGTTCATTAATTCGCATCGTTCCGTGCATAATTATACATTCCCCCTGATGATTCCGAAATAATTAAAGAAAACGTACCATAAATTTTGGTACGTTTCAACCTTTTTATGTTGACTGCTTTTGCTTATTTTGTGGATGCACAATGCTCGGTCGAATCGATGACCCAGCCACAGATCGTCGCACAATAATCTGCATAAACGCCCCCGGATCAAATGGGATAAACGGCCATAAATATGGGGTATTTAACGAGCGAATGTTTGCAAGGAAAAGTAAAAACACCGTAACGCCAATCATAAACCCAGGAACACCGAACAAAGCAATAACAACTAAAAATAAAAGGCGAAAAATTTTATTTGCAATGCTTAATTCATAGCTCGGTGTCGCAAAAGAACCGATCGCCGCGACAGATACGTATAAAATCACCTCCGGTACAAACAGCCCAACATCAATCGCAATTTGTCCAATTAACGCTGCTGCAATTAAGCCCATTGCTGTGGAGAGCGGTGTTGGAGTATGGATTGCAGCCATACGTAAAAACTCAATACCAATATCAGCAATGAGAAGTTGCACAAAAATCGGGATGTTTGTTTTTTCATTCGGACCGATATACGATAATTTTTCTGGTAATAACGACGGATCAAGGACAAATACGAACCAAAGCGGAAGTAAGAAAAGCGAAGCAAAAATACCTAAAAACCGCACCCATCGCACGAACGTTCCTACTGCTGGCGATTGCCGATATTCTTCCGCATGTTGAACGTGATGGAAATACGTCGTTGGTGTAATAATGACGCTTGGTGACGTATCAACCATGATGATGACATGCCCCTCTAATAAATGCGTAGCAGCGACGTCAGGTCTCTCTGTGTAACGAACGAGCGGATACGGATTGTATCCTTGTTTCACTAAAAATTCTTCGATCGTTTTATCTGCCATCGTTAACCCATCAATTTGAATTTCGTTCAATTCCTTCTTAATAAGTTCAACAAGTCCCGGATCGGCCACGTCTTGAATGTATGCGATACAAATGTCCGTTTTTGACCGCTCACCTACTTGCATCATTTCAAAGCGAAGCCGTTCATCGCGAATGCGTCGACGCGTGAGTGCCGTGTTAACGACAATATTTTCAACATACCCATCGCGCGCCCCACGCACCACTTTTTCTGTATCTGGTTCCTCAGGCGAGCGACCTGGATAACTGCGCACATCGACAGCAAACGCTTTCGTCTCTCCATCAATAAACAATAAAATGAGACCGGTTAACAAAAAGTCAACCGCTTCATCTAAACTTTTTACAGGACTCACTTGTTGGTGAACGAGACGATTTTCGATAATTTCAAGTAACTTAGCTGGTTGGCGCTCACGATCGTTTACTTGAACGAGCATTTCAAGCAGCTCAATAATATATTGCGTATCACAAAGTCCGTTACAATAATATAAGTGGACATCTGTTTTTAAAATGTGTAGCTTACGCACACCTAAATCGAAGCTCGTTCCGACCCCGATTGCGTCTTTGAAAAACTGTTCGTTTTCATTCAACTTCGGAGAAATCGGTGTGTAACTTTCTATTTTCATCATGTTTGCTCCTTTCGAGAATATATTCAATCGCTTTGCGAGTAATGCGACAACCGCTACGAATGTCATCCCGACGTCTCATCTTTCCGATATCGCCAATTCCGACGATGATCGGAATCGATAATTGATCTAAACAATATACCGTATCTCCATTAATTCGGCCAAACTCCCATTCTGGAATGCCTTCTTTATCGACACCGTATGTTGTCAAATTCCCATCATAATCGACACAAACATCGACTTTTGTCCATTCTTGATTATTCGTGTCAGACGCAACAGCAACCGCTCCGAGCACATCAATTTGTTCATGTGTCGCAACATAACGGAGCGCTTGCTCACCAGCTCCTTCACCAATAATGCCACTATCATCAAACATGACAAAAACAGGGTCATATGGCGTCTGTAAAATAAGGTCAACAAGCTGTTTCCCTGTTAACCGCGATGGATTGCCTTGCGATTGGCTAATGCAACGAGCACCAAACTGCTTTGCCAGCTTCTCAAGCGCACGTTGTACATGTTGATCACCGTCTGTCACTAAAATGACTTTTCTTTTTTTCATTCGATCCTTCCTCTCGGTCTACAAACGATAGCGGTCATCCATGCGACAAAAATCGGAAATGAAATGAAAAAGATGACATTTGTAAAGTCCCCCGTTTTTACCGCTTGTATGCAAGAAGCACCAACATGGACAAGCGTCATCTCGATCCCAGCATGCGCAAATAACTGCATAGGCTCGTATAAACTAATTGCCTCGATCGTCATGCCGATGAACAAAAATATTGTCATCATGCGAATAAACGACCATTTTATAAGCAATAATTGTCCAATAAGTGATAACATACCGCCAACAATAAATGCGTATACGTACGTTTCCATCTTTACGTCACCGCTTCAATCGCAATCGCATGAGCGATCGCTGGAATGCTTTGATTTTGCTTTACCATCGTACTATTAAATAATGCTCCTGTCGCCACAACGAGCATCGTCTTTATTTTTTTCTCCCTCATTTTCTCAAGAAAATAACTATACGCCACAACGGCACAACATGCACATCCACTCCCGCCTGCAAATGCTTGTTGTTCCGCGTCGTAAATGAGCACACCACAATCATCATATCGCTCACTTAAGTTCATGCCCGTATCATGGCATAGCGACTTCAATTCACTACTTCCAACTCTCCCTAAATCTCCCGTGACAATAACATCATACGCTTCAAGCGAAAGTCCACAGTCTATCAAATGTTGTCTAATCGTTGCAAACGCTGCCGGTGCCATCGCTCGTCCCATATCGAGTGGATCGGTCACCCCGTTATCAATGACCCGTCCGATCGTTGCGGCGCGAATACGAAAAGGGGAACGTGTCGTACTTAATAGTGCTGCCGCTCCCCCTGTCACAGTCCACGATGCACTGTCCCCTTTTTGAACACCAATTGTCGTCGGAAAACGAAACTGCCGCTCAGCTGCACCGTAGTGACTGCTTGTGGCAACTAATACACGACGGGCAAATGCACCGTCAATAAACGTGCTAGCTACGAGCATCGCTTCCGTAATCGTTGAACAAGCACTAAATACGCCTAGAAAGGGAAGATCTAATTCACCTGCAACATAATTTGCAGTGACCGTTTGATTAAGTAAATCCCCTGCGATAAATAAATCAACATTTTGTGTTTGTACGTTTCCTTTCATTAAACAAACTGTAATCGCTTCTTTCATAAGGCGACGTTCAGCTAGCTCCCAACTTTGTTCACCACAATATAAATCGTCGTATGCGCGATCAAATGATGAACCAAGCGGACCTTCGCGCTCCTTTGGCCCCACGACAGTGCCAACTGATTCAATATAAATGTTTTTATCAAACACAATCGTTTGTGCCCCTACTCTTTTCATCTAAGTCCCCCTCATAAAAACAATGCTGCAACATATGATGCTACAATTAGCGTAACAATGATGCTCCCCCCAACAGAAAACATATGCTCTGTTGCTCCTTCATTGCGATGTTCAAGGGCACTAGCACTCCATATGTTTGCTAAACTCATCATCGGCACGATCATTCCCGCTCCTGCAAATTGCGTCAATCGGCGATACAATCGATTCGGTGTAAATATCGCAGCACATACGATGAGCGTCCCATTCATCCAGCGAATCGCCTCCTCTTCATTCATATGAAACCATATACTGTACATATCATGAAGCGCCTGTCCAACGACTGCAATGAATCCTCCGAACAAAAATGCTTTTCCCATCTGCTTCCCCCTTATCGATTCACAAAATATATCCAATGAAAAAGCGATCCTGCTACCTTACCAAATACCATGGCCATGAGTAAAACGACAATTTGCTCGTCAATGCCGAGCCGTTTAGCTAAAATCGGGAAAACATTTAATACTTCCGTTAATGCCGCTGCAAGCATGCCGACAAATACACCGCTAAACAGCCCAATAGCGCCTGCCAAAATAGGAGGAAAAGAAAAAAGAGGATCGCGCAAGCTCATCCAGCTGCTTACGACCGCTCCAAGTACAACGCCCCATTCGTACGTCGCAATCCATTTCATCGTTTTAGTTAATTGTGTTAAGCGTGGGATGACGCCAAGCACAGTTAAAAATGCGACAAAGCCAGAGCCAACAGCTAATCCTCCCGCCAATCCGACAAATGCCACAACGAATTCACGAATCATCGTCCATTCGCCTCATCGCCTCTTTATTTTCATGCATAATGACGTATTGATCGAGTGACTGTTGATATTGAAACATTTCAACTTCAAGTGGGCTCGGCTCTTCATTAATTCGTTTTTTAAAGAAATGGTTAAAAAACAAAATCATACCAATACCGAGCCCAAGTGAATATGGAATTTGAAACCATAATGGTTTTTCTACGTCCTTTCCTGTAATGACCCGATATAACCGTTGCTGTACCTGTTGCATGCTTACATCTTCATGAAAGTTCATAATCGCAAGCCCCGATCCGACAAACAAAAGAAGCCAAACGATCGGGACGTACAAATACCCCCATCGTTTTTTTTCATAAACAACTTCAACGATCGTTTGTGACGGTCCGAGCGACTGAATGTCATCATGAGGTGCAACGGCCATTAATACTTTCATCACATGCATCACATCAATAATGACAATGTTACGATCTTTCTTTTGTACTGTATAAATGGGAGTTTGTACAATATCGTCGATTCGTTTGTTTGCGACGACTTGTGCCACATCTCCTATCCGAATCGTTGCGTTCGGTTGTACTTGGACACGATGACGCATTTTCAAAAAAATCGTTTCTTTCATACTGACACCTTGCTTCCATCATTGTATTCGTAGTATGACATATGAACGTTCCCTATATGCATAAGAAAAGCCCGAACGGACTTATTCATCCATTCGAGCTTTCATTTGTTGCAATATTTTTTTCTCTAAACGAGACACTTGCACTTGAGAGATGCCTAATCTAGCTGCCACTTCTGATTGGGTTTGGTCTTTATAATAGCGCAAGTAAACGATGAGCCGTTCCCGTTCATCTAACTCTTCCATCGCCTTTTTTAACGCAATTTTGTCAAACCAAACGTCTTGCTCATCTGCAATTTGATCGAGCAGCGTAATCGGATCGCCATCGTTTTCATATACCGTTTCATGAATAGACGTCGGTGAACGGACCGCTTCTTGGGCTAGTACAACATCCTCGGGTGAAATTTGTAAAAACTGTGCGATTTCATTCACCGTTGGAACGCGACCGTTTTGTTTCGATAATTCGTCCTTTGCTTTTCTAATTTTATTGCCAATTTCTTTTAATGAACGACTCACTTTGACAGACCCATCATCACGAATGAATCGTTGAATTTCCCCAAGAATCATCGGTACCGCATACGTTGAAAACTTGACATCGTAAGATAAATCAAACTTATCGACCGACTTCATTAAACCGATACAACCGATTTGAAACAAATCTTCAGGCTCGTATCCGCGGTTTAAAAACCGCTGCACAACCGACCAGACAAGCCGCATATTTTTTTCGATAATCTCATCGCGCGCCTGCTGATCGCCTTGCTGACTCCTCCGAATCAACTCTTTGATTTCATGGTCTTTGACAGCTTGTACCTCGACATCCATAGGCACGTCTCCCTTAATTACATAGCGCTTTACTTTTCGTTAAATGCTTAATCAACTCCACAGTCGTTCCTTCATTCACTTTAGAATAAATGTTCACTTCATCCATAAAGTTTTCCATGATCGTAAATCCCATGCCGGAACGTTCGAGCTCTGGTTTCGTCGTAAATAACGGTTGCCGCGCTTCTTCAACATTTTCAATTCCTTTTCCATGATCGCGAATCGTTAAATGAACGGTATGTCCTTCAATCATGACAGAAATATAGACGACACCGCTCGGATCATTTTCATAGCCATGAATAATCGCGTTCGTTACTGCTTCAGATACAACGGTTTTAATTTCGGTCAACTCATCGAGCGTCGGATCGAGTTGCGCAACAAACGCTGCAACTGTCACACGCGCAAATGATTCATTTTGGCTGAGGGCGGAAAATTGAAGGTGCATTTCATTTCTCATTTACGCCACCCCCAACGTTTGTAATGCATACTGTTCGTTCACTTCTAGACGAATAATTTTAAACAGCCCTGACATATCAAACAAACGCTTAATTGATGGAGAAACAGAACAGACAACCATCTCTCCACCCATACGTTGTATTTGCTTATATCTCCCTAAAATAACACCTAACCCTGAACTATCCATGAACGTTAACTCATTCAAGTTTAAAACGATCGCTTGAATTCGCTCTCGTTCTAATACATCCGTGATAGCTGCACGCAACTGTTCGGCTGTATGATGGTCTAGTTCGCCAGCTAATCGAACAAGCAATACGTGTTGTTTTACTTCTAATTGAATGGATAAACTCACCATCGTTTCCTCCTTATCCGTTTAGGTTAAGGAAGAATTCGATTTGTTTATGCGTCAATCCTTCTTATTGACAAAACTAGTCGTCATTCGTCTCATTTCGTCAAGATGTGCGTGAGAAGGAGCGAAACATTCGTTTAAACAATTCCCACATATTTGCTTCTTCTACTGGCTCTTTCGCCACTAAAGAACTTTTAGCGATAACCGCCCCATCTTTTTTTATAACGAGCGTGCCGAGCACCTCCCCTTTTTTCACAGGGGCTTTCACTTTCTCATTTAACTTCCATTTCGTTTGTACTGATTCAGATTTTTCCCCTTTTTTCAATAGGACAGAAATCGGTTCAGATGTCACGGCGGCGACTGCCTTTTTCTTTCCTTTGCTGACAGGGAGCATCGCAATCGTCTCGCCTTTTTTATAAAGCGGCTTCGTTTCGTAATGACTAAATGCATAATCTAACATTTTTGTAATTTGTGCATTTCGCTCCTTTGGCGTTGGCGCTCCAAACACAACAGCAATAACGCGCATATTCCCTTTTTTCGCCGTCGCTGTTAAACAATATTTTGCTTCGCTCGTGTAACCCGTTTTTAAACCATCAACACCTGGATAAAATTTTACAAGTCGATTTGTATTGACAAGCCAAAATTTTTTATCTGTATGCTCTCGTAAATAATCTTCATACGTACCTGTGTATTTTGTAATTAAATCATATTTCAATAACTCTTTTGCCATCATCGCCATATCATATGCTGTACTATAATGATTTTTCGCTGGTAAACCTGTTGTATTTTCGAATGCAGTATGCTTTAAACGAAGTTCCTTTGCTTTTTCGTTCATCATATGAACAAACGCTTCCTCTGATCCTGCAATTCGTTCTGCTAGTGCGACGGATGCATCATTGCCCGATCCGATCGCCACACCTTTAAGTAAATCGTCTACTGTCATTTCTTCCCCAGGCTCTAGAAAAATTTGCGATCCACCCATCGATGCGGCATATTCACTCGCCCGCACTCGCTCGTCTAGCTTCAACTTTCCTTGATCAATAGCCTCCATAATGAGAAGCATTGTCATAATTTTCGTCATACTCGCTGGTGGAAGCGGCTCATGGGCATTTTTTTCATACAAAACAGCCCCTGTGTCTCTCTCAATTAAAATTGCTGATCGCGCCTCAGGTGCTAATTCAATTTTCGGCTGCTCCGCGCGCACAACGACGCTTGGAAGAAAAAGAAACGCGATAGCAAACATGCAAAAAAATCGCTTCATCTCCAACCCTCCATTTCTTTATACTTGCCATCTTTTCCATTTTTTATTTTTTATATACATAAAAAACCTGAAGGAGTGAATCCTTCAGGTTACGAAATTTTATCGTAAATTAATGTTGGCGCTTGAACTGGTGTTGCTGAAATACGGATGTTTTCATATAGTTTTTGTTTTACATCATCAATTTGTTCGCGGTTGCTGTAAATGGTGACGAGCGATTCACCTTTTTTCACCGCATCGCCAACTTTTTTGCGAAGCACTAAACCGACAGCTAAATCGATCGTTGATTCTTTCGTCGCCCGCCCTGCACCAAGCCACATCGCTGCCGTTCCGACCGCATCCGCGACAATTTCGGATACGTATCCATCTTCTTTCGCTTCTAGTTCAATAATATATTTTGCTTGCGGCAATTTGCTCGGATCATCAACAACAGATGCGTCGCCGCCTTGCGCAGCTAAAAACGTCTTAAACGTTTCAAGTGCGGAGCCGTCTTTCATCGCTCGTTCTAACATATGGCGAGCTTCTTCAAGCGAAGATGCTTTTTCAGCTAAATATACCATATGGCTTCCAAGCACTAAGCAAAGTTCTTGTAAATCTTCCGGTCCTTCACCTTTTAACGTATCGATTGCCTCTTTTACTTCAAGGGCATTTCCGATCGCATAGCCGAGCGGTTGGCTCATATCAGAAATGATCGCCATCGTTTTTCGACCGACGCGATTTCCGATATCGACCATCGCTTTCGCCAACGCTTTTGCATCATTTAAATCTTTCATAAATGCGCCTGCGCCCGTTTTCACATCAAGCACGATCGCATCAGCACCAGCAGCAATTTTTTTACTCATAATTGATGAAGCGATGAGCGGAATGCTGTTGACCGTTGCCGTCACATCACGAAGCGCATACAACTTTTTGTCCGCTGGCGTCAAATTACCAGACTGACCGACAACGGCAATTTTATTTTTATTCACAAGATCGATAAATTCATCGTTCGTAATTTCAACGTGAAAACCTGGCACCGATTCTAGTTTATCAATTGTTCCGCCTGTGTGACCAAGCCCACGCCCAGACATTTTTGCAACCGGAACGCCAACGGAAGCAACAAGTGGACCTAAAACGAGCGTCGTCGTATCGCCTACACCACCTGTTGAATGTTTATCGACTTTAATACCTTCGATTTTTGAAAGATCGATCGTATCGCCTGAATGCACCATCGCCATCGTTAATTCAGCTGTTTCTTCTTCGTTCATGCCGCGGAAGAAAATTGCCATCGCCAACGCGCTCATTTGATAATCAGGAATGTCACCTTTTGTGTACCCTTTAATGATAAACTGAATTTCTTCTTTCGTTAATGTATGACCGTCTCTTTTTTTCTCAATTAAATCGACCATTCTCATTGTATTCACCTTCTCGTTCAGTTTTTAGCCATGCGGCGCACGATCGCTTTTACAAATCGCAAAAAGTCGGCTTTTACTTTTTCCGTCGTTTCGATCACTTCATCATGCGTAAGCGGCTGATCTAAAATGCCGGCCGCCATGTTAGAGATGCAAGAAATACCGAGCACTTCCACCCCAGCATGGCGCGCAACAATGACTTCAGGCACAGTAGACATTCCGACCGCATCGCCACCCATGACACGAATCATGCGGATTTCTGCTGGTGTTTCGTATGCTGGACCTGTATTGGCGACATATACCCCTTCGCGCACACGCAATCCAATTTCATTCGCCACATCTTTCGCGAGTTGACGAAGTCGTTTACTATATGCTTCCGACATGTCTGGGAAGCGCACACCAAGTGCAGCATCATTCGGACCGATAAGCGGATTACCACCCATGTTGTTAATATGATCTGAAATAATCATTAAATCGCCCGGTTCGAACGACTCATTTACCCCACCTGCCGCGTTCGTAACAACGAGCTGTTCGACGCCGAGTGCCTTCATGACACGAACCGGAAACGTCACCTTATCAAAGCTGTACCCTTCGTAGTAATGGAAACGCCCTTGCATAACGACAACCGTTGCGCCTTCTAACTGACCGTATACGAGTTGGCCTGCATGTCCTTCGACTGTCGATACAGGGAAATTCGGAATGTCACTGTAAGGAATTTTGATTGCTTGTTCGATCTCGTCTGCTAACACACCTAAACCGGAGCCAAGAATTAAGCCGATTTGTGGTGGATTCGGAAACTTTTCTTTTAAAAATTGTGCCGCTTGTTCAATTGCTGCTCGATTCATATGTTCACGCTCCTTATTTTAAATCACGTAAAAAGCTTGTTCCATGTGCTGGCATCGCCACACCAAAGTTTTCCGCAATCGTTGCACCGACATCTGCGAACGTCTCGCGAAGCGGAAGTTGTTTTCCCCCATCCATGCTCGGGCTATAAACGAGGAGAGGGACGTATTCGCGCGTATGATCTGTTCCATGATGTACAGGATCATTGCCGTGGTCAGCTGTAATAATTAATAAATCATCATCTTTTAAACGCTCAAACACTTCAGGTAAACGGGCATCAAATTGTTCTAACGCATCCCCATATCCTTTCGGGTCGCGGCGATGTCCATATAGCGCATCAAAATCAACGAGATTAAGGAAGCTTAGCCCTGTAAAATCCATTTGTAACGTATCGACTAATTTGTCCATCCCGTCCATATTTGATTTTGTGCGCAACGTTTGTGTCACACCTTCGTTATCGTAAATGTCAGCAATTTTACCGATGGCAATCACGTTGTAACCTGCATCTTGCAGCTCGTTCATGACAGTTCGCCCAAACGGCTTTAACGCATAATCATGACGATTCGCTGTTCGTTGGAAATTGCCCGGTGTGCCGATGAATGGACGCGCGATCACGCGACCGACCATATATTTTTCATCAAGCGTCAATTCACGTGCAATTTTACAAATACGATACAATTCTTCTAACGGAATGATTTCTTCATGTGCTGCGATTTGTAACACTGAGTCGGCTGACGTATATACAATAAGCGCACCTGTTTCCATATGTTCAGGGCCGAGCTCATCAATAATCGCCGTGCCACTTGCTGGTTTATTCCCGATCACTTTTCTTCCCGTCCGTTTTTCCAACTCTTCAATTAATTCTTGTGGAAATCCATCTGGGAACACTTGAAATGGCGTATCAATACGAAGCCCCATGAGCTCCCAATGTCCTGTCATCGTATCTTTTCCTGCGGACGCTTCTTGCATTTTCGTGTAATAAGCAAGCGGCTTTTCCGCTTTTGGGATACCTTCAATTTCGCGAATGTTACTTAAACCTAGTTTCGCCATATTCGGCATGTTTAAGCCACCGCGATGTTGTGCGATATGTCCGAGCGTATCTGCCCCTTTATCGTTATATTTTTCAGCATCTGGCGCCTCGCCAATTCCAACAGAGTCCATCACAATTAAAAATACACGTTTATATGTAGGCTTCACCGTTTTACCTCCCCAATCGTTTCATTCGCTTCATAGCATGCCCACTATGAAACAAAATCACGCATCGTTCATATTTGTCAGAAGTCTGACAACTAAATTATAAAACGTTTTCATAATGAATTGCAATAAAAAAAACTGTGACAAGTCATCGTCACAGTTATGCTCGCGGGTGAAACTGCTTGTACACATCTTTTAATCTCGTTTTCGTTACATGCGTATAAATTTGCGTTGTCGAAATATCAGCATGCCCAAGCATTTCTTGTACCGCACGCAAGTCCGCTCCATTTTCTAGTAAATGCGTAGCAAACGAATGACGTAGCGTATGGGGGGTTAACGGTTTTTGAATGTTCGCTTCACGAGCAAGTCGCTTTAAAATTTTCCAGCATCCTTGTCTCGTTAGCCGCTCACCATGGTGGTTTAAAAACAATGCGTCCGTCGTCCCTCTTTTTTTACTCAACAGCTTCGGACGTCCCTTTTCCATATACTGTTTTAATGCTTCTGTCGCCATTTTTCCAATCGGCACGATCCGTTCTTTCCGTCCCTTTCCGTAACAACGAATGAATCCCATCGTCAAATGAACGTCAGATACGTCTAATTGAATGAGCTCGCTCACCCGAATACCAGTCGCATATAACAATTCTAACATCGCCTTATCCCGAATGCTAAACGGTGTGTTTTGCTTCGGCGCCTCGAGTAAGGCCTCGACTTCTGCCATCGACAACACGTTTGGCAACGTCCTTGGTAGTTGCGGTGTTTCAATATGAACAGTCGGATCTTGATCAACGGCTTTTTCACGCAATAAAAATTGATGAAACGACCGAACTGACGCCAAATGGCGTGCAATCGTTTTTGGCGAACTTCCTTTTTCTTTTAGAAACTTTAAAAATTGCATAATATGAAAACGAGTTATATTGTTCCAACTGCTTTGTTGTTCAACTTGTTGTAAATATTGAACGTATTTTTTTAAATCCCGCTCATACGACACGATCGTGTTATGAGCTAAATTTCGTTCTACAATTAGATAGTGAATAAAATCTTTTACTTGGTCTTCCACGCTCATCCTACTCCCCGTTTTGATAGAAAAACAATAGCCGATCAAGCCAATGTGTTTCTTGTCGTTCAGTCGTCGACACTTTTACAGCCGACCCCATAGGCTCATCGTAACGACGATAATAGTTGTATTCTTCGCTCATCCATACAATACTATAATAAAATAAAATCGTACATCCCGTAAATAAAAGAAACACTTTTAACACATCGACGATTCTTTTCATCGCATACCTCCGCTAACTGTCATATAGTAAGAGGATATGCCCGTTTCATCGCATTTTATACATAAATGAAAAAACCTTTTCATAGACGAAAAGGTTTTACTATGCCTCATGCTTATCTTGGCAACGATGGCAAATACCGTGAAACGTTAGACGATGATCTTTAATTTTAAAATTCCAATCACGCTCTACAATGGCTTCGACATCTTCTAATAAATCTTCTTGAATTTCATCAACCGCTCCGCATTCAATACATACTAAATGGTGATGAAAATGCGCCGCACCTTCTTTGCGAAGATCGTAGCGGGAAACGCCATCCCCGAAGTTAATTTTATCGACAATTTTTAACTCTGTTAATAACTCCAACGTGCGATATACTGTAGCTAACCCAATTTCAGGCGCTTTTTCTTTCACGAGGAGGTAAACATCTTCCGCGCTTAAATGATCTTCTTCATGTTCAAGCAACACACGCACCGTCGCTTCACGTTGCGGCGTTAATTTATAACTAGCTGCATGCAATTGTTTTTTTATTCGTTCAAGCCGACTTTCCATTTTCATTCCCTCCCTCGTTACTCATTCTCATTATAACAAAAGAAAGGAACGTGTCAAAATAAAATGATTATAAATTGATAAATAAAATGATTATTAAATAAGAATTATTTTTCTATTAATTGAACAACTTCTTTCATAAGTAACGGGGAAACGTATGCTTCGACCGATGAGGCAAATGCTAAAGCGATGCTGAACGATAGCATAATAAACGTATAGCGAAGCATCGCTCGGAAAATTGGTTCATGTGTTCGCTTCACAAATTGATGGCGAATCATTTTTAAAGAAAACGAAATAGATACAGCAGCCATCATAATAAAAATAGGAACGAGAATGATATTTTGTGGAACGACAGATACGAAAGCCAATAAAAATCCGTGCCATCCCATTTGATTGACTAAAAAGCCGACGGTAAACCCGATGACAAGCCCTTTTAAAAACAATAAAATTAAAATGAGTGGCAAACCGACGAGCGACATCGCCAAAATCCACATTAACCCGATATATTTTACGTTTTGTAAAAAGCTTTCTTTCCACGCATCATGCGCACTCGCCATATTGCCCGCGGAAACTTGTCCAAAAAAATTCGTTAAGTAATAGTATAAATCTTCTTTTTGATTAAAGCTTAAGCTATTGACGACGATGGCACCAAAAATAATGCCCATAATAAAAAGAACGACGGTGAATACATATGTCGTATAATGTTCTTGTACGTGTTGCCCCCACAAATTTATCCACGATCGCTTTCTCATCGCTCCATCCCCCTACATGTCCTGTTAATCTCATTGTATGGGACAATGGAGAGCGATATGACAAAAAGCGGTCACACAGACCGCTTTTACATATACAATTGCCAGTATAACAGAGCGTAAATCGTTTTTGCATCGTAAATTTGCTTTTCTTTCACCATGTTTAATGCTTCTTCTAACGTGACCTCGAGCACATCAACAAACTCGTCATCATCAAGCATTTGCTTTTCACTTTTTTTCGTTAGTCCTTTAGCAAGAAATATATGTACTAGTTCATCTGCAAATCCTGGAGAAGTGTAAAAAGAGTGGAGCGGCTCCATCGTTTCACATACATACCCCGTCTCTTCTTCTAATTCACGCCTTGCTGTTTCAAGCGGCGCTTCTCCTTTTTCTAGCTTCCCTGCTGGAATTTCAACAAGCACTCGTTCTAACGCTTTTCGGTATTGGCGCACGAGCACCATTTTATTTTCTTTTGTGATCGCTATAACCGCAACCGCTCCAGGATGTTTCACAATTTCGCGCTTGCTCGTTTCCCCATTTGGCAACAACACATCTTCCACATACATATCAATCACTTTTCCAGAAAAAATACACGCTCGATTAATCGTTTTTTCATATAAATGATCCATTGTTTCACCACCATATTCATCATCTCATATTGATTGTACTACATGCTTAAAGACAAATGGTAAACTTATTCGTTATAATTTAATGAAAAAGAGGGGTGAATAGCATGAACAAACGAAAACTTGGGCATTCAAACATATATGTGAGCGAAATTGGCTTCGGCTGCATGTCGCTTGGCACTTCAGAAAATGAGGCCATTCGTATCATTCATGAAGCGATGGATAAAGGTGTCAACTACTTTGATACAGCCGATTTATATGATCGCGGGTTGAATGAAGAAATTGTTGGTAAAGCATTAAAGGGAAAGCGACATGATGTCGTCATTGCGACGAAAGTAGGGAACCGCTGGACGGAACAAGGGAACGGTTGGACGTGGGACCCGTCAAAAACATACATTAAAGAAGCTGTGAAACATAGCTTGCGACGGTTACAAACCGATTATATTGATGTATACCAATTACACGGTGGAACGATTGATGACCCGATCGATGAAACGATTGAAGCGTTTGAAGAATTGCAACAGGAAGGCATTATTCGTTATTATGGCATTTCCTCTATGCGTCCAAATGTCATTCGCGAATACGTCAAACGATCGCGCATCGTTTCCGTTATGATGCCGTATAGTTTGCTCGATCGCCGTGCTGAAGAATGGTTTCCGCTTTTAAAGCAACATCACATTAGCGTCATTGCACGGGGACCGCTCGCTAAAGGGCTATTAACTGAACGATCGATTGATCAAGTAAGCGATGAAACGAAACAAAACGGATATGCGGATTATTCGTTTGCTGAATTAGTGGCGCTTATTCCAAAACTAAAAGCCGTTGCACCGAACGAAACGCTCACTGCGATCGCTCTCCGTTTTTGTTTAGCTCATGACGTCGTTGCGACAGTCGTTCCCGGCGCAAGCCGATTATCACAACTGATCGAAAACGTCGCTGCCCAATCTGTGACATTAAGCGATGAACAAATGACTGCACTAAAGCAACTAACAAAACAAACGATTTTCACCGCTCATCGGTAACCGGGGTTTTCCCCTCGGTTACTTAAATTTTCGCCAATCTAAATCACTTTCTTCTAACCATTCTGCAAACGTTTTATTTTTTTCACGTTTGCGCGCCTCCTCTTTCCGCTTTGCCTCCTCTTCTTCTTTTCGTTTTTGTTCTTCTTCTAGTAGTTCCTTTTGTTTTTGTTTTAACTGCTCAATCAGTTGCTCATTTAATCGATCTTTTAGCTTGAACTACCACTAGGCTAAAGCCATAGTGGATTCCTACGAACACCGAAAGTTTTTTCGGTTATTTAGTAGGCGATCCCCACAGTTCCTGCGGTTAAGAAGCCTAATCGCTTCGTTTTTAATATTGATACTTGCGTTGATATCTCGGTCGTGATGGGTATGACACTTTGGACAATCCCACTCACGTAACCCAAGATTTTTAACGTCTTTGTTTTGATAGCCACAACATGAACAAAGCTGACTAGACGGAAAGTTTTTTGCTACGGTGACAACTTGTTTTCCGTACCATCTAGCTTTGTATTCCAGCATTGTTCTAAATCGTGACCATGATACTTCGCTAATGGCTTTTGCAAGGTTATGATTTTTTAGCATATTAGCTACCGACAAATCTTCCATCCCGATGATGTCGTGGTTTTTGACAATCTCGGTGGAAATTTTGTGTAAGTAATCATTTCTAGCGTTTGCGATTTTTTCATGAATACGAGCGACTTTAATTCGTTGCTTATTCCAATTCGAGCCACCTTTTTTTCGTCTGGAAAGAATACGTTGTGCTTTTGCTAGTTGTTCTTCCAGCTTACGAAACCATTTCGGGTTTTCGTACTTTGTTCCATCTGAAAGAATAGCAAATTCCTTCAAACCGACATCAATACCAACTGCCGAGTTAGTTTTAGGCAATTCTTGTACTTCTGTTTCAACAAGAATGGAAACAAAATATTTTCCGCTTGGATTTCGTCTAATCGTAGCAGACAAGATACGCCCCTCTACTTCTCTTGATTTTGCAAAACGAACAAGGCCAAGTTTAGGTAGCTTGATGTGTTGATCTAGCACAGCAATATTCCCATTTGTATGCTTTGTCGTGTAAGATTGAACAGGATTCTTTTTAGACTTGAAACGCGGCTTGTCATTTTGCTTTTTAAAAAAGCGATCGTACGCATCATCCAGACGCTTGAGTGAAGATTGAAGCGCAATGCTATCCACTTCTTTTAACCAAGTGAATTCTTTCTTTAATTGCGTCAATTGAGAAGAACAAGCGTCGTAAGTTAGTCCCTTGCCCGTTTGCTTGTAAGCATCCTCCCATTTTGCTAAAAAATAGTTGAATACAAATCGACTACAACCAAAAGTTTTAGCAATCAGGATTTCTTGTTCTTTGTTTGGATAGATGCGAAATTTGTATGCTTTGTTGACCAGCATTGACTTCACCTCCTTTATGTATATGTTTATTATACATCTAGTGTATTATAGTTTTGCAGGTGCAGTTTATGAACTGATCCGTAAAGGCTTGAAAAAGCAATGAAATACATCCATACATTGAAACACAAGGCGACTAGGGCTTACATCCCCTAGCCTGAAGGCGTAGGGGGTTTTACGCCCATCACCCGTAAAGAGGTGAAGCTTCATGACAAAACATAAAAGCCAAAAAGGAAAACCGACAGCTGATACCGTCCGTCCTATCATAGCAAAAGAGGAGTTGGAAAAAGCCATTCACCCGACAAAACGGCAAAACTCCCCGCAATAAGCAAGAGGGCATCTCGCCCTCTTTATAAAATATCAGTAATACTTGGCATATGTTGTTCAATCCAAGCAAGCGCCTCATCTAACTGAACGAACGATTGTGTTTCAAATGTCATTTCATCTTGCAGCAACCAGACGTCGCGCTCATCATTTGAAAATCCCGCAACAGACCAATGAAGCAAGCTATATGGGTGGTTATTGTACAAAAACGACACCCACGTTTTTTCCTTTACTATTTTCCGAAGACGATTTACTTGATCGTTCACAACTATCACTCTTTCTCTCATCATTTGCACGTACGCCTTTATTTTAACCCAATATCTCATATTTCGCACCTTGGTAGGGCGGAACAAAAGGATTTTTTATTCAGTTTTTTAGAATAACTTTTAAACCAACACCAAAAGCGATGGTATCCTTTTTTTACCATCGTTGGTCGTTCTTTATCTCATTAGACGTAAATGCTCTCGTCCATCCCTAATCCTTGCAGAATCCTTCGCTGCTCGTACGTGAGCGGTTGACCTAACGCGCGTTGAATTCGTCCATCCGACAGTTCCAACAGGACGACTCTGACATACCAAAACAATTGAAAAATCGCTTGTCCGGTCGGTCGGGTCAGTTTCCGGCCTCCCGCGCCCTTTAATGGGTGTTCCGGGGTGATGAACTGACGCACCCGGCGCTGGAAGACGCGGTAAATCGCCAAGGCCAACAGAAACAAATAGCCCAATACCACGACCCGTTCCGGTTTTTTTACGTAAATCTCATCCGTAAAGAACGGGTCTTTCAAGAAAGAGAAGTTCATTTCCACCGAGATTTGGCCTTTATACAACTTCAAGATCTCTTTCGCATCCATCGGTTGACCTTTCCATTCCTCCGGAACAGTCGTGACAAGGACAAACCGGGACGCTTTCCGTCTCGCCTGTTCCCACGCATCTTGGTCGAATTCCACGTTCAAGCGAAGGGCGTACAGCGTTTCCATGTCCGGCTCCGCCCCTTTTTTCGGACGTCCGCGCCGTTTTTTCGGACGCACGATCGCTTCGACTGACGCCTCGACGCGATGGAACCGGAGACGAAGGGACGCCTTTAGAGACGCTAGGGCTTGTTCGGCGTCTTCCCGGCACGAAAACAGACGGCTTTCCCACTGGGTTTGTTTCTGCCGAAGAAGCTCTGCTTCTTGGTTTCGCTCTTTTTCGAGCGTCTTTCCTTTTCGTTGGTCGAGCGCGCTGGATTCAACGACGATCAACCGGACCGAATGACCTTCGTACGTCGATGTCGTTTCCCACACCCGGTAGGTGGCTCCGTTTTTCTCCGCTAAGGAAAACGGATCGCTCCACGGCGTGTCTTGGGCATCAGCTTTAGCCAGCGCGGTTTTGACGATCCGGAGCGAAGAAGGGCCTCTTGTGATCAAAAAGGCGTTGGCGGCCTTCGTTTGCGCCAGTGTGTCTTTCGTCATGGCGGCAGAATCGGCAACATAAATCCATTCATCTTCGATCTTCGCCTGCTTCAGCTGTTTCTGCACACGGGACAACACCTCGGGATTCCACGTCTTATCCGGCAGGTTGCCGTCGTGTACATCGCCATAAAACGGGATGCCATCCTCGTTGCCAATCAGCCCAAATCCGATCTGCTTTTGCCAACGATGATGCCGGTTGTAGCCATGCGTAATCTGCAAGGCATCCGGCGAGGCCGATTCATACGTACCGTAAACCGATACATCGGTCGTATCGGCATGGAACACCCGAAGAGGGATTCCTTCTTTCTTGTAAATTTGCACAAGACAGGCGGAAAGAACCGCGTGGATATTGGCGTCGTACAGTCGATCGAGATGGCGCGCGATGGCATCGTCGTTGAACCAAGAGGGGGAAAGCCCTGGTCGGATCAGCTTAGGCAAATCGATGTCATGCGCCCATCGTTCCAAATGAACGAGTGCTTGCCGACCGCTCAAGATATCCAAGGTAAGCAGCCAGACAACGTCGCTGGCTCGAGTTTGGCATTGAGGGTCCACGGGAACGAGACGATCAATCAACCGAGGGAGGCTAGGATCCTTGAAAATGGTGCTTATTATATTCAAATAAGAACTTTCATAAATGGCACGGATTTGAACGCTCATGATGTAGAAACTCCTTTGCTTTCCTTGTGTTTCAAAGATTCATTCGACATGAAGATAAAAAAATCCTCCCGATTTTTGTCGAGAGGGCGCGAAATGTGAGATGTAACAAAAACAAAAAAACAGAAGCACAAACGGCTTCTGTCATGATTCGAGCGGTGATAACACCTAACATCATACCAAGTACTAATTAGCACGAACTTATTCCTCGTTTAGAAGATGGACTAGGACAACCATTTCTTTTTTCGGATTTTCTTTCGAATAGATTCTTGCTGTTTTATTTTTCTCATCGACATGTTGAATAAGAACTTGTCTTCCTTCGTACGTTACAGGCACAATCTCCCCTGATTCCGCAATTCGTTTCGCTCTATATAAATTGAAATAAAGGTTTTCTCCCGTTCCACGGCGAATAAATACAAAGAGAAAATAGGGGAACGGAGAGAAAATATGATGCCAAATCACAAAGACGAGATCGAAAAGTTGTCCACTGCCATGAAAGAAGCAAAAAGTAAACGAGCATATGAACGCTACCAAGCGATTTATCTTCATTTGCAGGGATATACCAAAGGAGAAATCGCAACGATTATTGGTCGATCCAAGAAAACTATTTATAACTATATTCATGCCTACGCCCAGCGCGGTCTTGATGGACTGGAGATGAAATACTCACCTGGCGCCCCACGTCGATTGACCCCTGAGCAGGAAAAAGAGCTGGCTTTGATCATTGAACATCAGCTCCCCGTAGATGTGGGATTCGAAGCAAAATATAATTGGACGCTTGCGATAATCGCTGAACTCATTCAACAAAAGTGGGGGCCAACATACACGCTTCGCGGAACAAGTGACATTCTGCATCGGTTAGGGCTAAGCTATACGAAACCGACCTATACACTAGCCAATGCCGATGAAGAGAAACAAAAAGAATTCGTCGAAATCACCTCCCCTGAAGTAAAAAAAAACTGGTAGATGGGAACATCGCCCATGTCCTCTTTCAAGATGAGTCGATGATTCGTGATTACCAAGCGATTCAAAAAACATGGTTTGTCAAAGGAAAACAACGAATCATTCCGACGTTTGGAAAACATCAAGGGCTGAAGCTGATTGGCACGTTGAACTACGAAACAGGGGAAGTGTTTTGCATCGAAGAAGAACGCTATGACGCGGAAACATTTCTTCGATTTCTTCAACTTGTGTTAGAACGCTATCCCACAGGCAAAATAGTGATGATTTTAGATAACGCTCGAATTCACCATGCCAAACTCATTCAGCCATTTTTAAAAGAACACGAAGATCGGTTAGGGCTCGTCTTTTTGCCACCATACAGTCCGCAATTGAACTTGATTGAAGGGCTATGGAAATGGCTGAAATCAGACGTGATTTACAACGTGTTCTATTCGAGTGTGCAAGAAATTAGAAAGAATGTCCAAGCCTTTATTCAGCGAATCAACCAGAAACCAGAACAAACGATCGATCGTTTGTGTGTTCAGTTGTAAATCTTTAATTCAACTTATATACTGTAGTTGAGCAATTTTCGTTACAATAATTACCATTTAAAAAGAGACAAACAGGGTACCCCTTATGCCACGTGGAGCTGTTTTTTCACGGTATCAATGGGAATATTTTGTTTTGCTGCACGATAAATGAACTCCACGAGGCTATGTCCTTTTCTCTTGCGCAGGAGATCGAGCCCATCCGAAAAATCACTGTTAGACTCGAACATGCTGTACACATACGCAAGTTGCACCAAGATCCAATACCGTTTCACCGCCCGACGCCCGCGAACGCGGTATCCATCGAGTTTCAGCTGGTCTTTCGCTTGACGGAAAAAACATTCGATCGACCAACGCTCGGCATAGTAGCACAAGATGTCTTCGTCGCTTAGCTCGCGATCGGTGCTCAAGACGCAATGGAGATGTTTCGGTGTCATCGGCTGATCGGCTTTCCAAGCGAGCAGCACCACGGCATCCTTGAGACCGTTCAGAGCACCTTCGTAGCGATACACCCGATAACGCTCTTTTCCCACCGTGACGAGGCGGGTATCCCGTGGCTCCATAGATTTGGCAAATTCCTTTGCTTGAATGGCCGTCCCTTTTGGATAGAGAATCCGATTCGTCTTCAGCATCGCGATGACGTGGAACCCTTTTTTCAAGCAGGCTCCCACGAGGGTTTTCGATGGATACCAAGAGTCCATGAGCACATAAACGGGGCGACTCACATCCAACGAAGAAAGCATCTCGATCGCGAGTTCCCCTTTGCTTTTCCCCACCGTCTTGTCGTAGAGGCGAAAGGCAAAAGGAAACGCTTGAGTGAGTCATCGTATGAACCATGAGCCAAACGAGAGAATGTCCCCAGATCGACTTTTTCTCTACGTGAGAATAGTGCCAATCACACCCTTGAATGGCGTGTGTTGCCCGTGACGAGGGCTTCGTTTTTTGGCAAATCGTATCATCGATCGAAACAAAAATGGGTTGATTCTCTCGTTTCGAGCTGCGTTCGACACGATGAAGCACCCACTGCTGGAGTTTGCGAAGCAGCGTCTCTTCCTCCCATGGGCTTTTCGTGAAAAAATGGCTGAGTGTCGTGCGATGGTTCGGATGAAAACTCCCATGATGTAGATCGGTCAGCGTTCCCGAAAAGCCCTTTGTAATCATCGCATCCACGATATGAACGAGATGCTTCATCACAGGTTTCGAGAAATAAAGGGCCAACCCCAACATCGTGAAAAACTTGTGAATTCCTTGATGATGTGCTAATCTATTCATGAGACATGAACCTCCTTGTGGATAGTTGTGGCACATCTATTCTAACCAAGGAATCGGGTTCATGTCTTCTTTTTTGTTTGGTTGTAAATTTATGTTAGTAAATTTGCTCATCTACAGTTATATAGTCCTTTATGAATCTTATAAAACTTATTTATTATCTCTAAATCCCTGTAAAAGAAAATATATACCACAGAAAAATGGAAATATAGCCAAAAAGTTTCTATCTAAGATTTGAGCTGCTGCAACAAACATAAAAATAACTGCCATTATAAATGAGGCTTTTTTTCCACGAATCATTTATTTAACTCTCCCCTCATAAAGCAACGTTAGGTTCATGATTTATTTTATTTTTTGTTCCTCTGTCGGTTCTTTCATAATTAAATTTTAAAAATCTTTGTTTGTAAAAATATGTGCTGTTAAAACGTAAGAGACTAAAGTAACACTAATTGCAATAATAGAAAAGGAAATAATCGGTTGATCTATTATGATAGAGATCATGCCCTTAGCCTTATTAGATGATAAAATCTTTCCCACTCCACTTGTCACAAGAAAAAATACTGCAATTCCAATTGGGCTTGCAACACGAAATCCAAACTTGTAATTGAGTGGATAGAAAATAGACATTAAAAGATAGGTAAAACACAATGAAAGCAACAATACTTTCATATCAAGCAATTGATTAAAAGTCATACTGGTATCAACCACATTCATTAAAATAAATATCAAAATATGAGAAGTATATGAAAATAACCACCATACACTAATCATTATGTATTTTGCATTGATAACAGAACGTCTCGTAACGGGTAAACTAAGAATAAGCCTATTTTGATTTATTTCACTTTCTCCTGTGTTAAAATTGGTATACATTGCCATAAAATAAGCAATAAATGCAATACATAAGCTGTATATTACGATCGCAATAAAATTTGAACCAGAGATATTTTTACCCATTGAAAGAAAATATGGTAATGATAATAGAGGTGAAAAATAAACAATTTTTTTTTGTGTATATAAATCTTTTAAAATTAAACGAAGCAAAGCATTTCTCCTCCTTCTTTCAACCTTTGAAATTATAAATCCAAGAGGAATTCCTATTTATTATTATTAGATTTCACTAAATAATACATTATTTCTTCTAAGGAAGGTTTTTTAAAGCTTAAATTATACTTTGAAATTATTTCTGTTGCCCTACTCGTTTCAAAAAATGCCTCAAATCCAAGCGATGTTTCTTTGAATGATATGGGTTGGGAGGCTTGGACTACCTCTTTAAGATTCAATGGCCCCGTTATTATTACATACTGTTTGAGTAATTCTTCCGTTTGTTTACAAAAAAGAATTTTCCCATCAAGTATGAATGTAATGAAATCAGCAATCTGTTCTAAATCGGTTGTAATATGTGTCGAGAAAAAAATCGCCTTATCTTTATCTTTAATAATATCCTTTAAGATATCCAATAATTCTTTTCGGAAAACCGGATCAAGCCCTGTAGTCGGTTCATCCATAATAATTAGTTCTGCATGATGAGAAAGAGCTATGGCTAAGGCAAACTTCATTTTTGTTCCCTTTGACAAATGTTTTACTGGCTTTGTTAAAGGAATGTTAAACTCGTTGGCATATCGGTAAAAAATATCATCATCCCACGTGTTATAGAATAACGAGATAATTTTTTTATTTTTTTCCACACTTAAATCCTCAAAAAAGACATCTTGATCATAGACAAACCCAACGCGCTGCTTTAATGCTTTCAAATTTTTATGATAATCTACACCAAACAGCTTAATATTACCACTGTCAATATGTACGAGATCCATAATACAGCGGATCGTAGTACTTTTCCCAGCACCGTTTGGGCCAATAAATCCCATAATATAGCCCTTTTTGAGAGAAAAACTAACATTTTGTAAAGCAAAGCCATTAAAAACTTTACACACATCGTACAATTCCAAAATGCTCTCCAATTTTCGGTCCTCCTTTATTATCAAAAATGAAAAGGTTATAGAAATTGGTCTGGTTTATCATTTTTTAAGCCATTCCTCTCATTGCCTCATGTTCAATAACACATTCCGTTTTTTCTAAAGAAGGTTTATTGTGTTGTAACTGTATTATTTTATTTATAAATTGTAGCCCTTGATTGAGTCAAGAGTTTGTGGGAGATTTTTTTGATATTTTAATTCAATGGATATATTTGGTTAAATAATTCGATTTATGTAAGCGTTTTCTAATCCTCTCATCCTGCTTGCCTGTGCCTTTTTCGCTTTTTTAAAACCCTTTCAATGCTTTTAACGCTTGATAAATAGGCGTTCCTGACGAATGATGGAAATAACGGATATTCCCTCGCACCAACTCCGCTACCTTGGTTCCTACATGCTTGATCGCCTTTTTCACGATCGTTTCTCGTTCCCTTTCTCTTTCCTCCTCTTGCGAAAGCACCTCTCCTTTCCATGTCTGAATCGTTAACCCGTCTTTCACGGCTACCATCACGTTTAAAAACGCTCGAATGCCTTCTTCACACCAACTCCGTCCATTTTTTACTCGCTTCGCAAAGACGTGCATCGTTCCCTCTGCACTTCCCATCGGGCGCATTCCTGTCGTATCTATGCCTTTCTCCCGCAGCCATTGACGGTAATCACTCAAACATCCTGGCATCGATTCGATCCGTTGAATCAATCCCTCCAATTGCTTTTCTTTCTTCTCATCCCCTAGGGTGCCTACCGCACTATGCAGTTCAGTTAATAACCCGTTTTCATCAAACAAGGCTAGCTTTTTCCGAATCGTCCGGTACCGTGGGTGATCTTTTAAGCATTCGCGAATCTCTCGCGCTACGTGGAACCGATCTAGCTGGAAAAACGCTCGCTTCCCGAAATATTCCCGACAAGCCGTAATCCACGCAGCTCCATCGCCATTGATCACCACCCAATCCCTCGTTGGGTCATAGCCGTATTCCTCGTTCAAGAATCGTTCTAATCCTTCCCACACCGGCTCTTTTGTTTCGTGTACATAGTGCCGTTTCCCAACCAAGGATACCCGTTTCCCGTTTGCTTTCCATCCTTGGTGCACCACCAAAATTTTTTCTTCCTTCCCTCTTCGGCGACTTCGCTGCCGTTTCACATATAGTCCGTCCGCCTCCACGAACAACACCTGTCGCTTCATTTCCATCGGACGATGCCTATCCACTGTCGCCTGTAATACCATCTGCCGAATCGTTTCATGGCTCATCACCGCATAGCCTACCATCTTCTCTAACGCTTCGGCTGCTTGGCGATAAGAAGGACCGATAACGGCTAATTCAATGGCGGTTTCCTCCAATAACGGACTCATCCCCTTCGCTCCATCGAAGCCGAGAAAATGATCTAACAAACACGTATACACGCCTTTTTCTCGATCCAAATAGTAATTGCGTCGGATCTCCACCTCCCCAAAGAGCGTCTGGATGCGTACCGTTCGTTTATCTTTTAGGTAATAGCGTTTTTTATCTCGTTGCTTGGCGATCTCTTCATCCAGCCATTCCAATACCTGTTGAAACATTTCCCCATACGTTTTTTGCAACATCAAAAACAATTCCATTTCTATCTCTTTTAATGTTTGCCCATCTGTGATAAACTGTTGCATAGGACTCTCTGACCTCCTGTGTGATTTGGTCGCACTTATCACCATACAGGAAGAGAGTCCTTTTTGCATCTATTTTGCTCACCCCCCTTCTTTTCAAGGAAACCTCCCCTTGAAACAGATGGAAGAGGGTTTAGCTTCCTCCCACAAACATTTTACTCATAC